>DASUGQ010000245.1:0-2681 GCA_036273935.1 Cyclobacteriaceae bacterium | reverse complement strand
TAAACCAATCGTTAGTCCGGGCACTTCCCTGGCACTGGAAAGGGCGGGTTGATAAGTTCCATCTATAAAGACGAGCGAGTGCGTGTCTGCATTTGGGATGAGAAAATCCGTCACGTCGCCTGGCGAATTCGCGGTTTCTTTTTTCAGGGAAGAAAAGTCAAACTTCTCAACTGCCTTTGTGAGCGGCGTGAATCGATATTCTTCATGCTTGTTTCCCGGCAGTCCGGACTGCTGAAAAGAGGCAAAGGTCTGACGGCGAATTTCACTCAGAACAGGGAATGCATCTACGTTGCTTTCAAGCTGGTGCAGAATATCGTCTGATATATTTTTTCCGACATTGATAAGGCTCATGATCTTTTGAAAAATTTAAACGGCGGCTACTTCATCCTTGATCCAGTCATACCCCTTTTCCTCGAGTTCCAGGGCAAGGGCTTTGCTGCCGGACTTTACAATTTTTCCTTTGTAGAGAACGTGAACGAAATCAGGGACGATGTATTCAAGCAAACGCTGGTAGTGGGTAACGACAATGGTTGCATTATCTTTTGAGCGGAGTTTGTTGACGCCATTGGCTACAATCCTCAAAGCATCAATGTCAAGTCCGGAATCTGTTTCATCCAGGATGGCAAGTTTCGGTTCAAGCATAGCCATTTGGAAGATTTCATTGCGCTTCTTTTCTCCACCCGAAAAACCTTCATTCAAGGATCGATTCAATAACGATTGATCAATCTCAACGAGTTTCATCCTGTCTTTCATAAGGTTAAGAAACGAAACGGCATCCAGCGGCTGCTGCCCTCGATGCTCGCGGATCTGGTTGACCGCGGTCTTCATGAAGTTGATGGTGCTGACGCCCGGAATTTCAACCGGGTATTGAAAGGCGAGAAATATTCCTTCGCGCGCTCTTTCTTCAGGCTGAAGTTCCAGCAAATCCTTGCCAAGAAATTCAATGGAGCCGTCCGTTACTTCAAAGTCTTCGCGGCCCGCCAGCACGGAGGCTAATGTGCTCTTGCCGGAACCATTCGGTCCCATGATAGCATGAACCTCTCCCGGCTTTACTTCAAGGTTAATTCCATTCAGGATTTGATTCTCCCCGATCTTCGCGTGCAAATTTTTTATTCTTAACATCTTCCTTCCTTTACTGATCTGTATGTACTCAACTTTAATGATCAAATTATCCTACGCTTCCTTCCAGGGTGAGGGCTAATAATTTTTGTGCCTCAACAGCGAACTCCATAGGTAATTGGCTCAATACCTCCTTCGCATATCCGTTGACAATGAGGGCCACGGCTGACTCCTCATCGATGCCGCGCTGCAGGCAATAAAATATTTGGTCTTCACCTATTTTTGATGTGGTCGCCTCGTGTTCGATGCGTGCTGAGTTATTTTCCACGTCGATGTAGGGAAAGGTATGAGCTCCGCATTTGTCGCCCATCAGCAGGGAATCGCATTGTGAGAAATTCCTTGCGTTGTCGGCGCGCTTCATAATATGAACCTGGCCACGATAGCTATTTTGCGAGAACCCCGCCGATATGCCTTTAGACACAATTCGCGAGCGGGTATTTTTACCGATGTGAGTCATTTTCGTCCCCGTGTCGGCCTGTTGCCGGTTGTTGGTTACAGCTACTGAATAAAACTCGCCCGACGAATAATCTCCCTTGAGCACGCAGGACGGATATTTCCAGGTGATGGCCGATCCTGTTTCGACCTGCGTCCAAGAAATTTTGGAATGATCACCGGCGCAAAGTCCCCGCTTCGTTACGAAGTTGTAAATACCACCTTTTCCCTCCTTATCACCAGGATACCAGTTCTGCACTGTGGAGTATTTCACGGTGGCATTTTTCATGGCGTAGATCTCCACCACCGCAGCGTGAAGCTGGTTTTCGTCCCGCATGGGGGCCGTACAACCTTCGAGGTAACTAACATAAGAGCCCTCGTCAGCGACAATTAACGTCCGCTCAAATTGCCCCGTGTTCGCGGCATTGATGCGGAAGTATGTCGAAAGTTCCATAGGGCAGCGGATTCCCTTCGGGATATAACAGAAGGAGCCGTCAGTAAAAACAGCGGAGTTGAGCGCAGCGAAATAATTATCATTGAGGGGTACAACGGATCCCATATATTTCTTAACGAGGTCAGGATGCTTTTGAACGGCTTCGCTGAATGAACAAAAAATGATTCCCAGTTCAGCAAGTTTGTCTTTGAATGTCGTTGCAACGGATACACTATCCAGTACGGCATCAACGGCAACGCCTGTAAGCCGTTTTTGCTCAAGAAGAGAGATGCCCAGCTTCTCAAAGGTTTTCAATAATTCCGGATCCACCTCGTTCAGGCTTTCCGGCTTAACTTTTTGCTTGGGGGCTGAATAGTAAATGATATCCTGGTAATTAATGGAGGGATAAGTGACGTTCGGCCAGGTCGGCTCTTTCATATTCATCCACTGGCGAAAGGCTTTCAGGCGCCACTCCAGTAACCATTCGGGCTCTTGCTTCTTGGCTGAAATGAACCGGATAATATCCTCATTTAAACCCTTCGGGGCAGACTCGGTCTCGATGTTTGAGATCCAACCGTGTTCGTATTCCTTCGAGGTCCATTCTTCTATTATTTCCTTACTCATGAGCCTATTTAGACTAAGTTTAAATAACTTACAAATCTAAAACAAAATGGGCACAGTATGGTTCGCAAACTGA
>DASUGQ010000244.1:0-4198 GCA_036273935.1 Cyclobacteriaceae bacterium | reverse complement strand
TTAATAACCGCCTTTGATTTTGCAAGCTCCCGCTGCGGTTCGTTAGGGAAGATCGCTTCATAGTGAAGAAGCTTACCCTGTTGATCAAGACAAACCACCTTACACCCCGTGCGGAAACCCGGATCGATGGCCAGAACCGTTTTTTGTCCGAGGGGCGGAGCCAATAGAAGTTCCTTCAGGTTTGCTGCGAAAACTTTGATGGCCTCTTCATCGGCTTTCATTTTAGTCTCCATCCGGATTTCCGTTTCCATGGAGGGACGGAGAAGTCTCTTGTAGCCATCTTTAATAGCCAACTTAATTTGTTCAGCGGATTCATTTGCTGATCGTACAAATTGTTGCTCGATTGCGTGTATGGCGCTTTCTTCGGCAGGGAATATATCCAGTGCAAGTATGCCTTCCTTTTCACCCCGTCTCATGGCCAGTAGCCGATGGGAAGGTGTGGATCGAACCTGTTCTTTCCACTCGAAGTAGTCTTTATATTTCTGACCGTCCGATTCCTTTCCCTTTAACACCCGTGATTCTATAACTCCTTCGGACCAAAACAACTCGCGGATGTTTTTTCTTGTCTCCTGATTTTCGCTGATCCATTCAGCAATAATATCACGCGCTCCTTCAAGTGCTTCCTCGCTGCTAGCCACACCTTTCTCTTCGTTAATGAATGAACTGGCGAAATTATATACATCAATTTTTTCCTGATCGAATAATTTTTGTGCCAGTGGCTCGAGCCCTTTTTCTTTTGCCACGCTTGCACGCGTTTTGCGTTTAGGCTTGAAGGGCAGGTAAATATCTTCCAGCTCGGCAAGCGTATGAGCGCTTACGACAGCTTGCATCAGTTCAACGGTCAGTTTTCCCTGCTTTTCGATGGAGCTTATCACGGATTCCCGTCGCTTATCCAACTCCCGGAGCTGCTCGATGCGATCGCGAATGTTGGCGATCATTACTTCATCCATGCTGTTGGTGCGCTCCTTGCGGTATCGCGCAATGAAGGGTATGGTCGCGCCTTCGGCTAACATTTCGGCAACGGCCCCCACGTGATGAACGTGAAGGGAAAGTTCTTTGGCAACCTGGTCAACCCACCTTTCGATATTCTCCTTATCCATAATAAAAAATCGGATGGCAAAAATAGAATATCAATATCCCATTGGCAATAGAGTTTTTCATAATTTCGGTAGACGCCAATTAAAGCTGAACATGATTAAAAGACGAATTGCCCTTGTAGCGCACGATAATAAGAAGGATGAGCTGATCGAATGGACCAGTATCCAGCAAGAAAGATTAAAAGACTGCTATCTGTATGCCACCGGAACGACTGGCAGGAGACTTGAAGAAAAACTTCAACTCCCTGTGCAGAAATTAAAAAGCGGGCCGCTGGGTGGGGATCAACAAATCGGAGCCTTGATTGCGGAAGGAAAGATTGATCTCCTGATATTTTTCTGGGATCCCCTTGAACCGTTACCCCACGATCCGGATATTAAAGCATTACTTCGATTGGCCGTTGTCTGGAACATTCCGGTTGCCTGTAATAAGGCAACGGCAGATTATTTATTTACCTCACCCTTGCTTGAAAGTGGTTACGAGCCAAAACGCCCTGACTTCACTTCATATGAAAATAGGAAACTGTAAGGAGATTTAGCCGCCGACTGTTTTTCTTAAATTATCTACAAGGCCATCCCAAAGATCATTCAGTTCCTTTTGATCTTCAAAATCTGAATAGTCAATTACCTTGAGAAATACAGATTGAGTGAGTTCATTGAATTCAAGTCTCAGTTCGAAATAGGAGGGATCCTTTTCATCTTCTTCGCTCTCTGGTAAGAATTCAAAACGGACAAAGTGGTTGGTGCGGTGAGCCGCCTGACGAGCCTTGTGTTCTTCATTGTCCCAATAGAAAAGAAAAGTTTTGTCTTCGTTATTGATATTCACATCATCTGCAAACCATTCGGCAAGACCGCTTGCAGTTTGGATGTAGGGATACAACATCTTGATCGATGCATGAATCTCATAGTCAGCAGTAAAACTTTTTTTCTTCGTCAATCGTGCTGTAGCCATAGTCACCTCCCTTTGAGTTTTAATATAGGGCATTTTTTTCTTTAACCCAAAATAAAAGTTCCATTTGGGAGAATCGAATGAAAGTTTGTAAGTTTGCGCTCCTAAAAAATCAGAGTAGTTGTCTCGGATTCAAAAGACGATAATAGAGGTGTAACCAAAAAGATATTGCGTTTGCAAAATTGAAACGACGGAGTGGAGAATTGGTTTGTGCTTCGGATAGAAAAGATAAAAAAATAAAAATGGCGCGGTAGCTCAGGTGGTTAGAGCGTTGGATTCATAACCCAAAGGTCGGGGGTTCAACTCCCCCCCGCGCTACCTTAAAAAAGCAGTGCACGATTGTCATTAATCGCTCCGGTGGTTAGAGCGATGGATTCATATCCGCCGGCTGGCGGACGGGGGTTCAACTCCCCCGCGCTACATTGACAGATGTAGCTTCGGGCAACTTTCATTTTTATGCATTGTGTTTACGTTTTATACAGTGAAAAATTCAACAAGATATATGTTGGTTGCACTTCCGACCTTAATGGTCGATTTCGTTCACATAATGAGTTGTCAACGAAAGGTTACACTGTTCGATTCAGGCCATGGAAAGTAATTCATACCGAACATTTCACTACTAAGAAAGAGGCACTTGTCAGAGAGCGCCAATTGAAGTCTGCGGCGGGGAGAAAATTTATCTGGGAGATTGTATCGAGTGGCTCCGGTGGTTAGAGCGATGTATTCATATCCGCCGGCCGGCGGACGGGGATTCAACTCCCCGCTACATTGACAGAAGTAGCTTCGGGCAACTTTCATTTTTATGCATTGTGTTTACGTTTTATACAGTGAAAAATTCAACAAGATATATGTTGGTTGCACTTCCGACCTTAATGGCCGATTGAGTTCACATAATGAGTTGTCAACGAAAGGTGAGACTGTTCGATCAGGCCAGGGAAAAAATTCATACTGAAGAATTTTCTACCAAAAAAGAAGCACTAATCAGAGAAGGTCAACTGAAATCTGCAGGAAGAAAGATTTATCGCGGAGACTGTAGTGAATTGGGGTGAATACCTCAGCACGACGTCAGTGAGTTAAATCATTTCCTTTGATTCACCCTTTTGATTACGAATCGATTCGTTGGGCACTAACTAAATTCCTTCGGGCATTATAAAGAATAAGCTACTTTTGGTTTAATATTTGAGCACTTCAATTATCGAATGAAGAAGATTGACAAACTCGTCCTGGATGCCTTCATCGGTCCCTTTGTGATTACCTTCCTTGTGGTGGTCTTCATCTTACTGAACATTCAGATGATCCGCTATTTTGACGACATTATTGGAAAAGGACTGGACTGGATACTTGTCGCTCAACTTTTTTTCTATTTCGGCGTTGTCACAACACCGACCGCCCTTCCACTGGCCGTTCTCTTGTCAGCACTGATTGCGTATGGAAATCTTGGCGAACATTTTGAACTTACCGCAATAAAAGGGGCAGGGATTTCCTTGTTGCGAACGATCCAGCCGATTTTCTTTTTCGTCCTGTTACTGACCGGGTTTGCATTTTACTCGAACAACTATTGGGTACCCAAAGCCGCCTTGGAGGCTTACAGCCTGCTGTATGATATCAAACAGAAGAAACCGGCGCTCGATTTACGGGAGGGAACCTTCTACAACGGAATCCCTGACGTCAGTATAAAAGTCAATAAAAAATTTCCGGATGGCATCACCCTCAAGGATGTTATTATTTATGACCATAGGAAAAATGATGGTAACAAAGACGTGATCGTAGCAGATTCGGGTAAAATGTATACCATCCTAAATGAGCGTTATCTTAAGTTGGAACTCTTCAATGGTTATAACTATACAGAAGGCCTTAGTGGTGAAAATGAAATGTTGGGACAAAAGAAAAGCGCGCGAAGTGAGACATTCAGCCGCAGCAAGTTTACAAAAACGCAAGTCGTGTTTGATCTCTCGTCATTTCAGTTGGAGCGCACGGATAAGAAATGGTTTCAGGGAAATCGGATTATGAGAAACCTGTCGGAGTTGGAGGATGATCTTGATTCAATAGACGCTGAAATTCTTAAACAACGAATGGGCTATTATCTATACCGGCCCGCGATGTTTAGTTATTACGGGAAGGGTGACTCATTGTTAATGCCGGCTGATGTTTATGC
>DASUGQ010000243.1:0-2139 GCA_036273935.1 Cyclobacteriaceae bacterium | reverse complement strand
GAGGCAATATCTGGCTTTCAAAGTTATGTACCGACTTACCTTGCTCATTTGTCTCCTTACCACCATCAGCGCGTATTCTCAAAAGAAAAAAGTGATGGTGATGGAGATCAAAAGCGAGATCGATCCCCGCATGAAGCGATACGTTGACCTGGCCATTGATCATGCCATCGAGACAAAAGCAGATATCGTGATTATAGAAATGGATACATATGGCGGCATACTCACCGATGCGAAGGAAATTGTCGACAAGCTGATGGATTTTAAAAACCCGGTATGGGTATTTATCAATTCCGATGCAGCGTCAGCGGGAGCGTTGATTTCGATTGCATGCGATAGCATCTATATGTCACCCGGAGCGAGCATTGGAGCAGCAACAGTGGTTGACGGATCCGGAGAAAAAGCGCCAGACAAGTATCAGTCCTACATGCGTTCAATTATGCGTTCAACGGCAGAAGAAAATGGACGCGATCCACGCATCGCAGAAGGAATGGTAGACGAAGATGTCGAAATCGACTCCATTACGGAAAAGGGAAAGATCATTACATTTTCAACCTCTGAGGCCATCAAACACGGATATTGTGAAGGAAAGGTAGGATCGATTGAAGAGATTCTACAAAAGAATAATATCGGGTCTTATGAAATCGATCGATTTGAACTGAGCCGTTCTGAAAAAGTAATCGCCTTCTTTCTCAATCCATTCATCAGCGGAGTGCTTATCCTTATCATCCTCGCTGGAATTTATTTTGAAATGCAAACGCCCGGTGTGGGGTTCCCGGGCCTGGCGGCGCTTATTGGTTTGATCCTTTACCTCGTTCCCTACTATCTTAACGGCCTGGCGGCAAACTGGGAGATCATTGCGTTCTTCATTGGCGTCGGTCTGTTGGCGATCGAAATTTTTATTTTACCTGGTTTTGGAATTGCAGGGGTAAGTGGCATTTCGTTGATCGTCATGTCCCTCATTCTCATTATGGTCGATAATGATTTCTTCAATTTTGATTTCGTTCCTCAGCAAAACATTCTGCTTGCCACGGCGGCAACCCTGGGAGGAATACTTGGAGCCATCGGATTACTTTTTTATGCAAGCTCCAGGCTCTCCGATTCCGCAATATTCAAGCGAGTCGCTCTCACCGACACACAAGAACGCTCGCAAGGATACACCTCCAGCTTTAACAAGGAACCTATGAAAGGAAAAAAAGGAATAGCCTATACCGTGCTTCGTCCCAGCGGAAAAGTGATGATAGACGAACAAATTTACGATGCCTACACACGAGGTGATTATATCGATAAAGATATCGAAGTTGAAGTTGTTAACGACGAAGGAACCAGTTTACAGGTGAAGCGGATTACTTAAGTCCAGAATTAATGAAAAAAATATTGGCTATTATCCCTGCGCGTTATGCCTCTACCAGGTTTCCCGGCAAACCCCTCGCCGATATTGGCGGGAAGTCAATGATTCAAAGGGTTTATGAACAAGTTCAGAAGGCGGCTCACATCGACCAAATTGCTGTCGCGACTGACCATCAGGAAATTTATGATCATGTACTGGCCTTTGGTGGTAACGCCTGTTTCACAAGTGAAAACCATCCAACCGGCACGGATCGCTGTTATGAAGCGTTGACGTTGCAAAACGAAAAATTTGATTATGTCATCAACATACAGGGCGATGAACCTTTCATTCAGCCCGGGCAGATGGATCAGCTTACCTCCCTGCTGGATGGTGACACGGCTATCGCAACGCTTGTAAAGAAAATCGAAACTGAAGAAGAACTCAATAATCCCGGTGAAGTGAAAGTTGTCGTCAATAAAAATCATTTCGCCCTGTATTTCAGCCGGGCCGTCATTCCACATCTTAGAAATGTGCCAAGAGAAAACTGGCTTCGTCAATTCAACTATTACAAGCATATCGGACTTTATGCCTTTCGCAGTGATGTGCTGAAGGAAATTACCACACTGCCGGTCTCTTCCCTTGAAAGGGCCGAGTCACTGGAGCAACTTCGCTGGTTGGAAAACGGATATGGAATAGCCGTGGCAGAGACACACGTGGAAAGCATTTGCATCGACACCCCGGAAGATATTTTCAGAGCACTCGAATACCTGAAACATACGGTATGAGCCATACGATTACTCTCATCTGTGGTA
>DASUGQ010000242.1:0-26953 GCA_036273935.1 Cyclobacteriaceae bacterium | reverse complement strand
CGTTGAGCTCTTTTTGATTGTGCACGTAGTAATGGTGATCAAGTCGGGATTCAGACAACAGATGCAGGCTATGACTTTCGGAAAATGATATGAAAAAGAATCAGATTATCACGCGACGCAAAGCAATTCTCACGGGACTTGCATCCCTTGGTGGACTGCTGCTGCAAGGATGTTCGAAACCAACGCCACCCAGCTACCGAAACATTCTTCGCATGGGCGACAACCTTACTTACCTTGCCCAGCGCACGCTTCTACCCGGACAGTCACTGGTAAAGGAATATCGCTTCGGCGATATCTCATCATTTCCGGCCACAGGAACGACCAATCCTGCGGAGTCTTCAAAACCCGATTCTTTTAGCGAAGAGTATGGTCGATTGCTCAAAACTGGTTTTGCTGATTGGAAACTGGTAATTGAAGGAAAGGTGTTGCGCCCAGGATCTTATTCCATGAGAGACCTTCAGAAGTTTCCCGCCCGTAAACAAATTACCAAGCATACTTGTGAGGAAGGCTGGACTGCCATCGCGGAATGGACGGGTGTACCATTACGTCACGTTCTCCACACGGTGGGGATTATTCCCAGCGCCCGATTCGTGAATTTTTATTCTTATGATGGATGGATCGACAGCATTGACATGCTCGACGCACTTCATCCGCAAACACTTCTTGCATATGGTATGAATGGACGAGATCTTCCCGTGCCTCATGGAGCACCTTTGAGACTGAGAGTTGAAACACAAATTGGTTACAAAAGCATGAAGTACCTGCAACGCATAGAAGTTACCGACGAATTTGTTGACACGGGTGACAGCGGATGGGCGTGGTACGTGGGGATCTGAAGGGTTTTCGGAGTTTGATAAGCTCCCCGGCAACGCGTGAAATGCTTTGTGAACATTTTTGATTTTTATTAGAATTATCGCCGTTCATGTCTTCATCTACATTTCTATCTTAACCCGCATCTTCATGACGCAAAAATCATCCCGGAGACGGTTCCTCAAAGACGCATCGGCTGTTGGACTCGGCATGTTACCCCTGTCAGTATTGGCGGAAACCAAAATAGAAAGCGGGAACGCAAAACTCAAAGTGATTTGCGTTGGCGGACATCCCGATGATCCTGAAAGTGGATGCGGTGGTACCTTGGCAAAGTTCAGCACAGCGGGTCATGATGTTAAAGTGGTTTACCTTACCCGGGGAGAAGCGGGCATAGAAGGCACATCGCATAGCGAGGCTGCTACCATTCGCAGTAAGGAAGCGGAAGAGGCGTGCAAGATTCTAAATGTAAAAACAACCTTTCTCGGACAGATTGATGGTGACACAATCGTGAATGAGGATTGGATCAGCAAGATGTCTGAGCTGTTTCGCAAAGAAGAGCCCGATATTGTTTTTACGCATTGGCCCATTGACACGCACAAAGACCACCAGGCGGCAAGTTTCCTGACGATGCAAGCGTGGATGCGAGCAACAAAAAAATTCCAACTCTATTTTTACGAAGTGTGCGCTGGTGAGCAAACGCTCACGTTTCACCCCACCGATTACGTTGACATCTCAAAGGAACAAGAGACCAAGCGAAAGGCCTTGTACTGCCATGTAAGTCAGAACCCGCCAGGAATATATACCTGTGGTCATGAGATCATGGAAAAGTTCCGGGGCGCAGAAGCGGGTGTCGCTGCCGCGGAAGCTTTTGTCTGCCTCAAGGGCAAAAATTCCGTTTCAATGATCTGACCATTGAGCTTTTGCCCACGAAAGCTAGAGCTTCAAGGTTTTCATATAAGCAGCATCGGCCTCGGCAGCTTTAAGCGGTGTCGTATTGTCATATCGCTCCTGCTCGACAATAAAATACTTCATACCGTTTTGCTTGGCCACTTCAATGATCGGTGGATACTTTATGAATCCTGTTCCAAGAATGCAACTGGCTCCACGCTCGGTGGAATCTGGCATCCTGTCTTTTACATGACCAAGCTTAAAACGATTAGGATATTTTTTCAGCCATTCAATCGGATCCTGCTTGCCAGTAACGACCCAATAAATATCCATTTCAAAATCTACCAGGTCAGGATCGGTGTTCTTCATCAAAATATCCTGCGGGAACTGGCCATCAATTAAATTGAAACCATACTCGTGATTGTGATAGCCAAACCGTATTCCGCTCTTTTTGCATAATTCACCCTTGTCATTGAAATCTTCTGCAACTTTCTTGAAGTCATCGACAGTTTTGTTTGATCCGCGGGAAGGACAGATGAGATACTTCATTCCAATGGCCGCCGCCTCTTCAACTTTCTTTTCAAAATCCTTGTCGATATTACAATGGGTGGCAATAAAATCCATGCCCAGGTCATCCATGTATTTTTTAAACTCGGTGTTTGTCATTCCCCAGAATATTCCCGAAGGACCTTCATACCCCTCAATTTGTTTGTATCCAAATGACGCCACCTGCTTTAATACTCCTTTTGGGTCCTGAGGCAAAATGTCGCGTAAGGAGTACAACTGGAGACCGAACTTTTTGCCTTTCATGTTTTCATTCATATTGTCTTTTGCTGTAAGATTAGCGGAAAGGGAAGTAAGGGCCAGGCTTGCAGCAAGGCCACTGCCGATTTTGATGAAATCTCTTCGTTTATAGTTCATTGGTTTTTGTTTAAGATCTTCTATTCAATTTAAAATATGAGTTCAATAGTTCAGAAGAATGTGCGGGAGGTGTGCGGATCATCAGTCTAAGTTAAAAAGCATTTGCAAAATATTCAGCTGATTCGGTTAAAGTTTAAATGATAAGGTTATATTCGATCACGAATCGCAGAATAGCCAACCAACTCTCTTAATCTTAATTAAACCTTTTATGATAAGTGACCTTGCAGCGACAACCCGAGTGATGGGCGCCCTGATTTATTTGTGTCTGTCGGTTAATGTCGTCTCGGCCCAATCGGGACAGGCAATAACGTCAGCAACAAATCATTTTATAAGTACGCTGAGTGCGGATGAATTAAAAAGCATTAGTTATGAATTTGGCGATACGTCGCGCATGAAGTGGACTAATTTACCGGTTGGAATGGTGCCCCGCCCTGGAATTCAATACGGCTCGCTGTCTGACAATAGCCGGATAGCCTTTCACGAGTTGCTCACTACCATCCTTAGTTCGCAGGGGTACCTGAAGCTCACGAGCATTATGAAACTGGACGATATTCTGAACACGTTGTATCAGCAGGCATTTGACGAGGGGAAGATTACTCAAGAGACCCTGAAGATGACGCAGGATTTAAAATGGGCGCATGAGAATTATTTCATTGCCATTTGGGGTACTCCACAGGAAAAAGATCCGTGGGGACTGAGTTTTGGTGGCCATCATATTGCTTTGAATGCGACCGTAACCGGAAAGTCGGTTTCCGTTTCACCCCTTTTTGTTGGTACGGATCCTTCGCAGGTAAAGTCGTCAAAGTATGCTGGCTGGCGTGTACTGAGCAAGGAAGAAGACTACGGCTTCATGCTTTTGAACTTTCTTTCCGAAGGACAAAAAGCAAAGGCGATTTTATCTCAGGAAGTTCCGCGGGATATTATTACCAATCCAAAAAGCAGCCAGCGAATTACCTCCTACTATGGAATATCGGCCAAAGAATTCAATGACGATCAGCTTGAAGTGCTGAAACTACTGATACAGGAGTACACTCATAATTTTGAGCACAGCACGGCACACATGCTTTACGACCAGATTATAAAAACCGGTCTAGGGAAAGTTTACTTTGCCTGGGTTGGCAGCAGTGAAAGAAATAAGCCTCACTATTACATCGTCAATGGTCCTGATTTTTTGATTGAGTATGACAACGTGGGATTTCAAAATGATGGCAACCACATTCACGCGATCTTGCGGGACAAGGGTAACGATTTTGGCGAAGATATTTTGAAAGAGCATTATCTCACGAGCGAGCATCATAAGAAATAAATCTATAGGCCAACTGAAACAGCACTTTGAAAAGTTGAATGCATGAAACTTCCGGGATTTAATCCGGCATGATCCTGAGAATCTTTCCGCCGTCCACGCCGAGGTATAAATATCCGTCCGGCCCCTGTTTTACCGATCGCACCCGCCATTTTTTGTCGGCCATTAATCTTTCTTCGCTGATCACCTTGTTGTCTTTAATCACCAACCGGTTCAGGTGTGTTAGTATCATCGAACCAATGAATAAATTTCCTTTCCAGCCAGGGATGACGTCGGACGTATAAAATTGCATACCACTTGGGGCGATGGAGGGTTTGTAGTAATAGATGGGTTGTTCCATGCCTTCCATTTCAGAGCGGCCTTCGTTAACGGGCGTATCATCATAGTTGACGCCATAGCTGATGAGGGGCCAGCCATAGTTTAACCCTGGCTTGATAATGTTGATTTCGTCTCCGCCCTTCGGGCCGTGTTCATGTTCCCAAAGATCACCGGTAAACGGATTTGTCGTGAGCCCGTTCGGATTCCGGTGGCCATAGCTCCAGATTTCCGGCTTCGCCTTAGGCGTGCTAACGTATGGGTTATCTTCCGGGACGCGCCCGTCTTCAAATATGCGAAGGATTTTGCCCAGGTGGTTACTTAATGTCTGTGCGGAATCTCTTAGGTCGGTTCGTTCGCCCATGCCGATGAACAAGTAACCATCTTTCAATACGAGGCGCGTACCCTCATGAAGAGGTTTCTTATAATAAGGGAGCGCTGTGAACAGCCTTTCGCGCTGAACCAACTTTAACCCGTCTAACTTACCACGCTCAACTACCATCGTATTGGAATTGGTATCGCCGGCGGTGTATGCAAAATAGATCCACTTGTTATGGGTGTAATCCGGGTGAACAAGAATGTCCAGCATACCGCAATCGCCCTGACCAACTACCGGTGGAACATCTTGCACGAATTCCCGCTTACCGGTTTCCGTATTGACGACTACAATATTACCAACATACCGGTCCGTCACGAGCAATCTCCCGTCAGGCAAGAAATCCATACCAAATGGCATGGTGATGCTATCGGTCACCACTTCCACTTTTAATTTTATTCCCTCACTTTCAATGGTAAAGAATTCTTTGCTGCCGACTTTATTTTTTTCTTTTGAGCAGGAGCAAATCAAAATGATCAGGCTAAATAAAATCACACTATTTTTCATGACGAGGTAAAGTTCATTGATGGTTCCTTTGTGGTATTAACGACAAGTAAAACGGACACGTCCTGTTTTCTTAATCAAGGGGCCCAGAATATTTTGGAAATATAATGTTTAAAATTTACACTTTGTTGGTATCCCATATCCAAATATGAATGTGGTGACCTGCCTTTAATTTTTTTTGAAGGTTATGCCCCGGCGTTCCACATTGAAGATCCCGCCAACGAGAATTATCTGCCTTGCATGTAACATTTAGCGAATAAGGTAGTCTCCTTACCATGATTCAGTGAAAAGCCTATTCAATATGAGTCCCTCCGTCATTAGAACAAACGACCTTGAATTTTCCTTTACCAAACAGGCTAAAATTCTGCACGGCCTTAATCTTGATGTCCACCAAGGAAGTATTTATGGTTTCCTTGGGCCGAATGGCGCTGGTAAAACCACTACATTAAAATTGCTATTGGGTCTGCTTAATAATAACAACAATCTGATTACGATATTTGGGGAAGACTTTGCCAAGAATAGGTTGGCTTTGCTGCGGAAGATAGGCTCGTTGATCGAGCAACCGTCTTTGTACGGGCATTTAACGGGAACGGAAAATCTTGAAGTCTTTCGTCTTGCGTACAATTGCAAAAGGGAACGAATTGGGGAAGTCTTAAAGATTGTTGGACTTAGCCAAGCGGCGAACAAGAAAGCTAAGGCTTATTCACTTGGTATGAAACAACGACTGGCAATTGCCATCGCCTTGCTTCATGATCCGGAACTTCTCATTTTAGACGAGCCCACCAACGGACTGGACCCGACCGGTATTATTGAAATCCGTGATCTTATCGTGCAACTGAATAAGGAGTTTAATAAGACAATACTTATATCCAGTCATCTTCTGAACGAGGTGGAGAAAATGGCATCACATGTCGGCATCATTCATCATGGCAGGCTGATGTTCCAGGGAGAGCTTACGGAATTGCAGCAAATGAAATCAAGTTTCACAACACTTGAAGTGGAGGTAGATGATATTGAAAACGTCAAATTGCTGGTTAATGACCGCCCGATAAAGCAGGTTGGTGCCTTTACCTTGCACATAAACATTGAGAATCGGGAATCTGCGGCTGCACTAAATAGCATGTTGGTTCAAAACCAAATAAAGGTTTATAAACTTGGGTTCGTTCACACTGATCTCGAAGAGCTTTTTGTTGAAATGATTTCGATACGATGGTGATATTTATTTTAAGCACAAAGGCTGAATTCCTGAAGATTCGTAGGTCTAACGCTTTTTGGCTTACGATGTGCGGAGCAGCTTTTATACCTCTTGTCAATGCCATCAAACTGATCGGCCGTCCCGACGTGTTCGAATCTAAGCTGGGCAATGACCCCTGGGCAATCTTCATTAACGACAACTGGGCCGTTGCTGCATCCTTTCTCCTGCCAGTTTATGTGATCCTTGTCATTAGTCTGGTTGTTCAAATTGAATATGGGAACAATACATGGAAGCAAGTCTACACCACGCCCAGAAGTTATGCTGATATTTTCTTTTCCAAATTTCTAGTGATCAACTTCCTGATTATTTTCTGTTTCATCTTTTTTACGATCTTCATTGTTGCTTCAGGTAGTGCGGTCTCCTTGCTCAACCATAATTATGAGTTTCTTTCAAAACCTGTCCCGTGGGGCCACCTTATTGTTTTCACAGAAAAAATGTATGGCTCCATCCTGGCAATGATAACAATTCAGTACTGGCTTAGTATGCAAATCAAGAATTTTATCACTCCCATTGGTCTTGGAATGGTCCTCATCATCGGAGGGTACATGATCCGTCAATGGGAGCATATTGCCTATTACCCGTACATGCATCCCCTCTTAGTGTACTTTAAGAATCCGGGATTGAAATTTGGCAGTGCGTGTAATGCACTTCTGAATTCTGCGCTAGAGGGTTTGCTATTTCTCTCCGGTGGTTTTTATAGTTTTTGCGTTAGGAATGAAAAGGGATAATATTCAATTTCAAGTTTTACAGCCAACTTCCCTTTGAAAATAGGAGGCCGATTGTTGCTTCCTTTTTTTATTTCCTTAACTTGAATGAAACAAATCCCTTAATCATGGCAACATATCAACTTGTCGTCAACGGTGAAAA
This sequence comes from Cyclobacteriaceae bacterium, assembly GCA_036273935.1. Taxonomy (GTDB): domain Bacteria; phylum Bacteroidota; class Bacteroidia; order Cytophagales; family Cyclobacteriaceae; genus ZC4RG29. The sequence continues at coordinate 19,714 of DASUGQ010000242.1, read as the reverse complement.
CCGTGAGGTAGAAGCCGTACCCAATACTCCGCTGCTTTGGGTGCTGCGTGACAACCTCGGTCTTACAGGAACAAAATATGGTTGTGGCATGGCACAATGCGGTGCATGCACGGTGCATCTTGATGGTGATCCGGTTCGGTCGTGTTCGACACCTGTTTCCTCTATCGGAGAAAAGAAGGTGACTACAATCGAAGGTATTTCGTCGGGGGAAAATCTTCATCCTGTGCAGCAGGCGTGGATGGATGAGAATGTGCCGCAGTGCGGGTACTGCCAAACCGGTCAGATCATGTCGGCGGTTGCATTGATTGCAAAAAATCCAACACCGGACGATAATGATATTGAAACGGCCATGTCGGGCAACATTTGCCGGTGTGGTACATATGAAAGAATCCGAAAGGCTATTAAGAGAGCATCTAACACATCAGCAAAATGAAAGCAGACATTAACAAATCAAAAATTTTCAAGGTCAGTCGTCGCGATTTTCTGAGGACAACTTCCATGAGTATGTCGGGATTGTTGCTCGGTGTCAGCTTCAGTTGCTCGGACACTTCGAAAAAACTCACGGGTAATCCTGACTTCACATTTTCTCCGAACCTTTTTATCAGTCTCAACGGAGCGGGAGACGTTACCCTTATCGCCCATCGGTCTGAAATGGGAACGGGAATACGTACGAGTCTTCCACTCATCATGGCCGATGAAATGGAAGCGGATTGGAATAGGGTTAAAGTCGTTCAGGCTGTTGCTGATGAAAAATATGGCGATCAAAATACCGACGGCTCCTTTAGTGTGAGAATGTTTTTCACGCCGCTTCGTAAGGCTGGTGCAACGGTGAGACTTTTGCTTGAGCAGGCTGCTGCAAAAGAGTGGGGAGTAGAGGTTTCAGAATGTAAGGCCAATAATCATGAAGTGGTCCACAGTTCCGGTAAATCCCTTGGCTTCGGATATCTCGCAGAGAAGGCTGCAGCATTACCGATTCCCGCGGAGGGAAGTGTCAAACTAAAAGAGCCTAAAGATTTTAAATACATCACAAAGCAAAGTTCGATTGTGGACTTGAAAGATATTGTCACCGGCAAGGCGAAGTTCGGTTTCGATAACAATCATCTTCCCAATACAAAGGTTGCCGTGATCAAACGCAATCCTGAGCCAGGTGCCGGACTGAAATCTTTTTCCTCGGTTGAAACAGAAAAGGTACCGGGCGTAATTAAGGTCTTTACACTGGATGCACCAGGTTTCCCTACGAACATCAATAAACCGCTGGGAGGCGTTGTCGTGGTAGCGGAAAATACATGGGCTGCGTTGGAGGGCCGGAAAGCGCTCAACGTCATCTGGAATAAGGGCATCAACGCTGATTATGATTCACGATCATACGGTGCCGATATGCTGAAGCGCGCCAGGACGAAAGGAAAGGTAAGACGAGAAAGTGGCCACGTGGACAAAGGTCTGGCGAGCGCAAAAAAAGTAATAGAAGTCGATTACACGGTGCCGCTGCTTTCACATGCGCCGATGGAAACGCCCAGCGCCCTGGCTCATGTTCATGATAATGTCTGTGAAGTCTGGGCTCCTGTTCAGGATCCACAGGGCACAAGGAAATCACTGGCCGATGCGCTCGGCATAGATCAAAAAGATGTTACGGTGAACGTTACGCTGCTGGGTGGTGCTTTTGGCCGCAAATCAAAACCGGATTTCGTTGTTGAAGCGGCCCTGATCTCCAGGAACATGGGCACACCGGTAAAAATATTGTGGACACGTGAAGATGATGTTCAACACGATTTTTATCATTTTCCTTCCGCCCAGTATTTGAAAGTCGGCATTGATGGAAATAATAATGTAACATCATGGCTGCATCGCTCGGTATTTCCTCCTATCGGGGGAACTTTTGACGCAAAGAACAAAGAAGCAAGTGGGGCAGAATTAAGCATGGGCATGATCGATTTACCGTACGCTATTGAAAATGTTTCATGCGAAACCCAGGAGGCTGAGGCAAAGATCCGCATTGGATGGTTGCGGTCGGTCGCAAATATTCATCACGCATATGCTGTTGGTTGCACGTTGGATGAGATCGCAGAGGCAAGGGGTGTTGACCCCATACAGAACCTGCTGGATCTTATCGGTGGCGACCGGATGATCGACTTCAATTCACTCACTTCTGAATTCTGGAATTATAACGAGAAGCTGGAGGATTATCCCTGGAGTACGGCGCGTTTCAAAAATGTCATCGAGACGGCAAAGGAAAAATCAGGTTGGGGGAAAAGTCTGCCAAAGGGAAGCGGGCAGGGTTTTGCTGCACATCGAAGCTTTTTAACCTATGTAGCCTGCGTAGTAGAAGTCACGGTTGATGGGAACAATAGAATACGGATTCCTAAAGTCGACTATGTTGTTGACTGTGGTGTGCCCGTCAATCCTGAGCGGATCAAGGCGCAGTTTGAGGGTGGCGCTGCGTTTGCCGCTGGCCTTGCGCTAAAGAGTGAGATCAGCGTTGCGAACGGAGCCGTTGAACAGTCAAACTTTCACAACTACCTGGTAGCCCGAATGAGCGACGCGCCCCTTGAGACTGCGGTTCACCTTATCGAGAGTAACGAGAAGCCTACTGGTGTCGGTGAGCCTCCTGTTCCTCCGTTTATTCCGGCGCTGTGCAACGCAATTTATGCAGCCACAGGTAAACGAATCCGGCGTTTGCCGGTTCGGTTGACGTAAGGAAGACTTGGTTGGCAATTTATTCAATTATATAGAGCGGGGTCCCGAAACGAAGACCCCGCTGAGACATTAATTAAAAAAACTAAAACCGGTATCGATTTCTTTTTCTATCTTAATCATCTGGAATAACCAATCACATCAACCCATGAATTCAAAACTATTTAAAGCAATTTTGATTTGCTTCTTTGCCATGCAAATTCAGTCAAGTTTTGGTCAGGCAGTAAAAAGAGATCTTGATAAAAACATTTTTATCATTGTAGAAGCTAAAATTAAACCGGGCCAGTTTGACAACTTCATAAAAGTGGCAAAGCATATGTCGGAAACTGTGAAAGCGAACGAAGCGGCAGCCCTGGATTATGAATGGACGATCACCCCCGACAGCAGTACCTGTTTTATCCTGGAGCGCTACGCCAGTTCGGAAGGTTCGCTTGCGCATAATAAATTGTTTCAAGAGCAATTCGCCGCGAAATTCAATGAGGTGTTGGAGTTTGTTGGATTGACTGTATATGGCAATCCGAGTAAAGAATTAAAAGAAGCTTTTGGGCCAGCCGGTGCGGCCAGCAAAGTGTTGGTAGCGGGGTTTGCGAGGTGACATTTTAAGATAACGTCAGTCTTGACCTGACCTGTGCGCGACCGATGAATTGATGACTCTTGATTCAAAAATCCAAATTCTCTGTAATTCTCTGACCATCCTTTTTGAATTGATCCATAAACAATTGAATCCTGTTCTTCGCTGTCGTTAAGTCGGTGGTGTTGAGATTGATATTTAATAGGTCAATAAACCAGGGAGCCTTCACATGATCCAGCACATACGTATGAGAGATCTCGCGGGAGATGGGAAGGGTGGTGGTTTTGGAATCATCATGAACATCTTTATTTTTTGCGTTGAGGAGTTTATCATACTCTTCGTCCAATAACTTTTCGAACAGCGTCGAATCAAATACATCACCCTTCTTTATTCCAGTCTCCAGATCATCCTCCGTTAGCATTGCTCCCTTGTGAACCCATTCCCACAGGATGCTGAGCCGGATTTCCCCGGTTGCCATATCTTCCATCAGGTACAAAATATCATCATTACCAAAGAAGTCGGCGGGCTTCAGTGCAGCGGCCTGCATCCCCTGTAAAAAGGCGTTTCCATATTGTAACGCGACACTCAGTAAATTGCGAGCGCCACGAATAGTTCTTGGTGCCGGCTCAAGTAAAACAAGTCCGTCGGCATCCTGTTGAGTGTAGGTCAGGGGAGGAAATTTTCTTCCGAGTTGATTGAGCTCACCCACTTTTTCCCACACGGGCCTGACGATGTGCACCATTTTCCAATGGGCTACCCATTTACCGCTTGCGCCATCTCGTTGTTCACGTTCGGCACCAGCCACGGCCTTTCTCATGCTTGCATCAACGCCTTCGTTCGAACCAACAGGTATGTTTGGTTCCATGCCGCCCTGCCAGAGTGCAAAATTGCCGTTGACATCCCGTGTGTTTACAGCACGCCTAACACGATCTTCATAGTTGCGCATGTATCCGTATGTCATGACGATGCTTTCAATATTCGGATTGATAAATGTCTTATCCCATGACATCGCATCTGAAACGGCATTGATGTAATCCCAGCGTCCGGTGTTAAAGCCCACAAAATGTTTTCCCAGGGCTGCGCGGATCTCCATCAGCTGGTATGTCGCTTCCAGTTGTTCGACGAGGACATATACTTTAATTGTTCCTTTGTCTAAACCAATAAACACCTCAAGTTCATCCAACATGTCATTCCAGAGGGCCGCCTCGCCGGCGGTTTGAATTTTAGGCAGATACAACACAATGGACGAACCGGCCTTTTGCAAGGCTTGATAGTTGTTTACAACATACAGAATTATGTCTACAATAGAAGCTGCCATGGCTACACCACGCTCATCGCGGATGTGACGATCATCCAGGTGCAGCCCGCGTGCCCGGAAGATCTTTGTTGTAAAATCTAATTGCTCTTTCCAGTCGCTGATGATTTCACGGCCAAGGAAGCCCTTTGCCCACGCATTCATTTCGCCAGCTACCTTCTCTGCGGCTTTCAAGTATACAGGATTTTTATGTATGGCGAGTTTGAGGTTGCGCTGATTGTCCAGAGACATGGCATTGATTTGGCCAAGGGCATCCTCACCATCAAACATCCAGCCGTCGGCACCTGAAAGTAACGCGTAGGCTACATTCCGGATACTGATTTCTACCGGCGCATTTGGTTTGGCCGCAGGGCCTGTTCCCTGTATCCATTGTCTCCGGAGGTCATGCGGAATTATCGCGCCTCCGAACTTACCCTCACGGGCATCTTGTACCTTAATGTCTGTTCGCGGTATACTCCCTTCCGGATCGAGGAATGTAATTCGTTGTTTCTTTTGCTGTCGTTCCGCCCGTCGTTTAATGCGGGCAGTCATGGCGGTCTTTATTTCATCATTGAAATGAGCAAGGGAGGTGAGGGCGGACAGAACTTCAGGCGTGTAGATGTCGTCATAGGTTTCCTTGAGATTTCCCCGGATCGTGATTTCGGACTTCATGGTTCGTGTTTAGAGAGATACAACAAATTACATTAATTAATTTATTCTATTCCAGACAGGATTTGTCAACCGCACTCTTCATCCACACTCACACACCGCGGATGAGGTCTGTTCACCTCACCCCGCCTTCAGAGAGGGACTTGCGCATCCTCTTCTTATTCATAATAAAAACGGCAACTGAAATCAATACCACTACCGCCGCCAACGTCGTCAAATACATAAAACCTGTCGACACGTCAAGAACCTCCTGTACTGCAACGGATCCCATCCTTTCATAGACAGGAATGATCCAGGGCGTCACATAGGCTTGTACGCACGTGATGACAGATATAATAAACAGCATGATGAAACTGTGTTTCACTGTAAAACGGAAGAGGTCTGATTCTTTGCCGACAAGCCCCACAGCCGCCGCGCCGATAGCAATTGATTGAGGTGAGATCATTTTACCGGTAACACCGCCTGATGCATTGGCGCTCACCGTCACCACCGGATCAACGCCAATGCTATCGGCTGTGCTTGCCTGAAGTTTGCAGAACAGGGCATTGGACGAAGTGTCGGAACCTGTGAGAAAGACGCCCAACCATCCCAGCATGGGGGAGAAGAACGGAAAGAGTGCTCCGGTGCTTGCAAGTGCCAACGCCATCGTGATAGACATCCCCGAATTGTTGGCAATGAATGCAAAGCCCACAACAGATGCGATCGTAACGATTGGATATCTCAGTTGCTTCAGCGTCGACCAATAGATTTTTATTCCTTCGTTGTACTTCATCCCCACCAGGGGAATAGCAAGGATTGTCGTGAAGAGCAGCGCGGTGCCTGGCGCCGATAGATAATTGAATTCGAAAGGTTTGATAACGAGGGGACTTCCGTCGGACTTTAATATAGATCCGTTCAATCCGGGAATATCAAATTTTATAATCCCAATGGAATTCAACGCATCCTTCACAGGTTGAAGTCCCCAGGCGATGATGAAAATCGTCATGATGATAAAAGGTGACCACGCCCTGATGACCTCACCGGTTGAATACTTAAGCCTGGTGTCGATGGTTGGGGGTGGTTCTTCGGTAAAGTGCCAGATCGATTTCGGCTTCCAGTATTTCAGGAATACCATCAGGCATAAAATAGAGGCAATTCCTGCCATCACGTCGGGAAGCATTGGGCCGATGTAGTTGGCGGCGAACCATTGAAAAAATGCGAAGGATATTCCTGAAACAAGGATGGCCGGTAACACTTCAAGTGATCGTCTGAATCCTGACATGATGATCACCAGGTAGAACGGTACAACGATCGATAACATTGGCAATGTACGACCCACCATCTGCGATATAGCCATCTCGGGAATGTCAGAGACGCGCGACGCAATGATGATGGGTGTTCCCACGGAACCGAAGGCAACGGGAGCGGTATTGGCAAGGAGGCAGATACCGGCGGCATATAATGGGTTAAATCCTAAAGCGACAAGCATTGCAGCCGAGATAGCAACAGGAGCGCCAAATCCTGCGGACCCTTCGAGAAAGGCACCGAAAGAAAATGCGATTAAAATCGCCTGCAGGCGCCGATCGCTTGTTATAGAGGCCATGAAATTCTTGATGACTTCAAACTGACCGCTTGCGACGGTAACGTTGAACAGGAAAACTGCTCCAATAATAACCCAGCAGATGGGGAAGAGTCCATAAAGTGCGCCGTGTACTGCAGACATAACAGCCAGGTTTGCCGGCATGCCGTATACAGCAATGGCCAGGATGATCGCCAGCGCTACAGTAAGCAAGCTTGCGATGTAGCCTTTCACTTTTCTGATCAGCAAGGAGAAAATAAAAATTACGGGAATGGCGGCGATGAGCGCAGATAACGCAAGGTTATTCAGCGGGTCAGTGAGTTGAGTCCAATTCATGATGATGGTTTAGCCCTGATTACTTCTACCCAATGTTTTGGTTTTACACTTGTAAAATGTTCGATCTGATGACGACAGCTAAATCCGTTGGCCACGAGGGTGGTATTCGGTTTCATGGATCTTACCGCCGGAAACAAAATGCTTTCGCCAATGTTCCGGGACAGCTCAAAATGTTCTGTTTCATAACCAAATGATCCGGCCATTCCACAGCAGCCTGAAGGTATCTCTGAAACCGCATTGTTGCTTTTGCTTAACAACGTCTTCATTTCCTGTGTGCCATACAACGCTTTCTGGTGGCAATGCCCATGAATGAGAAGGTCGCCCGCAATGGATTCGAGTGTGGCGTTTAGCTTTCCGCCGGCCATTTCATTGTCCAGGAACTTATCGATCATCATGATCTGGTCCCTGAGTTTTGAGGAGAGAATAACATCATCGATCAGGTCAGGAAGATCATCGGTCAGTGCCGAGGCACAACTTGGTTCGCAGACAACAATGGGTAAACCTTGATCGATATAATTTCGCAGGCCCTCCGCAGTTTTTGTCCCCCCTTCTTTGGCATCTCTTAAAAAGCCATGCGAAATTTTCGGGCGCTGACAACAACCTACATTCGCCAGTATCACTTCATAGCCGCAGGAGTTCAGCAGTTCCAGGGCGGCGACACCAACATTGGGTTCGTGAAAGTTCAGGTACGTATCAGCAAAGAGCACAACTTTCTTCATGGGATTTTTAACGGTGCTGCCATTTTTCTCAAACCATTTATAAAAAGGCTCACTTGCATACTCCGGCAATACCCTCCGCTTGTCAAATCCTGCCACTTTTTCAAGCAGCGCTCTAAACAACCCGGTATGCTGAATGAAATTGATTGCGCCTGAAAACACGCCTGACAGACGCGCCGCGGCACTGGAAGAATCCCTGATCAGGCGGTCCCTTATTGTTGTGCCGTTTTTATCATAGTAAACCTGTAACACATCGCTCTTCATCTTGGCCATGTCCACGTTGCTGGGGCATTCTGATTTGCACGCCTTGCAAGACAGGCACAGATCCATCACCTCGTGCAGTCGAGCACTTGCCAATCCGTCCTTGTCCAGTTGGCCTGACATTGCGAGCCTCAAGGCATTTGCTCTTCCTCTTGTAGAATGCTCTTCGTCACGTGTTGCTTTGAAGCTGGGGCACATCGTTCCTCCCAAGATCTTCCTGCATTCACCCACACCGGTGCACATATGGACCAACTCTCCGAAACTATTTTCGCTGCGATATAGAAACGTTGTCTTTACTTCCTCATCGTGATATTTTGTTCCGTATCTCAGGTTTTTATCGATCGTCTGCGCATCTATAATCTTGCCAGGATTCATGATGTTATCCGGATCGAATAGTTTTTTCACAGACTTCAGAGCTTCGTAGATCTGTCGTCCAAAAAACCGTTCGTTATAGGCGCTTCTCACGAGGCCGTCACCATGTTCGCCGCTCCACGATCCGCCATACTTCACCACAAGTTCAAAGGTCTCATCCGTGATGTGTTTCAAATTTTCTATATCCTGCTGCTGACGCAAATCCAGCAACGGCTGAACATGAATAACACCGACGCTGGCGTGCGCATACATGGAAACCTCGGTGTTATGCTTTGCGCAGATCTTTAATACCTGGTCTATGTATTCAGGCAACACGTGCGTGGGAATGGCAGCGTCCTCGATAAAACTCAATGCTTTCTTTTCTCCCTTGATGCCCATCATGAGTCCCAATCCTTTTCTTCGAAGTGCCCATACATCTTCAAACTCTTTCGTGGAAGGGAAGAGGGGATAGGCATAACCCAGTCCCTGCTGCTTTAATGCATTGAACATTTCACGAGGACGATCCAGCACGGACCCTTGTGTGTCGCCGTAAAATTCAACGATCAGTATCGCGGCGGGATCACCTTCAATAAAGTAGTGAAGGTGTTTGGTGGTAAGATTTTCTGCGCTTAAATGTAAGACTGTGCGATCGATAATTTCGATAGCTGAGGGCTTAAACGGAAGCATAGGCTCTACGGCGCGAATGGCTTCAAGCAATTCAGAAAAATGTACCACCGCTACCGATTTAAATTTCGGAAGCGGTTCAAGATTAAGCTTCAATTCAAGGATAACGGCCAGCGTGCCTTCACTCCCTGTGATGAGCTTCGCGAGATTCCAACGGTCGGTATAGACGAATTCATCCAGGTTGTAACCGCCCACTCTCCGCATGACTTTCGGAAAGCGCCGTTTGATCTCTTCGCGATTTTGTTCAATGATGTCCTGGAAACGTCGGTAGAATTCGCCTTCGCGATCCGTTTGTGTTGTTTTATTATGAAAGGCCTCAGGCGGGAGTTCTTTCAGCAGAAGTTCCGTTCCGTCGGCCAGCAAGACTTTAGCTTCGAGCACATGATCAACCGTTTTGCCATAGATAATGCTTTTCGTACCCGAAGAATTGTTGCCCACCATTCCGCCGACATTCGCCCGACTTGATGTGGCAGGATCGGGAGCGAAGTGCAAATTGTGTTTTGCCATCATCTCGTTTAGTTCATCACGTACAAGTCCCGGTTGTACGCGCACCCACTGTTCCTGTTCATTGACCTCCAGTATCTTATTCATGTACTTGGAAAAATCAATGACGATTGCTTCACCGACCGTCTGACCGGCGAGGCTCGTGCCGCCCCCGCGGGGAAGTATCTCTAATTTATGTGTGCGGGCAATCTCAACGGCTTTTTTAACATCCGCTTCATCCTTAGGTAGAACCACTGCCAGGGGCTTGATCTGATAAAAGCTTGCGTCCGTGGAATACATGCCCAGTGAATATTCATCGGAAAGCACTTCGCCTTTAATGGCCGTCAGTTCATGGATAAAGGCACGGGAATCTACACGTTCTTGTGTCAGCATACGGGATTCAATCGTATAAAAGGTAACTAAAAAAGAAGGGAAGAGAAAAGGGAAATATGATGAGGGTCAGCAGCCAAACGGCACAAGTCGGCGGATAACCTCTTTGCCGGAAAGCCTGATATCGAAACGATCTTGCAAACCGGCAGTGAAGACGGGTCGTAGTTCCGCCGAGGTAGATGTAACCCGTTGCAGGACACGAACTGATGGGCCGGGCGTGGATCGCTCAGATTAGTGAAGGAGTTTCCGTGATGCCCGAAAGAAATAGAATAATCGGTTCCCGGTCTGATTACAGTTCTCTTATTTTTATACTTCTGAATTTCACTTCATCGCCGTGGTCCTGCAAAAGGAGATGACCTTCCGGAATGCTGCCAAAATTTTCGTAACCCTTGTATTTGCTGTAGGCCACGAGCGCCTTGAAGATTTGCGAGTATCGATCGTACTCAACGACCTTTACATTGTTCAGCCAATGTTCAACTTTTCCATTTCTTGAGATAATCTTCGCGCGGTTCCATTCTTTAACACCTTTGAAAATTTTTGATTGATCCGGGACAGACAAATTGGTCGCCGCAATTAAGTCGTAAAGTGAGCCGACGGTACGATTTCCGGCTACACCGTGCTTTGCATCGGGATGCAGCTTGTCGTCCAGCAATTGAAATTCACAACCAATGGCTGAGCCCTTAGTCTTAATCAGAGAAGGATCAATAAAATATTTGAAGCCGCTGTTTGCTCCTTCGGTGAGCCAAAATTCAAAATCAATTTCAAAGTCGCTGAATTTTTTTGTGGTGATGATATCACCGGGTCGCGCTGATTCTTTCCCATCACCGGGATGAAGGTTTAATTCTCCATTTTCAATTGTCCAACCCGAGTCGGGAAACTTATCCTCTTTGGCACTCCGCCACCCTTTGGTTGATGCACCATCCCAAAGCAATCGCCATCCGTGATCCTTTTCCCATTCGGTCAAGGTATTGATCAAATAACTGCATTCCGAAACTTCAGGATCCTGTACCAACCTGTAGGCGTCTAAATCTTTCGTTACAATCCGGATGTCTCTCCATTGTACGGTTATACCTTCCAATTCAGGTTTCGAAATGGCATGCACCTGGAAGGCAATGAACCCTTCGGCGTTCATATCATCAACCAGTCGCGCGCACTGCACGCCATTAACCCAGGTGTTTATCGTGTTTCCAATCGCCTCAATATGGAATTTGTTCCATTCGCCCTTCTTAAAAGCGCTACGGGCGTTCTCATTGATAGAAAGTGGATACAGCCAACCCCTCCGTGCTTCATCGTAGATGCCTCCCGTCCATGATCGTTGCGAGGGATCAATTTCAACCTGGTATCCATGAACTCTTCCGGCTTTAAAATCAGGAAGACTATGGCTCCTGATTTGAACGCCTGAGTTCAACTCGGTGTCAAGGACTTCAAACTCAAGAATGAAGTCTGTATAATTTTCTTTGGTCGCAAGAAAGCTGTTGGGAGATTCCGGCACAGCTTGTCCAACAATGACATTATTTTGAATCGAATATTTTGCTTTGCCACCCAGTTGTTTCCAGTTGCTAAGATCTTTGCCTGTTGACAAGGTTTGCCAGACTGATTGGGCAGACGCCAACATCGGAACAACGGTAATAATCAGGAAAAGGCAATGAATTTTTTTCATGGTCATCTTTATCTATATTTTCATACAATAGGGGTCAATATATTGAATTGAAGAAAAAAATAATATGATTTTACACCAGTGAACGATTCATACCCTTTTTTGAACCAATAAAATAACAATCAACGCAAAGATTGATTGCACTTTCGGTTATTGACCTGACTTTACTTTGACCGACTGTTGCTCACAAATTATACCATGAAGAAATCTATTTTTTTATTATTCGCTATTTTATTCTCGATTTTGTATGCACACACGCCCGGTTATGCACAGGGTGGTGTGAATGAAGTTTTACTTTACCACAAACCTGCATCGATTTGGGAGGAAGCCCTACCGCTGGGCAATGGAAAATTGGGAGCAATGGTATTTGGCCATGTTAAGAAAGAGCGCCTGCAATTAAATGATAATACGTTATGGTCCGGGTATCCTGATGCCGGAAATAATTCTAATGGTCCCCGGTTCCTGCCCCTCTTGCGTCAGGCTGTCTTTGATGGTGACTATGCATTGGCTGAGAAGTATTGGAAGAAAATGCAGGGACCATATTCTGCCCGTTATCTGCACATGGCTAATCTTAACATCGATTTTCATTTAGCGGACACGCTGGTTTCTGATTACGAGCGATCGCTTGATATCAATACCGCCACGGCCTCTGTATCCTATCGATCAGGAGCGGTAAGATTTAAAAGAGAAATATTTACGAGTCACCCGGACAAGCTATTGGTTGTGCGGCTCACGGCAAGCAAGAAAAGAAGCCTGAACTTCACCGCTTCCATGAGCAGTAAATTGCGATTTACGACTCAAACAAAAAATGAAATGCTGGTGCTGAAAGGGCAGGCTCCCATGTTTGTGGCCAACCGCGATTCGGAACCTCTTCAGGTTGTGTACGACACAGAAGGGGGTGAAGGCATGACGTTTGATATTCGACTTACGGTGAGAAGTGAGGGTGGAGAGATCATTTATAATGACTCGTCTGTAACAGTCACTAATGCCAATGCGGTCACACTTTACCTTGCGGAAGACACAAGTTTTAACGGTTTTGACCGATCGCCAGGCCGGAATGGAAAAGATCCTTCGATTGAGCCAATCCGGATCCTTAACACGACAATTGGCAAGGACTATGGGCAAATCCGTGAGGCACACATTGAGGATTATCAATCCCTTTATAACAGGGTGAAGTTTACGTTAGGAGGTTCGAATGCCAAATCATTGCCAACCGATGACCGCATGATCAGGTTCAACGAGGGGCAAAAAGATGATGGCCTCATTGAGTTGTATTATCTGTTCGGCCGCTATCTTCTTATCTCTTGCTCACGGCCAGGATCGCCGCCAGCTAATTTGCAGGGAATGTGGAACGATCACATTCAACCACCGTGGGGCAGTAATTACACAACCAACATTAATACGGAGATGAATTACTGGTTGGCAGAATCGACAAATCTGTCGGAGTGTCATCAACCATTGATGCGGTTCATCAAGAATTTATCTGTCAATGGCGAACAAACGGCAAGAACCAACTACGGCATTGATGAGGGATGGTGCGCACATCATAACTCGGATATCTGGGCCAAAACTTCACCTCCGGGCGGATATGAATGGGACCCGCGCAGTCAACCACGGTGGGCATGCTGGCCAATGAGTGGCGCCTGGTTCAGCATACACTTGTGGGAACATTATTTGTTCACTGGCGATGAACAGTTCCTTAGAGACGAAGCGTGGCCACTAATGAAAGGAGCTGCCCAGTTTCTATTATCATGGCTTGTGGAAGGGCCGGCAGGTTATGTTGTTACAAATCCTTCAACTTCACCTGAGAATGTTTTTAAGATAGACGGCAAGGAATTTCAGATCAGCATGGCTACTACTATGGACATGGCCATCACGCGCGAGTTGTTTCAGGATTGCCTGCTTGCAATCAGTCGCCTGCAAATAACTGACACCATAAAGGAACGACTGGAAAATTCTCTTAAGAGACTTTATCCCTATCACATCGGGCAATATGGACAACTGCAGGAATGGTTTATGGACTGGGATGACCCGGAAGACAAGCACCGGCATCTTTCCCACTTGTTCGGGCTTCACCCCGGCAGCCAGATCAGCCCGATGGTTACACCGGAGCTCGCAGCCGCTGCGCGACGGTCTCTTATTTATCGTGGTGATGTCAGCACGGGCTGGTCGATGGCCTGGAAAATCAACTGGTGGGCCAGATTGTGGGATGGCAACCATGCGTTGAAAATATTGAAGGATGGTCTTACCTACATCGGTCCGAAGAAAGTTGATACGAAAGGTGGTGGAACATATCCAAATCTTTTTGATGCACATCCTCCATTTCAAATTGATGGGAACTTTGGTGGAACAGCGGGGATTACAGAGATGTTGTTGCAAAGCCACTCCGGCGAATTGCATCTGTTGCCCGCTCTTCCGGATGAATGGAGTGAGGGAGAAATCAAAGGCCTTCGGGCTCGGGGTGGATTTGAGGTAGATATGAAGTGGCGCAATGGCAAATTAATAAAAGCAACGGTGACTTCCAATCTAGGAGGCAACTGTCGTGTTCGAAATAATATTGCATTGGCAGTCACGGGGCATCCCTACCATGATGCGAATGGCAACAATTCCAATCCATTGATGAAGACACGCGAAGCATTACCAGTCATCGACCATTCAAACAGTAATTTCCAATTGAATCTTCCCAAGACCTTTTTGATCGAGTTTGAAACAGAGAAGGGGAAGACGTACACACTCGTCCCCGAAGAGTAACGTTAGTTCAATGATTCCATATATTCAGTTGGCGTTTTACCGAACTGTGCCCGGAAGGATTTGCTGAAGTATTTTGGGTCGTTGAAGCCAACTGTGAAAGCAATCTCGGAGATGGAAAGTTTTTTTTGTTTTAAAAGCATTTCTGCTTTTTTAAGCCGTGTCGATCGGATCAAATCAATGACAGAATGGCCCGTCAGCATTTTTATTTTTCTAAACAAAACCGGTCGGCTCATTCCAATTTCTGAAACAAGTTTGGACACATTGAAGTCGGGGTCATTGAGGTTGGCTTCGAGGATGTGTTTCAGTTTCATGAGAAACTTATTCTCCGGATCCTCCAGTTCCTCATGAGTAGGTTCGAGTGTTACAACGCGGTGATACTTGGCCTTTAGCTTCTCTCGCGTCTCCAGCAGATTTTTGACTTTGAGCTGAAGAATTCTTGCGTGAAAAGGTTTGGTAATATAGTCGTCAGCACCGGTTTCCATTCCTTCCACGTGGTGTTCGAATGCGCCACGAGCTGTTAACAGAATTACGGGAATATGATCAGTGCGCAGATCAGTTTTCACAAGTCGGGTGAGTTGGATACCATCCATCTGCGGCATGGCAATATCGCTTATAATGACGTCGGGTAGTTGCTCTGTTATGATATCCCATCCTTCTTTTCCATTTGAAGCCTCCAGAATATCATAGGACGACTCAAGAATCGTTCTAAGTACCGTCCGAATTTCAATGTTATCTTCAATCAACAAAACCGACGGACGTTGATCCTTGCCTTTATCATCAACACTACCCTCCGTGTCATCTTCGTGGCTTTGATGAACATTAACAACATCGCCAGTAATATTTTCGTGGACCTGTTGTTCAGGTACTGAAGTTGCCGCATCGATCAAGGGTAACCGTATTGTGAATTTCGTAAATCCGGACTGACCGAGTTCCGCTTCATGGCTCTCCACGCCGATAGAGCCGCCATGCAGTTGTATTATTCCTTTCGCCAAGGCAAGCCCAATTCCAAATCCCGATTCGCTGATGTTGTTGTGATCGGCCTGGAAAAAGCGATCAAAGATCCTGGGAAGATCTTCAGAAGGTATTCCGATGCCGTTGTCTTCTACCAGGATTTTAACGAAAGAACCTTCAAGGGTAACTGTCATCGCTATTTCTCCTCCGCTCGGTGTGAATTTGAAGGCGTTGTGCAGAAGGTTACAGAATACTTTTTCGATCTCGTCACGGTCAAAGGGTACATCAATGCAGCTGTGGTCAGCCGTAAATTTGAGTTTTATGTGACGAACATTGGCATGCTCCGTGAATGAGAACACGATCTCCTTGAGCAGTTCGACAATATTTTCAGACTGGGTTTTTAATTTGAAATTTCCGGACTCCTGCTTCTGGAAATCGAGCAGTTGGTTGATCAGTCGCATGAGTCTTGTTGTGTTCGATTTGACTACCCGTAGCTGTCGTTGCAGGAAAGCGTCTTCAGCGTATCGCTCCTCTACCACTTCAACCGGGCTCACAATAAGCGTTAATGGCGTGCGTATTTCGTGAGCAACATTCGTGAAAAAATTAAGTTTGGCCCGGTGGAGCTTATCCTGCTGTTCTTTTTCAAGGTGCTCCAGTTGGAGATCATGGGCCAGTTTCCATCGCATCTTATTGAAACGAATAAGGGCAAACAGCAATCCGAGAATTATCCCTGCATATATTGTATAGGCCCACCATGTTTTCCAGGGAGGAGGGAGGACGTGAATGCCTAATCGGATCGGATCCGGCGTCCAGTAGCCATCGTTGTTGGAAGCTTTTGCCATCAGTGTGTAATCACCTGGCTGCAGGTTCATGTAGGTTGCGACCGGATCTACAACATAGTTCCATTGATCTTCGAAACCTTCGAGCTTATAGGCGTACCGATTCTTGTTTGGATTGATGAAACTTAAGCCGGCGAACTCAATAGAAAAAATATTTTGTCGATAATTGAAGGTGAGTGTTTCAGTCCTTGAAAGTGTTTGCGCCAAAAAATTTTGATTTCCTTTGCCGACGGGCACTTCCTTGTTGAAAATCTTCAGGCGTGTGAAAGCAACTGGCGGAGGTTGATCATTTTCAAGCACACTGTCGGGGTGAAATTTGATGATGCCATTGTATCCCCCAAAGTATAGGTATCCTTTTCTGTCTTTGTGAAATGAATTAAAGTTGAATTCTCTGCAAGCGAGGCCGTCACTCTTATTATAATTCTTGAATTTGAACGAGACGGGATCAAGCCTTGAGAGTCCATTGTCAGTGCTGATCCACAAAAAACCCTTGCTGTCTTCCTGGATGCCGCTGATGTTATTTCCCGGCAATCCATCCTCCAGGGTAAATTGCCTGATCTCATTACTTCCGGAAGATTTTAGTTTAAGTCCTGTGTCGCGCGTGCCAATCCAGAGATTTTTATTTTTGTCTTCATATAGGCAAAGAATGTAATCGCCGCCCCCATTCGGATTGTTGCCGGCATGATTTCCTAATCGTTCAAATATATTTTCTCCTTTCCTTTTTTTATTCAATCCGGAGATAGTTCCAATCCAAAGATCGCCTTCAAAATCTTCCAGTATGAATGTTACGCCATCTGAACTTAATGAATTGTCATTGGCGGGATTGTGTGTATACCGGTGAAAAGTTTTTGTCTTCTCATCATACCTGCACAGCCCACCACGATAAGTTGCAATCCAGAGGAAACCCTCGCTGTCTTTTTTTACATCATAGACGCGATCGTCCGGTAACGAATTCATGTTCCCCGGTTCATTAAAGAAGTGGTTGAGTTTTCCGGTTTGAAAATTCAGGTAGTTCAGCCCGTTAATCGTTCCGATCCATAACCCATCATCAACCAGCAACAGGCTCTTGATCTTATTATGACTGATTGACCCAGGGTCGTTCGGGTTATGTTTGAATTGTTTTATCGTTTCGCCCTTCTCGTTGAGGCAATACAATCCATTTCCGTCAGTGCTGATCCATAAGTTATTGTTCCTGTCGGTCACCATAGCCCCAGCGACCTTGTAAGCCTTTTGCATCGTTTTGTTGGTGAGCATTACCTCGCCGAACTGACGCGACAAGGGACTGTAACTATTAACACCTCCATAGAATGTTCCAATCCAATATGTTTGCGACTGATCGATGAAAATTGACCGGACGGAATTATCGCTTAGTGTTGTATTTTCTTCGGGGTTGTTTCGCAATGTAACGACATCATTTTTTGAGTCATTATAAATGAACAATCCGTCTATTGTTCCGAACCAGTATTCGTGTTTACCATTTCGCTCAATTACCCGAACACTTTCGATTGGGCGTCCGGCGAGTGCATCGAGCTTCATTGGCCGGATAATTCCAGTTTTTTTGTCGAGCATCTTGGCTCCGTTTTCCTCTGTTCCGATGAGCAGGTTTCCCTGATCGTCTTCGTTGAGGCAGTTGATCCAGCTTTTTCCCTTTAGTTGTTTAGCAGGCAGCCGGTAGTTAATGAATTGAATGTTTCCGTCATCGGTTTTCTGCATGCGCGAAACGCCAAGGGCGGTACCGATCCAGAGTTCGCCGCCACTGTCAAGAAAGAGCGCCCGGATTTCATTATTCAGGAGGCTTCTCTCATTTGATTCATCATGTTTGAAATGTTGATACCGCAGGGGGTTTTTGGAAATTACTTTGTTAAGACCGTTATAAGTAGCTACCCAAATGTAACCATCATTATCTTGCATAATGTCTGTCACATGGTTGTCTGACAGGCGTTCATTGGAATCGGGATCAAGTTTGCTTTGTATAAAATTATCTTGTGCGGCATTATAGATGCTCAGGCCTTCACTCGTGCCTATCCACAAGGCTCCATCGGAGGGATCGTTGAAGAAACATTGAATGCTATTGCCCGAAAGGCTATTGGGGTCATTAACATTATTACGATATACTTTGATGTTGCGCGCGTCGAAGCGACTCAATCCGTCGCGGGTGCCAAACCATAAATAGCCATCGGTATCTTTTGTTATAGCAAAGACTGTACTTTGCGAAAGGCCATCATCAACGGTAAGGTGATCGAAAATGTAGTTCCGGTTTGTTTGAGCGTAGAGTCCTGTCCAGCATTGAATGGAAAAGAGAGCAAATAGCAGAGGTTTAGGTAAAAGTCGAATTCCCATAATGTCAATCGTTGCCGCAATCGAAAATTACTCACATTTCGTCTCAAATGCCACTTTGTTGACTAGTGACTTCATCCAAAAGCCTCAATTCATCCCAAACAAGTGGAGTTGAACGATTTACCATCCTCGTTGATCAATAATTACACCTCAGAAATTATCGAATTAAATACCTGCAGGGCACTCTGCCGCTATGAATTGATTGTGAACTCTTAATTTTCTTGAGTGGAGGTTGAGCAGAGTTACGGATAATGAATTAACAGACTATAAGTCTTGAACGATTTATATCCTTCATTGAAATCTTTAACCACCCGAATACGATTGATCTGCTGCAAATTGCTGACAGAAAGAAATCAGAATGCATTATTCAAAAAGGAAAGTAGAAAGAAGCGGAATGACCGTCAGAATCAAGGAGGCTGTCATCATCACGTTGTTGGTTGCCATGTTGCTCGTTGTTTTGATGCTTGTATTGTAAGGGTCAGTATGAGAAAAAAAATTCGCGTCCTGTTTTTAGTTACGTTCACCATTCCATCTATCGGAGTTTATTCGCAGCGCTATTCTACACGGTTGGATTCCGGCTGGGAGTATATGAAAGGTGATTTAGGTGGTGCATGGGAAGCCGTTCGTTCGGCGGGTCGCGGCAGTCCGGAGAGTGTTCCACAATGGACACCAGTTACTCTTCCCCACTGTTTTAATGCGTATGATGCCGTGGACCCGGACCAGCCCTACTACCAGGGGCCAGGTTGGTACAGGTCGCACTTACCGATCAATAATCCTTTTTTCAATGGCAGGACGCTTCTTCATTTTGAAGGTGCTGGCCAAAAGACCGAGGTGTACGTTTACCTGACAAAGGTCGGATCACACGTTGGGGGTTATGATGAATGGACTGTTGATATAACGGAGGCGGTAGCGCAGTTCAGGCAGACTGATTTATTTAAAACCAAATTTAATGGTACCATACCGATCATCATTCGTTGTGATAATTCCCGGGACCTGGAAATGATACCGTCAAGCCTTTCCGATTTTAATTTATACGGAGGCATTTATCGGTATTTAAATCTTGAGTACGTGCCCGCTTTGTCCATTGGGAACGTCTCTGCGTCACAACGAGTTGAAGAAGACGGTTCAAGTGCTACTCTAAATATTCAGGCAGCGTTTGTTAACGCCGGATCTGT
>DASUGQ010000241.1:0-6876 GCA_036273935.1 Cyclobacteriaceae bacterium | reverse complement strand
ATCAGTTTTGCCGGCGTGGTTGTTCCAAGGCCGGATTCAATCTTGATGTAGTTTGTTGGAATGTTTTGAAGATATTTTTTCTCTTTGTCAATATAAGTAGCGCCGATGAGCCCGCTGCCAATTTCAATGCGACCACTGTTGAGACGCTCGCGGTTCACACCGAATGTTGAAACGATTTTCAGATGCTCATCGGTTGGATCATCCTTTACTGCCACGGCCATTGTCCCCTGATGTGCATCCACATATCGGACCAGGCTGGTTAAAATATTATGGGCAAGTTCTTCCAGTGACCCTTTATGCTTACTGATAATGTCGCCAAACAGCGCAAGCCCTTCCGTGATCCAATTCCTTACCTTTTCAATTTCTCGCTGGCGCGTGATCTCATCGTTTTGCTTTTGCACTTCACTGGTACGCTGCTCAATTATCGCGTGCAGTTCTTCTTGTTGTTTTCTCGCTTTTGTTTTTTGATATCGAACATAACTGATGATACCATAAATTAAAGAAAGGACGACAAGAGAAATAAACCAGGTAGTCCTCCAGAAAGGAGGGATAATCCGGATGCGAACGCTAGCGCCCTGATTGTTCCAGACACCATCGTTGTTGGATGCTATGATCTTAAAGACATAATCACCGGGACTCAGATTGGTAAAAGAAACCTTTCGCTCATTTCCTGCATCAACCCATTCGTCCTGCAAGCCTTCCAGGATGTATTTGTAACGGTTCTTTTCGGGCTGACGGTAATTCAATGCTGTAAAATCGAAGGATAGAAAATTCTGAGTATGGTTTAACGTGATTTCATTTGTCATCAGAATATCTTTCTTGAGAATTTCATTTTCTCCGATACCAACAGGTTTGTTGAAGAGTCTGAAGTCAGTAATATAGACAGGAGGTTTATAGGGATTGTCATGTATACGTGATGGATCAAAAAAATTAAATCCGTTAACCCCTCCGAACAGAAGTTCTCCTGTTGACAGCCGTCTGAAAGCCCAACGATTAAATTGATCACTTTGGAGGCCATCGCTCTCGTTATAATTTTTGAAGGTAACGCTGTCAGGATTGAATTTGCAAACACCTTTATTGGTGCTCAGCCAAAGGTTGTGGTTATTATCTTCCAGTATGCCCAAAATAGATTCATTGGGTAAGCCGTCCTGCATTCTATAGCCAGTAAATATCTTTGAATCGGTATCATAACGATTCAGACCACCACCGTTAGTACCGACCCACAACGTCCCCTTTTGATCGAAGTAGAGGGAATGAATTGAATTGTTTGTGAGCTCTCCCTTATTTTCACCGGCTCTTATGTGCTGAAACTGGTTTGTCTCCGGATCAAGAATATTCAGTCCTTCCTGTTCTGTAGCCATCCAAATTTTTCCTTGAGCATCTTCGCACATATAGACAATGGGTGATCGGCTGATGGAGTTGGGATTCGCGGGATCATTCAGGTACTGAGTGAAGTCGTCGGTGTCGGGATTGTATTTAGATAAGCCGTTTCCAAAAGTTCCAATCCAGACATTCCCTTTCTTATCAACAAGAATATCAAAGACATTGTTGTCACTGAGGCTGCGCGGATTCGCAGGATCGTGAGTATACCTTTTGAAACGTTTGCGGACAGGATCAAAAAAATTCACGCCACCATCCCACATGCCGATCCACATGCCTCCGTTGTGATCAAACTCAACGGCAAGCACCTTATTATTAGTGAGGCTATTCTTGTTATCCGGATCATGCATGATGTGACTGAAATGATTCGACCCTCTTTCGTAGTAATTTAATCCGCCTCCATCTACGCCAATCCAGATATTTCCTTTGTCATCTTCAGCGAATGAGGTAACATTGTTGTTGTTCAGGCTATTGGTGTCCAGGTTGTTGTACTTGAAATGCCTGAATCCGTATTTCTCCTTGTCATAGATATTTACGCCGCCGTACCGCGTGGTCACCCACATTCTTTCATTAACGTCAAAGACAACATCGGTTATAATTTCACTGCTGAGGCTGTTGTCATCGCCGGGCACATAACCAAATCGCTTGAACGTTTGACTTTGTTCATTCAACAGATTCAATCCCCCATCAGTTGCTATCCATATTTCACCCAACCTGTTTTGATTGATTTTATAAACATATTGAGCAGCTAATGATGTTGGATCGCCTGGTGTGTGCTTGTAATGTCTAAATACCCCTTGAGCAGATGTCATTATGTTTAATCCGCCATCAAACGTTCCGATCCATAATCTCTTGTCCTTATCTTCAAAAAGCGTCACTACCTTGTTGCTGCTGAGCGACGCTTCGTTGGCAGGATCGGAATAAAAATTAGTAAAAGTTTCTCCATCAGAGTTGAGTTTGCTTAGTCCACCATTGGTTGCAATCCAAATTTGAGCGTTCGAATCTTCGAGGATATCCTGAATTGCGTCGTCTGCAATTGAATTTGGAGAAGAGGAGTGAAGAAAGCGTTTGAATGTTGTCGTTTGCGGGTTAAATAGATCAAGTCCCTTCGCCGTACCTACCCATATCCGCTCTTTGGAGTCGATATGTATAGCGTCAATGTTATCATGACTTAAGGATGTATCATCGCCTTCTTTATTTGTGAATCTGATAAACCGGTTGAGTTCCCGGTTGTAAATATTCAACCCACTCTGGGTACCGACCCAAATGTTTCCACTTTTGTCCTCGGCGATACAGTGAATATTGTTGTTGCTGATGCTGAGTGAATCCTTGGGATTTACCCTGAAGATTTTGAAAGTATAGCCATCAAAAAGGTTTAGACCGTCTTCGGTGGCAATCCAGATGAATCCAAACTTATCCTGATGAACCTGGACAGCGTTTCCTTGTGAAAGACCTTGTTTGACAGACAGGTGATCAAAGCGGATTTCCTGAGATAACGCGATGTAAGGACCAATTGTAACGAACAGCACAATGGCATTTTTTCTCAAGGGCATGAAATTTGAAAGGATGGCAAGAACTCTCATACATCGATAAAAAAATAACAAGAGAATCTAAAAAATGAGAGAGCGTCCTTTAATCTGATGTAACAGACTGGATGAGAGGGATTAAAACAACAAAAATTAAGAAATATTATTGTAATAACCACACAATTCGTAGGATTGTTTGATTTCCGGGTGATCGAACAGACTTTGGTTCGGCGCGAGAATTATCAGCATGAATCGTAAATTTGAATATGCTTGATCAGAGCAACATATTATTCAATCCCTTAAAACACCATGCCGGATTTGTGAGGGAATTTCTTTCCGAAACGGATCTGCAGTCGCTTTTATCACAGGTTAAAATTATTGGAAATTGTCAGATGGACTTTTATTACGGTCCATTGAGCATGAACTCGATTTACGATCAGACTTTACAGCATTTGAATTCGGCAGGAATTTATTCCTGTAATGACTATGAAAACTTTCTGCATTGTCATGGCGGATATTTAACGATTGAATTGACAGATCATTCAAAATGGATACTTCGCATGGGACATAAAGGCGATCAGTTCGTCCATTTACACCCCGCAAGAAAATCTCCCTACTCGTTTCGGATAGTAGCTAACGCATTAAAGACCGCTCTTCTTCAGGTTTTTCTGGTTAACCGAGAACAGATGCTTCCTAATGGATTAAAAGATATTAATGAAATGCGAAGCCGTTTTCTCGATCTGGCCCCCGTTAAGAAGCCGGGTGACCTTAAAGGAGTTGACAGAATCAGGAAGATACTCTTTGATCCGTTTGTTGACTGGGAGAAAAATGAAAAACATCACACGTGCTCTGACAATTATTACATATGAAGGCGTGGATACTTAACGGAGTAACGGATATCAGCAATGACTCAAGGCCCTTGGTTCTTGCAGAAACACCAACGCCCTCTCCGGAAGGAAATGAAATCCTGATTAAGGTCTCCTGCTGCGGAGTGTGTCACACTGAACTTGATGAGATCGAGGGAAGGACGAAGCCACCTAAATATCCGGTAATTCCCGGCCATCAGGTAATTGGTGTCGTTGAATCTCTTGCAGAAGAAGCATCTCAATTTAAAAAAGGTGATCGTGTTGGTGTCGCCTGGATATACGCTGCATGTGGAATCTGTGAATACTGTCGGGTTGGTTTGGAGAATCTGTGTGAATTATTTCAGGCAACGGGCAGAGACGCCAATGGTGGTTATGCCGAATACATGAAAGTATCCGAAAAATTTGTGTACCGGATTCCTGACACATTTACAAATGAGGAAGCTGCACCGCTTCTCTGTGCAGGTGCAATCGGATATCGATCCCTGAAGCTCACGAACATAAAGGATGGACAATCTCTTGGGCTTACTGGCTTCGGTGCTTCCGGACATCTTGTCTTGAAAATGGCTAAGTTTCTTTATCCGACGTCCGACGTAGTGGTGTTTGCCAGGAGCGAGCAAGAGCAGGATTTTGCACGATCGCTTGGCGCATACTGGGTAGGGAATACCAGCGACGAACCTCCGGAAAGGCTGCATGCAATAATTGATACAACACCGGCATGGAAGCCGATTGTTGAATCACTTCACTACTTGCGCGCAGGTGGAAGATTGATCATCAATGCCATTCGAAAGGAGAATAACGATCAATCGGAATTACTTAAACTGAACTATCCCGATCATCTATGGATGGAGAAAGAGATCAAAAGTGTGGCCAACATAACGCGAAGTGACGTCAGTGAATTTCTTTCTCTTGCCGCAAAAATTCCCATAAAACCAGAAATTGAAATTTACCCGTTTGAAGAGGCCAACAAAGCACTGCTGGATTTGAAGCACAAGCATATCAAAGGAGCTAAGGTTCTTCATATTTCCTGATTGGGTGCGCACACATTTCTTAGTTTTTCTCTTGAAAAATATCCTTTCTCAACTAAAAACTAGCCGTCATTATTTTCGTACCAACGAAAAAAATAATATCGGACTAATTGAATCATTGCTCGATGCTGAATTGGCTAAGTCGATGATACCAGCTATCAAAGAAAATAAGTGAGGTATCATAACGCAGTTACAATTAATCCCTCTCCATTTGGAACGGCGTTTCTTTTATAATGACGGCTAAAAATTAATCTCGCGTATGTGCCGTTGTGCAGGAAAGTGGCATCTTGCATATTGAATGAATATTGCAATTAGAATTTTGAAATTCATCGAGTGGTCCCTCATCGGCATTGTGGGTGCTGTTATACTCTTTCTTTCGATTTCAGTTAAACCAATCGATCGAACAGATTACCATGAAAAGGATTTCTATGTGAAGATGCAGGAAAATCTTAGCGAACTTGACCATCTGACCATTCCTTCCCCACGCCAAGATTTTTCGGTAGGCTTTGCAAAGGAGAATATCACTCCACCTTTTAAAACCTCCATGGCCGGAAGTGGGATTAGGAAGATAGAATTTGCTGACATCCGTGACTCTATATATGTAAGATCAATAGTGATCAGTAACGGGACGGAGATGGTTAGCCTGGTAAGTCTGGATATGCTGATCGTTCCACCTTCAATAACTTCATTGCTTCAAACAAAACTTCCTTCCATTGGATTCAGCCTGGAAAATACCTTCTTGTCTGCAACTCATACCCATAGTAGCATTGGCAACTGGGGTGAACACCTTGCTGGAAGAATTTACAGCGGCCCTTATAAAGATTCACTGATTCACTTTGTTGTCGACAAAATTATCAAGTGCATCGTTGAAGCAAACGAAAATAAAACTGCATCAACCATAAAGTCGGGTGTGATCCCTACGTCCGGAATGCTTTACAACCGACTTGCGGATGGAGCCGGCACGATAGATTCTCTGGTTCGGGTTATCGAAGTGAATCGCGCGGATGGCAAGAATCTCTTACTTTGTACATTTACAGGTCATCCTACATGCGATAAATCATCCTCACTTAGTATTTCCAGAGACTACCCAGGTGTGCTGGTTGATAAGCTTGAAGACGAACGATATTCCTTCGCCATGTTTATGGCGGGTGCTGTCGGGAGCCACGCTTGCAGTGGCCCGGAGCGAGGACGTCCGAGGATAAACTTTGTCGGTGAAAATCTTGCTTCACTGGTTTTACAAAATTCAGATTCACTGAAACAGGTTCATGATTCAACGCTGTTGATGGTGCGTGTTCCCCTGGAACTCGGAGAACCTCAAATGAAAGTAACTAAGGATTTGTGCGTGCGTCCCTGGCTTTTCCGGTCAGCGTTTGGCACTTATCCGTCTTACCTTACAGCGTTGAAGATTGGCGATGTTGTTATGTTGGGTACACCTTGCGATTTTTCAGGCGAGCTTATGCCTGCAATTGATTCAGCGGCGAGGCGAAATGGAGTAAAGGCAATTGTAACCAGTTTTAATGGAAGCTACATTGGCTATATCACCCTGGACAAACATTATGATATTGACCACTATGAGACAAGGATCATGAACTGGTATGGGCCAGGCAACGGATCTTATCTTTCCGAAAGTATGGCAAAAATGCTTCAAGCACTGGGTCGGTAATTTTTTTTCATCATGTCTTATCCCATCCTTGATGTTATTGAAGATGTAAAAGATGCCTTGAGGCATTCGTCAACTGTTGTGCTCCAGGCTCCACCCGGCGCAGGTAAGTCGACAGTATTGCCTTTGCAGTTGTTAAGTGAATCCTGGTTGAAAGGACAAAAAATTATCATGTTAGAGCCACGTCGCCTGGCCACCCGCTCTGTTGCTCACCGGATGTCGGCACTTCATAAGGAGAACATTGGTCAAACAATTGGATATCGCATTCGCTTTGATAGTGTCGTCAGCAAGATGACGCGCATTGAAGTTGTTACGGAAGGAATATTAACCCGGATGATTCAACAGGATAATGCGCTTGAGGGAGTTGGCCTGGTCATCTTTGATGAATTTCACGAACGAAGTCTTCATGCTGACCTTGC
>DASUGQ010000240.1:0-15977 GCA_036273935.1 Cyclobacteriaceae bacterium | reverse complement strand
CAGCGATCGGTATTTGCCGGATAAAGCTATTGATGTGCTGGATGAAGCCGGGGCACGCGTTCACATTAATAATATTCACGTACCGGAAGAAATTGTCAAACTGGAAGAGGCCATTGAGGACGTCAAGAAGGAAAAGAATCGGGTAGTAAAAAGCCAGAAATACGAGGAGGCTGCCCAACTGCGGGACAAGGAAAAGAAACTTCTTGAGCAGCTTGAAATTGCAAAGACGAAGTGGGAAGAAAAGACCCGGACAGAAAAGTACACTGTTGATGAGGATAATGTAGCCGATGTTATTTCCATGATGACAGGCATTCCTACCAAGCGCATTGCACAAAAGGAAAGCAACAAGCTTTTAGGAATGACAACTGAATTGAGTGGGAGGGTGATCGGGCAGGAAGAGGCGATAAAGAAATTAACGAAGGCAATACAACGTACAAGAGTTGGGTTGAAAGATCCGAGAAAACCGATTGGTTCGTTTATTTTCCTCGGACCAACAGGTGTTGGTAAGACAGAGCTAGCCAAAGTACTTGCTACTTATCTTTTTGACAAAGAGGACAGCCTCGTTCGCATCGACATGAGCGAGTATATGGAGAAGTTTTCCGTGTCCCGCCTTGTTGGAGCACCTCCGGGTTATGTGGGGTACGAAGAGGGCGGACAACTTACTGAAAAAGTGAGAAGGAAGCCTTACTCAGTGGTGTTACTAGACGAAATCGAAAAGGCGCACCCGGACGTATTCAACATTCTGCTCCAGGTCCTGGATGATGGAATCTTAACCGATGGGTTAGGCAGAAGGGTTGATTTCAGAAATACAATTATTATCATGACGTCAAACATTGGCGTTCGTGACCTGAAAGATTTTGGCACCGGTATCGGTTTCACGACATCTGCCAAACGGGAATCGGAAGAAGAACACATGAAGTCTACGATTCAAAATGCTCTGAAGCGTGCCTTCAGTCCCGAGTTCCTGAACAGACTTGATGATGTAATTGTATTCAACTCCCTGCAGCGCGAACATATTCACAAAATCATTGAAATTACACTGAAGAAGTTATTTGACAGGATTATTCAGCTCGGGTATAACGTGGAATTGACGGATAAAGCAAAAGATTTCCTGGCGGAGAAGGGATACGATCACCAATTCGGTGCGCGCCCGTTGAATCGCGCCATTCAAAAGTACCTTGAAGATCCGGTTGCCGAAGAAATTCTGAAAGGGGAAGTGGAAGAAGGGGGAACAATTCTCGCGGACTACGATGGAAAAGACGATCAGTTAATTCTTAAGGTGAAAAAGCCCAAGGCTGCATCGAAGAAAAGTGATTCATGATTAAAACCTGATTTGAAAAAAAGCCGGCTAATAACCGGCTTTTTTCATTAATAGCTTCCATAAAATTTCCTCATAAACCACTCAACCGTTATCATCGTCAGTAAGATCCAGAATATCCAATTCAAATTAATCAGTGAATCGTATTTCTCCTCCGTTCTAATAACACCCGTTGCCTCTTTAAGTGTCAAATCGTTTATCAGGTTTTTCATGCCAGACCGCGAATAAAATTTTCCGCCAGTATTCGCCGACAATTTTCTCAATAAATCAAAGTCTGCTGTAAGGTTTTGCAATTCCGCCTGTTTGAGCACGACAACAAATTGACCCCTTGTTTCTTCGGCCTTGCCATTGATCGTCGTCCCCGATCTGTACCGGTAAACACCTTCCTTCAACCCGCCAATCTGATAGCGGGTATTTCCCGGACTCAATACATAAGTGTAACGGCTTTGTTTTCCCGACTCATCAAATAACTCAATGTTGATCGTATTCCCAAACACAGGCTCGAAGATGTCGTTATATACCTGACTCTCAAACACAATGGGTTCCACCTCCGAGAATTCCTGTCGGATCGGTGAGCTTCGGAATTTCGACCGCTCTTCCGAGGTACTCAGGTATTGAATGAGTTTGCCGACTATTTCATCAAAGCCATCCGTCTTTTCTGTTTGCCTGTATTCATCCAAACGCCATCGCCACAATCCCTCGCCTAATAAAACACCAATCTTTCTCTCAGTGCTACTTTCAATGGAGAGGAGGGGCTTGTCGGTTGTTAAATTGCCAACGCGCTGAAACAATAATGTGGTTGCGCTTAACGGAATTTGTACGCGCCCGAAAGGAACAGATACCGGGGGATAGTCAGCGACCATCGACTTCGCCTCTGAAGAAATAATGAAATTGTTAAACGCCGGATTCACAACCGGAGTAACATCGTCATATTCACGGGGAAGGCCGTCTAATTTTAGCGGAACCCCCTGAGCCGCTATTAACTGTAAATCAGATTGTCGCCCAAGGATGATTAAGAGGGAAACTGGCGTCTTGGCAAACCGAAGAAACAATTCCTTCGTCTTCCCCCGTTGATCCGGAGCCTGATGGAGTATAACAAGATCAATTTTTTCGTCTTTAAGTATAGTGGCGGGCTGCTCGGATACACCGGGGATATGTAATAAAAACTCGTAGTTTGAATTCTTCTCCACTACACTTCGTATTGCCTTGATATCGGGATGAGGCGATGAAGCAATCATTAATATTTTCTTTTTGCCTTCCACAACCTCCACGAAGATGGATGACCGGTTGTTTCTTTTGTTTAATTCCTCCGAGAGGGATTCCACCATCAAATCATACTTTTGTATTCCCTTCTCATTTGCAAGCGGGGTGAAATCGTAGTTCACCAACCCATCCGTCCCTATGGGTCTCACCTGACGATCAATTATTTTTCCGCCCTGACTAAGGGTTAGTGACAATTGCCGATTTGCCACGCCTCTTGCAATCACCTCTGCCCGAACCGGGAACTGATTTCCTTCATATGCAATTTTATTGAACGCAACATTGCGAATAGCGATATCAACGCGCTGAGCCGTATCACCAATACCGAGTGTGTTCACAGGAAAACTATAGGAAGCATACAAAGGCGAAATCCCTGAGTTGTAAATTCCATCCGAGATCAGTAATACGCCTTCAATTCTTTTCCCTTCATAACGGTCAGCCACAGCACGAAGCGCTCCCTGCAAATTGGTCAGCGGCTCATTATATTGAATTGATGACTGGATCTCCTTTCCATCAAGATCAATTGTTTTTACCTCATATCCCTTGGTTGTAAGTGACTGGCCGATGTTGCGCACATCCTCTGTCAAGGATTTTAGACTGATTGAGTCCACACCTTCTCGTATGGATCCTGAATTGTCGTACAGAATTGCAAAAAGCGGTTTCTCTAAAAAGTTATTCGCCTGACGAACAATTGGCCCCAGTAAAAGAAAGGCGAGAAAAAAAGCAAGGATACCCCGCAACGCGAATAAGATCCAATTGACCAATTCGCTCCATGGATGTTTTGTGCGATATAACAAAAGGGCATAGCCGATTCCCGCAAGGATGCAGACTACAATCCAACCGGGTGAGGTTTCAAATATGACGCGCTCCTGATGCATTCCTGCCAGTCTAAAACAAATTCATTTTTCAAAGCTCTCCGGAGCTTATTACAACGGATTCAATATCCATACTTTTCTTTCCACATTGCCCGAAGATATTTTCTTAACTCTTCCTCCCGCGGGTTATTGCCCGGCTCATAGAATTTTGCGCCCGCGATCTTATCGGGGAGGAATTCCATGTTAACAAAGTTACCTTCATAGCTATGGGCATACTGGTAATTTTTTCCATACCCGAGATTCTTCATGAGTTTTGTCGGCGCATTCCGGATTGAAAGCGGAACCGGAAGATCCCCTGTTTCCTGAACTTTTTGTAAAGCATTTTCTATGGCCATATAACTCGCGTTGCTCTTTGGGGAACTGGCAAGGTATACGGCACATTGAGCCAAAATGATCCGTGCCTCAGGGTAGCCGATTAAATTCACCGCCTGAAATGTGTTTGTGGCCATCACCAATGCAGTTGGATTCGCATTTCCAATGTCTTCCGATGCCAGGATCACCATTCTTCGAGCGATGAATTTCACATCCTCCCCTCCTTCAATCATTCGAGCAAGGTAATACACCGCGGCGTTGGGATCGCTACCTCTTACGGATTTAATGAACGCGCTAATAATGTCATAGTGCTGCTCGCCGCTTTTGTCGTAAACAGCAATCTTCTTTTGCGCGACGTCCATTACAAGGCCATCCGTCACTTCAATTTCACCTTGAGGATAGGTTTCGGCGATCAACTCAATGAGGTTTAATAGTTTTCGTGCATCACCTCCGGAAAGATTTAACAAGGCCGAATGTTCACGGATGTTGACTACCCGCCTCTTTAATTCCTCGTCGCAGGTGAGGGCATGATGGACCAGTTGCAGCAGGTGGGTTTCATCGAGGGGTCGAAGGGTATAAACCTGGCAACGCGATAATAAGGCAGCGTTAACTTCAAACGATGGATTCTCGGTTGTCGCACCAATCAATGTGATTGTCCCTTTCTCGACAGCTCCAAGCAGGGCATCCTGTTGTGACTTATTGAATCGGTGAATTTCATCAATGAACAGTACCGATCCAGGAGAATGTTTTGCTTTATCAATTACGTCCCTTAGGTCTTTGACGCCAGAACTAATTGCACTGAGGATGTAAAACGGTTTTTTAACTTCATTGGCGACGATGTTGGCCAACGTTGTTTTGCCAACCCCTGGCGGGCCCCACAGGATCATCGAGGGAATTCTCCCGACAGCAATTGCTTTGCGGATCACGCCATTCGGCCCGGTGAGGTGTTCCTGTCCGACCAGATCGTCGAGTCGCGAGGGCCGCATGCGTTCAGCCAGAGGATGATGGGAGTTTAGTACCATTACATTAAAGATAATGTGATCACAGCATTGATCGCCAGCGCTACTAGCAAGACACAAGAAAACATCATAAACAACAGCGTAAACTTTAAAATGGTTTTACCCCTTGATTGCTTGTAAACTTTCCTCATGGCCTTGTACAAATAAAACAAAATGAATAAAGGAATAACATAATTCATCCAGCTTAACCAGTCTGTGAATGAAAAAAGGATCATAAACGAACCCATCAGAAACAAGAAGTCATAAAAAAAAATCGTAAACACAAGATGTTCAGAATAGTAGATGTCATGCCTGAAATAAATCACCAGGAGTATCAGCGCAAAGATCGGAAGCAACAGAAAAATCATTTTGGGTGTATTGTCACTAAAACTCTTTGAGAACCCTTTCATCATTGCCCGATAGTCTCCACCATATTTTTGCTTTAATTGAATTGATCTTCGTTGAAAAAAACGCTCGATTGTTCCGTCACGATCATCCTTGACCTTGGCATTTTCAATTGAGTCATATTCCTGAAGGGTCGTGGGTTCCATGGATGAACCCAATTTCGCCCACTCAATCGTATCGATCGCAATTTGAAGACTGTCCAAATATTTTTTTTCTTCTTCCGAACTGAGTGGAATACCATTTCGAGTAACTACCGCCACCTCTTTGTCAGGCCCCAAAGAAAAAAGGAGAAAGAAAATAAAACTAAGAAAGACATACATTCTTGCGGGGTGATAATAGCGTTCGCGTTTACCACCATTATAATCAGTGATCATTAGCCCCGGCTTCAAAAGCAAGAACCTCAAGGTGAGAAAGAATTTGGATTCAAAACTCGTAAATGATCCAATGAAATTGACAATAAGATCGCCCAATGTTTGGCGGGGAGGAAGAACTTTCTGCCCACAATTTGAGCAATATTTTCCCGTTAATGATGTTCCACAATTAAGACATTGAGATACGTTTAGTTGAGGGTCAGCGTCACGCATAGAAGAACTTTGTGGAGTTTAAAGATAGGCAGTAAGCCCTGACTAAAAGAAAGAAGATATCGAAAATTTAAGCCCGGGAGTCGAGGGCGCTTTTGTCAAGAAACCAATTGATTTGGCTTATCAATGCGTGCCGTTCAATTGGCTTTTCAAAATAAAAGTCAAAACCTTCCTTAAGAAATCTTCTTCTGTCGCCGGGCATTGCGTATGAGGTAACAGCAATAACAGGCGTCGAGCTATAAGCCTTGATTAACTTGATTTGTTTCATGGTTTCAACACCATCCATTTTGCCCCGCCCAAGATTGATATCCATCAAGATGATATCAAACTTTTCGTTTTTTATTAATCGCAGGCACGCTTCGCCGTCATCTACATTGGTAACATCGAATTCACGTTCCAACAGTTTCTTCACCACCAGGGCGTTGATGGCGTCATCCTCCACGTACAAGACTCTCCTCATTCTCCTCCTTTGTATGACGATAATATAATTTGAAATGTACTGCCCTTATCCTTTTTTGATTCTACTGAAATTTGACCGCCTAAAAGCTCGATATATTTTTTAGAAATAGACAGACCTAATCCACTGCCATCAAAACGTCTCGACGTTCCACTGCTCTCCTGCTCAAAAGAGTTAAATATCCGGGGAATGAACTGTTCCGATATGCCAACACCGGTATCGGCAACAGTTATGCAGACCAGGTTTTTATCTACATCACCCCAGTCTGTCGTGACATCCACATGTCCATGCTCTGTGAACTTGATTGCGTTGCCGATAATATTGTTCAGGACCTGAAAAATCATGGATTCATCGGCAAGGATCGTAGGGCTATCAGGAGAAGGTGTAAAGTGGAAGACGAGTCCCTTGGCGAGCGCCAGGGTTTTTAACGGGAGGATACTTTCTTCCACCAATGTGTTAAGGTCGATTACTTTCAGCTTAAGTTGATCCTTCTCGGCTTCAATTCGCGAAAGATCAAGGATGCTCGTTATCGTATTCAGAAGGCGCTTTCCACTTTCCCGTTGAAGCTTCACAAACCGCAGGATCTCCTGATCTTGCGACTGCATTTCAATAACCTGGCTCAGTCCAAGTATACCATTGATTGGCGTTCTGATTTCGTGCGACATGTTCGCCAGAAAATTGGTCTTTAACCGGTTCATTTCTTCAGCGAGTTCTTTCGCCTGCTGAAGGTCATCCATTGACTTTCGAATATTTCTTTTTGCGAGTTCATACGCCTGGTGATAATGGTAAATCAGGTAACTGAAGATAAAAAAGACAAGTACGAGCGTGACAATTCCTTCTACAAAAGAAAGTTGCTGCGGCGGGTCCAAATGAAATGAAAGACCCATGTATTTTGATATGACATGAATAATGATTGGAACAAAATGTATAATCGTGTAAACAACCCCTGAACGATTGCCGAGGGTGTGAAAGGCAAAGATAATATTGCATACCGTGAGCAATGCCGTGAAATAGGTGAAGTCGTTGAACAGGTAAATGTTAGCACAATTGTTGGCCCAGGAGATGAGAAGCATTGTATGACAAACCAACCCGATAGATTTGGATTTGCGGATATAGAACAGGATACCGGTGAAAGCGATGGTCACTATTATTGTCTTTATCAATTGGTAATAAAATCCTTTGACAAGATAAACCGTGAAGAAAATGACAAGGGAAAGTAAACTCACCACAAGAATATTGTAGACAAGAACAATACTCGCCTGCCTGATTACATCATGCTCAGTGGATATATAATCACCAATGAAATAGGATCTGATTTTGCTGAGCATTTTGATACGTCGCGGGAAAAGAATCTAAACATATCAAAAGTCCGGGGGATGGAGAAGAGTATGTAATATTTAGACCAAGATTAAGGTCTGACCGTTTGTTTAGTTAAGAAAAAGATTGCTTAAAAATGTTCGGCAAAAACGCCAGGTTTTGAATGCTGAACGATAGGAGGAAGAAAATGGCCTCGTTCAAAAATCTTCGTTACAGTTGGAGCATTGATATTTTGAATTTTGCAACTGCTACTCGAAATACCCAAATTGCCTTAACCGATTCCTCTCTTTTCTCCAATCCTTAGCCACCTTCACATGCGTTTCCAGGAAAATCTTTTTTTGAAAAAAATTCTCCATCGCCACGCGGGCTTCGCTCCCCACTTTCTTTAGTGATGCGCCGCCTTTACCGATGATTATTCCCTTCTGTGAATCACGCTCAACATATATTTCCGCGCGAATCCTGATAATATCTGTGTCATCTTTAAAATCGGTAATAACCACTTCGGTGCTATAAGGCACCTCCTGTTCGTAGTTGAGAAAAATTTTCTCCCTCAAAATTTCAGAAGCAAAAAATCGCTCGGGTCTGTCGGTTAGTTCATCCGTAGGAAAATAAGGTGGATGTTCGGGTATATTTTCAACGATGGAGGTAAGCAGCATTTGAATATTGTCGCCTTTGAGGGCCGAGACAGGAATGATGGATTTAACCCTCGTAAGGTGCTCTTTCCAATAAGTAACTTTGTCATCCACCTGAGAACCCTTTGCCTTGTCACATTTGTTGATCACCAGAATTATGGCATGGTCCATTTTATTAAAGCGATCAAAGACTGTGGGATCATACTTTTCTCCCAACTCAACCATTAGCAAAATTAAATCGGCATCTTCAAGAGAGACCTTCACGTAATTCATCATCGCCTGGTGAAGCGTGTATTTTGGTTCGAGTAAGCCCGGTGTGTCGGAGTAAATGATCTGATAATTTTCTCCATTGATCATACCCATGATTCTATGCCGGGTAGTCTGGGCCTTGGGGGAAATGATCGAAAGATTTTCGCCTACCAGCTTATTCATCAATGTGGATTTCCCAACGTTGGGTTTCCCCACAATACTTACAAATCCGGATTTAAAAGTCTTTTGTTCCATCAATGTGCAAAGGTATTTGTTTTTTACTAGTGAAGGTTCTACTTTTGGACCTCAATTACAGAAGAGTGTGAACTACTGATATCAAATCAGGGTTTTAAAAAATATATCGCGGGGTGGAGCAGTTGGTAGCTCGTTGGGCTCATAACCCAAAGGTCACAAGTTCGAGTCTTGTCCCCGCTACGAAATGAAAAGCGACTTTGTTAAGTCGCTTTTCGGCTTTATAACCAATGCTTCCTGTTGAAATTCGGCTGAAACTTTTATAAACTAAGACACGGGCGAAACAAACACACTGTATTAAATCAAGATGGCAAACATTGTTGCAATAGTGGGAAGACCAAATGTGGGCAAGTCAACCTTGTTTAACCGACTTATTGAGAAACGCCAGGCCATTATGGACGATATGCCCGGAGTAACGCGCGATCGACATTACGGCTACGCTGAATGGTGCGGCAAATTTTTCACCGTCATCGACACGGGCGGGTATGTTACCGGCTCTGAAGACAAATTTGAATCCCAGATAAGGAAACAAGTTGAACTCGCCATCGAGGAAGCGTCCTGCATCATTTTCATGGTCGATACCATCGATGGTCTCACCGGATTCGATAAAGAGTTTGCAAATGTATTGCGTACAGCGAAAAAACCCGTTTTTATAGCCGCAAACAAAACCGACACCCCTGACAAATCACCAATGGCCGCGGAATTCTATGAACTCGGGCTGGGTGAGATTTATCCCATTTCTTCAGAGAATGGCTCTGGAACGGGTGAGCTACTGGATGAACTGATCAAAACATTTCCCTCGGAAGGAGTTGAAGATCCAAATGCCGGGATACCAAAAATTGCGATACTGGGCAGGCCAAATGTCGGCAAATCTTCATTTCTCAATGCCCTCCTCGGCACAGAGAGAACCATCGTGACGGATGAAGCGGGAACAACCCGCGACGCCATTCACACCTATTACAAGATGTACGGCAAGAATTTCATTCTCATTGACACCGCGGGGATAAGAAAGAAAAGCAAGGTGAGGGACGATATAGAATTCTATTCGGTCCTTCGCTCGCTTCGTGCGCTGGAAGAGAGTGACGTTTGCATTATTCTCATTGATGCAGAACGAACCCTTGAATCACAGGATGTGAATATTGTGAGCCTCGCTCAACGTCAGGGGAAAGGGATGTTAATAATGGTAAATAAATGGGATTTGATTGAAAAGGATTCCAAAACCGCGGACAAGTACAAAAAGGAAATATTGGAAAAACTTGCCCCCATTGATTATGTGCCGATCATCTTCGCTTCGGCACTAAACAAACAACGAATCTTCCAGGTAATAGAAAAGGCTGTAACCGTTTTTGAAAACAAGACCAAAAGGATACCAACCTCTCAATTAAACGATAAAATGTTACCTGAGATTAATCACTACCCGCCTCCTGCCATCAAAGGCAAACTCATTCAAATCAAATACATCACACAGGTTAAAGCATCATTTCCATCGTTTGCATTTTTCTGTAATCTTCCCCAGTATATTCAACCTTCCTACGAACGTTTTCTGGAGAATAGAATGCGTGAGCATTTCGATTTTGAAGGGGTACCGATCCGGCTAATCTTTCGAAAAAAATAATTTCCTTACCCGTCACGAAGGTGAACTATCAATTCAGTGTATATTTGTCACCTAAATTTTCTTAAAACCTGTAAACTATGAAAAAAGTAATCGCATTAATGCTGGTATGTGGTTTTGCCGCTGCCTTCACTGCCTGCGGCAAAAAAACTGAAGAAGCATCTGAAGCTACTGAAGAAACTGTAGAATCAGCAGGAGACGCTGTAGAAGCTGCAGCTGATTCAACCGCTGAAGTTATGGACAGCGCTGCTCAGGTAGTTGATTCTGTCGCTACTAAGTAAGCAGTAGAAAAACTTCATGAGAGGGCTTTAGATTTCTAAAGCCTTTTTTATTTTTAGCTATGCATGATAAAGAGGTCCTGAGCATACTGTCTCTACACGTCCCCGCTAATGCCATCGGCTATTCGTTCGATCTGTGGGCGCAAACACCATTTGAATTAAAGCTTTCCAGGAAAAGAGAATCAAAAGTTGGGGATTTCACCTACAGGAATCACTCCAGAACCCAACGCATAACCCTCAATCATGATTTGAATCAATATCTTTTCCTCATAACCTATATTCACGAAGTAGCCCATCTGAGGGTTCACCTTCATTATGGCAACAAACTTGAGCCGCACGGACTGGAGTGGAAGAAAGTCTTCCAAAATCTGATGGAGCCAATGCTAAAGGAAAGTGTTTTTCCTCATGAAATCTTACATTTGCTTATCGCTCACATGCGAAATCCAAAAGCCAGTTCCTTTGCCGACCGGGAGCTAACTGTGAGGTTACGTGGATACGATGGTGTTGATAGTCAACGACCCATGCTCTCTGAGTTACCCGAGGGAAGTATTTTCAGGCTACAGGGGAAATACTTCAAAAAGGGAAAACTAAGGAGAACACGAGTTCTATGTCATGAGCTTAAAAGCAAACGACAATACCTGATTCCGGCAGAAGCCACCGTTTCAGACGTTCAGTTAAGTCTTCTTTGAATCAGTTTACTGACGAGGTCGCAAAATACAAGTGGGTTAAGTGTCCGCCAGTTATCAAGTTGCAGCGTACCCCCCATGTTAATATAGCTATCTAAACGGTAACGCTTAAATTCTTCCTGGATAAATTCAGGAAAGTCAACTGCGGCTATCCAACCATCTTCAACATCCTCAAACCACTCTTCGTAATAGCAATCATCTGAGCCATGGAAATTCATAATATTTTCTCCGATCAAAATGAACTTGTTAATACCGTTATGAACCATATTCTCTATAACATTGCGTTTCAGGTGCATAATGTCATTGTTAATGGCATCATTCCATTCACCCAGGAATTCAATCACACCAAAGCCAACATTGTAATCCGCATAGAGAATCTTGATGTATAATGTCTCAGAACCCATGAAGTCCCAGGCGGGATCAATGTAGTAACCGTAGATTGTATCTGAGTAGACGTCAAAGTTGTACTCTTTCCCAAAGAAAGGCGACAACTGATCTTTGGATGGGTCGTAATATTTTAACCAGTTATGATATGGTTCAATGTCGTGCATGACCCTGACGACTTGCAACTGCTTTCCGCACTGAACCAAATTCACGAAGCAAATCTGAAGCTTCTGCCTGGTCCACACCAAGTTCTTCCATGATCATACGCGTGCCGCGGTCGATGAGTTTGTTATTGGTCAACTGCATATCCACCATTTTATTTCCTTTCACTCTACCAAGTTTTATCATCGTCGTCGTTGAGATCATGTTGAGAACGAGTTTCTGAGCGGTCCCTGCCTTCATTCGGGTAGAGCCCGTTACAAACTCCGGTCCGACGACAACTTCTACAGGAAAATCTGCATGCTTTGCTAACTCGGAATTGGCATTGCAAGTAATACAACCTGTCACTACATTATTTGCCCGCGCATCTTCCAATCCTCCAATCACGTAGGGGGTTCTGCCGGAAGCGGCAATACCCACCAATATATCCTTGCTTGAAATTTGGTATTCCTTCAGGTCAAGCCAGGCCTGCCTCATGTCATCTTCGGCGTGTTCCACTGCTTTACGGATTGCAGTATCGCCACCGGCAATAATGCCAATCACTTTGCCCTGAGGCATTCCATATGTTGGCGGAATTTCTGATGCATCAACAACACCAAGCCTGCCACTTGTTCCCGCCCCAATGTAAAACAGTCTTCCTCCAACCGACATCTTTTCGACGACAGCTTTTACCAATGCCTCAATCGCCGGTATAACTTTTTCAACGGCTTCAGGAACAGTCTTGTCTTCCTTATTGATGTTGATCAATAAGTCAGTAACACTCATCTTTTCAAGATTTTCGTAGTATGACGATGATTCGGTCGTTGTCACAATGCTTCGGATTTGAAATGCTTCCCCTGCAAATATACACCAGTATATTCGAAGAAGGTAAAGTGGGCCTGACCCTTAATTAAAAACAGTAACGAAGAATTACCCCACCGAGTACAGAGTTCAGGAATTCAAGTCGCCTTGATGAAACAAAGTGAGGCCGGCAATAGGTCCCTCCAAAATATTTTTTACGGTAATGCCTTTATCAGCGGCGACCTGACGCAAAATATCACTAAAATAGAAAGCAACCGAGCCGGTAAAGTGAACCTTCAAATTCTGGTAGTTCTCGTACTGCATCACGTTGTTTTCATAGAACTCACTGAAGCTATTGTAGATTAACTGGTAGCAATATGGTTCTTTCAGATGTTGAAAAATAAATTTGGTAAAGCCGGCGAGGAATGCGCTTGGTTTTTCATGTTGATAAACTCTTTCAAGTATCTCTTCGCGATGAAACGGGTATCGCGCATGAAACTGTTCTGCGAGGGTTGAAGGAAGTTTTTTTCTCAGGTAATCAACGATAAACTGCTTGCCAATATGTGCGCCTGAACCTTCATCGGCGAGAATCCATCCAAGGTTAGCGACATTACCTGTTATTTTTTCTCCATCGTACAAACATGAATTGGATCCTGTTCCCATGATACAGGCAATGCCAGGGTCATGCCCGCAAAGCGCCCTGGCGGCGGCAAGCAAATCCCATCCTATTTCAATATGTGCCTCAGGGAAATAATCATTGAGAACGTGCTGAATGGTGAGTTGATTCTTCTCGGAAGAAACTCCGGCGCCATAAAAAAATACTTTATCAACTTTTTCTTTAATGATCGGCAGGAGCACCTCCTCGACGCTCTTCTTTAAATCTTGTACGGGTTGATAATATGGATTATAGCCTGGCGTATTGGCCTGGTTAATTGTGCCATTGTTTAATAATAGTCTCCAATCGATTTTGGACCCCCCGCTATCAGCTATAAGAATCATCTATGATATGTTTTCTGACCAATGTAAAAATGCGGTACGATTTACTAAAATTAAGCTTATAATTCCAAAACGCACATCACCCATTTTCAAACTGCCAGTTTCCCTATCGCGCGAAATCTTTCAAAGACTCTTTCCGTGTGGGGGGCGTCTGGCAACTCCCCCGTAAGATCCTGCCCGGCCCAATGCTCATAATGCTTTCCATCTCTCCACAAGCGAGAAGCGGTAACATCATAAATTATCCCTTTGTAGGCTATCCAGATTTCGGGTTTATCCTGTCCATTTCGCAGGGCAAGTTGAGCCCTCGTGTATAAAACCAAGAGTCCCTCGCTCATACCCGTGAGGTAAGATGGCTATAATCCTTTATAACCGTGTACAGGAATTTAACCGGAGGCATATCACTACTAATTCCCAACATCTCTTTTATTCGGGACTCCAGCCGAAGAACGGGCTGCATATTGCCAAGCGTTCGGTTAACCTCAAGGGCTTTCTTAATGAGATTAATGTCCTGATCGGTTAGTTGGATCACCTGATTAAACACCGGCTGATAATTTTCCTCGAGGTGTTGGAGAATCTGCTGGCTTGTGACATCCCCAATTGACACAAGCTTTACTACTGTAGTTCCAGCTGCCAAATCACCAAGGCGCTGGCCGTAGCGGGTCAGTAAAATGCAGGTAATCGCAATTGATCCGGAGAGTAATATATCAATTGGTTTGAGTAGCCAACGCAACAGATAATTCCCTATCGTTGGATTACCACCATCTACTCTCACTACCTTAAGGTCGAGCGCTCGCTTGCCTAATGATTGGCCGTTCATGGAAATCTCAAACACCAGGTCATAAAAAAATATTGGCACGTATGCCAAAATTATGACCCA
This sequence comes from Cyclobacteriaceae bacterium, assembly GCA_036273935.1. GTDB lineage: Bacteria > Bacteroidota > Bacteroidia > Cytophagales > Cyclobacteriaceae > ZC4RG29. Next base: position 1,549 of record DASUGQ010000240.1, on the reverse strand, counting down.
CTGTTCTTGAATTCCCATTTGAAAAATGGCAAACATGACAACGATTGCGTACGCTATGAGAATAAAAATATCAATGATAAAAGCAAGGATTCGCTGCACCAGGCCGGCTATAGGATAATCGATCAAAACATTTTGCGCAGTCCGTACCGTAACGATTTGCATCACTATGTATTTTACATACTTTGGGACCTCAAAGATAATTGTAAAATCATGACCTTACGTTTCCTTACCACCCTTCTTTTAGGATCGCTGGTAATCGCATGTAATAGAAAGGCAAAAAATGACACTTTAACTGCCGATGAACAACTCTACAAAAAAGCAGATTCACTCGCCCATGCCATCATTCTCGTGGATACTCACGTTGATCTGCCTTATCGCCTGCATGAAATAAAGTTTCGGCTTGATCCTGAAAATTCAGGAGTCCTTGTTAGTACGGAAGACGGAGACTTTGATTACGAACGCGCAAAAAAAGGCGGGCTCGACGCCCCTGTCATGTCGATCTTCATTCCGGCCGAACAACAAGAACTTCCCGACCACGGCAAAGTATTGGCTGATTCACTGATCAATATGGTCGAGGAAGTTGCAAAAGTGCTTCCCGATAAGTTCGCCCTGGCCTCCACCCCGGCTGACATTGAAAAAAACTTCAAAGAGGCAAAGATCTCTCTTCCCATGGGAATGGAAAATGGCGCACCTATTGGCAATGATTTGAAGAATGTGAAATATTTTTACGACAGGGGTATCCGCTACATAACACTGACGCACGGAAAAGATAACCAGATTTGCGACTCGTCCTACGACACGACGTATACCTGGAACGGGCTGAGTCCATTTGGCGAAAAGGTTGTGGCCGAAATGAACCGCGTTGGCATTATGGTGGACATCTCGCACGTATCCGACAGCACCTTCTATGATGTCTTACGAATCACCAGGGTGCCTGTAATCGCCTCTCATTCATCCTGCCGTTATTATACGCCTGGCTTCCAAAGGAACATGAGCGACGACATGATCAAAGCCCTCGCACAAAACGGTGGTGTAATTCAAATTAATTTTGGCGCCTCCTTCATCGATTCGGTTGCGCGAAAAAATGCCACCGTGATAGATTCATTGGAAAAAATTCTCAAGTCAAGGCGACTCACGTCAAAAGATTCGGCTGCCCGGGAGGTCATTGAATCATTCGCCAAGACACCTGAAGAACTCTATTCAGATGTCGTACACGTTGCTGACCATATAGATCATATCGTGAAACTGGTGGGCATTGACTACGTAGGAATAGGCAGCGATTACGATGGAGTAGGAGACTCGCTACCAACGGGACTAAAAGATGTTTCTGCTTATCCAAATTTGATTCATGAATTACTCAAGCGAGGTTATTCTGATGAAGACATTGCAAAAATTTGTTCGGGAAATATTTTCAGGGTTTGGAATAAAGTGATTGACGCCGCGCAACAGCAACCGTAAAAATTTAGTAACTTGCCCTTCACGTTATGCGCGAAGCGGCCTTCATCAAACAAAACATGCCCCGTTGGAAGGAGTATGAGAAACTCCTCCA
>DASUGQ010000239.1:0-11077 GCA_036273935.1 Cyclobacteriaceae bacterium | reverse complement strand
GTGAACGGGGACGGTTGGGCCGATTTGGTTGTGGTTGGCGAATTTATGCCGATCGAAGTGTTCATGAATAAGGGGGGCAAGCAGTTTGAAAGGGCTTCTCAGAATTATTTTGACGGGCCGACAAATGGTTTGTGGACGAGGATGATCGCCTACGATTTCGACAAGGATGGTGATAAGGATATTATCGTCGGAAATTTTGGCCTGAACTCACAATTAAAAACGAAGAAGAACGAACCTTTGCAACTTGTCTACAAAGATTTCGATAAGAACGGCTCCGTCGATCCAATAATGACTTGTTACATAGAAGGGAAAGCCTATCCGTTTGCAAGTCGCGATGAACTTCTGGATCAGCTATATAGTATGAGAAGCAAGTTCACAACTTATGATTCTTATTCAGATGCTCAGCTAACAACAATTTTTAGCAAGAACGACTTGAAGGATGCATCTGTGCTTGAAGCGGATATCCTGAAAAGTATGTACCTCGAAAATAAGGGTAATAGATTTGAGATACATGATCTTCCTTCAACCGCTCAATTCTCACCACTTTTTGGAATGGATTTAATTGATTTCAATAACGATGGCAACATGGATATCGTTGTTGGTGGAAACCAGAGTTCGATAAGAATCCGAATGGGAGTAATCGATGCAAATTTTGGTCAGCTTTACAAAGGAGATGGCAAGGGCAACTTCAGTTATCTGTTGCAGTCAACATCGGGACTCAATACGATGGGTGACACCAAATCCATGAAAGTAATTTCGGCAAAGGGAATTACCTATTTATTGGTCGGGGTAAATAATGTGGGAGTCGTGACGTATAAACTGAATTAGTATGAGAAATTATTTACTGTTAGTTGCCCTTACCCTCTTTTCCAGCAGCGCCTCCCCTCAAGAAGGGACCGGCCGTCAGCAAGAGCTTCAATTAATGACGGAAAATGTTTTTCATTTATCAGAAGTAATGCTGCATGACGTTGCCAATCCACCAGCGGCAAGCCGTTTTTATGCCTATTCTCTTCTCGGGGCTTATGAAGTTGCTTTTTTGAGCGGATCAAAAATACCAGACCTGGGATCGAAATTCAATGTTCAACCTGGTGTTAAGGCTGGACCCCTTCCAAAGAACTTTAACCTTTTCTTCTGTGCAAATTACGCTATGCTCGATGTTGGCAGGCAAATTATGCCTTCTGGTTATATGCTGGAAGAAAAACAAAAAGAACTCATTAATTATTTCAAAACAAATAATCAGCTTTCTGATCGAAACGTAGCTCAGCAGGTCCGTTATTCGCAGGACATTGCCAGGCAGGTGGTCGAATATGCCAGGGGTGATGGTTATGGCAAACTGAGCACTTATACGCGTTATACGCCAAGCAAAGAGGAGGGCAGATGGTATCCAACGCCACCTGAATACATGTCGGCAATCGAGCCCAGTTGGGAAACTATTCAGTCTTTTGTTATTGATTCGGCAAATCAATTTCCGCCACTTCCGCCAACGGCATTTAATAAAGACACCACCAGTTCTTTTCATACCCAGATGATGGAGGTTTACTCCACGACAAATAACTTGTCGCCTGAGCAAAGAGAAATTGCCGCCTTCTGGGATTGTAATCCGTTTGCGGTCACTTACTCGGGACACATGGCTATTGGCTTGAAGAAAATCTCTCCTGGTGGCCATTGGATGGGTATAACGGGTATTGTTTGTCAGAAAGCAAACACCACATTGGATTCGGCGATCTTTATCCACACATTAGTAGCAATCACCTTACACGATGCCTTCATCAGTTGCTGGCAGGAGAAGTATCGGAGCGATCGCATCCGACCGGAATCCGCGATTAACAAGATGATTGATCCTGCGTGGCGTCCGTTACTTCAAACACCTCCCTTCCCCGAATATACCAGTGGTCACAGTGTTGTATCTGCATCTGCAGCAACCGTATTAACGTATGTCCTGGGCGACAACTTCAGTTTCATTGACACCTCCGAGAAATACTTTGGTTTGCCAGACCGTCATTTCAATTCATTTTATGAAGCTTCCAATGAAGCAGCCATCTCAAGACTGTACGGCGGGATTCACTTTCGTGATGCATGTGAACAAGGCGTTGCGCAGGGAAAAAGTATTGGCGAGTGGATTATCAGAGAGATATTTGGCTCAAGTCATCCTGCCTCCGGACGGTAAACGCGCCATGTTAACCCCAATCGCCCATACCAAATAAAATTCTGAATATGTGTCACGGCAACGTTTGTAGGAACCCTATTCCCGGCAACGTTTGCGGCAACGTTTGTGGTTATTTTTAGGTCGTTTGAATAAAAAAAACGACTGAAATCCCTACATTCGGGGAAATGTATTGACAGGATAATATTTTGTTTTTATTTCCTACCTCAATACAAATTGATCAATCAGCTAAACTTTAACCCAACTTATGTTTATGAGAAAACTCTACCAAAAATTGAGTTTGACAATTGCCTTTGTGGCAATTAGTATTTCATCAATACTTGCCCAGGGACGAAGCGTCTCAGGTGTAGTAAAAGATGAAGCAGGTGTGTCAATGCCAGGCGTCAGTGTTCTGGTTAAGGGTACCAATACAGGTACTGCTACAGATGTCGATGGTCAGTACAGAATTGCTGTACCAGGTGATGATGCTGTGCTCGTATTTTCCTTTGTTGGCTATTCTTCGACCGAAGTCGTTGTAGGAGCCAGATCGACGGTTGACATTTCGCTGAACCCAGATGTTCAGACCTTGTCAGAATTAGTTGTGACGGGATATACAACGGAAAACCGAAGAGATGTAGTAGCGGCCGTTTCTACAGTCAAGGCTAAGGATCTAACTGTGGTTCCTTCCGGTAACATCGAGCAGCAATTGCAAGGTCGTGTTCCCGGAGTAACGGTCATCACTAATGGACAACCGGGCACAACAAGTATTGTTCGCGTTCGTGGATTCGGTGCTTTTGGGGGTAATAATCCGCTTTACATTGTTGATGGTTTGCCCTTCTTCAGCATTGATTTCCTAAATCCTGACGATGTCGAAAACACTACCGTGCTAAAGGATGCTGGAGCAGCATCTATCTATGGCGCCAGAGCATCTAATGGCGTAATTGTTATCACTACGAAAAGAGGAACCAGGTCATCGCAGAAACTTAGCGTTACTTATGATGGAATGTTCGGATTCACTGACCCGGGCGAAGGGCAGAAAATGTTGAACCCTGATGAGTTTGCTGAGTGGACCTGGAATCAACAGCGAAATACTCAGCGATTCTCAGGTACCGCCCCAACGTTTACGCACCCTCAGTTTGGCACAGGAACCAGTCCGGTTGTGCCAGACTACATATTGGTAGGTAGCCAGGGAGGTGTTTCAGGTCCGTTAGACCTAGCTGCCGAGGCTGCTAAATATAATGTTACTGATTTTAGCAAGCCAATTTACCAGGTTATGGCTGCCAATAAGAAAGGGACAGATTGGTATGATGAGATTACCAGAACGGCTCCTCTAATGAGACATTCGTTGGCATTTAGCGGTGCAGGTGAAAACAGCAGGTATTACGTTGGCCTCGGACTCCAGGATCAGGATGGTATTCTTTTATACCAGTCCTTTAAACGCTATTCATTCCGTGTTAACACTGAATTTGATGTTCTTAAAAACCTTCGCATTGGAGAGAACATTCAAATGACTTATCGGCAGGTTAGACTACTACAAGGCAATTCTGGCGGTCAAGGCGTTTCCGACGATGAAAATGACATTTTGCAGGCTTTTCGTATGCCATCCATTATTCCAGTATACGATGAGTTTGGAGGCTACGGTGGAACCAGAGCCCCAGGTTTTAATAATCCCCGTAACCCAGTTGCAAACCTCGATCGGCAAAAAGATAACCGTGGATTCCAATCCAGCGCTTTTGGCAATGTGTATTTAGAATTTGAACCAATAGAAAATTTGACTTTCCGTACCAGCATAGGTGGGTTTTTCCAATCGCAATATTTTTGGTCCTATTTTGCACGTCAATATGAAAACTCGGAGAACAACTCAGCAGTTACATACAATGAAGGAGCAGGCGAGAGTTTGACCTGGACTTTCACGAATACCTTGGCTTATAAAAAAGAATTTGGTCAACATAATCTTAACTTCTTGTTAGGTCAGGAGGCAATTGATGACGGGACAGGTAGAAACATGCAGGGTAACGGATTGAACCCCTTTAGCGAAGACCGCGATTTTGTTACACTAAGTACTACGGAAGCAGGCTCTTCAAGAACGGTAGGAAGTAACTATTTCAAGGGAAGCAGATACTCTTCATTGTTTGGAAAAATTGATTACAACTTTAATTCCAAATACTATTTAACGTTTGTAATTAGAAGAGATGGATCTTCCAGATTTGCACCAGATAACCGTTATGGAGTTTTTCCAGCTGTGTCAGCAGGGTGGAGAATATCCGAAGAACCATTTTTGAGCGGTGCTACCTGGATTGATGATTTTAAGATTCGAGGAGGATGGGGTGAAATGGGGAATGCAATAAATGTCAACCCTAACAATCAATACAGTTTGTTTGGTACTAATGTGGGCAATTCTTCCTATCCCATAAATAACGGAGGCGCGGTTGAAGGTTACTACAGAACGCGTATTGGGAACCCAGAGGCTAAATGGGAAAGAGCAATTACTACCAACGTTGGTTTTGATGCTTCTTTCTTTAATGGAAAGCTTGACGTTGTGTTTGACTGGTGGAAAAAAAATACCGACGATCTCGTCTTCGGCGTGCCGATAACTGTAATGAATGGCGTTGCAGCTTCTCCTCCTGATGTTAACATAGGTAAAATGTTAAATCGGGGGATTGATATTCAAATCATAAGTAGAGGCAATATCACCAATGATATTGGGTTTGAGTTAACTGTAAACGGTGGATTCCTGAAGAATGAAATCGTAGAAATCGCTCCAGGAATTACTTATTTAACGGGAGGTAACAACGAGCCTAGTTATCGCGGGATTGTACCAATCCGAAACCAGGTCGGTAAACCAATATCCTCATTTTATGGGTACCAGGTTGATGGTATATGGCAATCACAGTCAGAAGTTGATGCTGCGAATGCTATTGATGGCGATGCAGCGACGATATTCCAGGAGGGTGCCGCAGACGGTCGCTTCCGTTACAGAGACATTAATGGCGATGGTAAGATAAACACTGAAGACAGAACCTTTCTTGGCAGTCCGGTTCCTGATTTTACTGGAGGACTTAATCTGAAGTTGACTTATAAAGGATTTGAGTTACAAACCTACATGTTCATGCAAACGGGCAATGAGATCTTCAATATTTCAAAATTGTTTACCGATTTTTATCCATTATTCTCGGGTGCCGCTATTAGCGCTCGTGTGAAGGATTCATGGACTCCGGAAAACTCCGGAGCTAAAATTCCGATTTATGAAAACGTTTCAAACTTCAGTACCACTACGCAATCTAACTCCTTTTATGTGGAAGACGGTTCATACTTCAGAATGCAGAACATTTCAATTGCCTATAACTTACCGGCCGCGACACTATCAAAGTTAAGACTGCAAAAGCTAAGATTCTTTGCCGGCGTTAACAACGTGTTCACAATTACTGGTTATGATGGACTTGATCCAAGCGTTGGAGGTGATGCGGACACCAGACTTGGCATTGATATCGGAAACTATCCGATCACAAGAAGTTGGACTTTCGGTCTTAACTTAGGGTTATGAAATTTTTTGATAAAATTGAAATTTGAAAAAAAATAAAGTATGAAAAACTTAAACAAGATAATACGAGCACTCCTTATGCTGACTATGGTGTTCGCTGTTTCCTGTAGTGATAGCTTCTTAGAGGTAAACCCCACAGGATCGATCACAGAGACGCAGCTGGCATCACAAAAAGGTCTCGAAGGAATGTTGATTGGCGCTTACAGTATGTTGCAAGGCAGAGGGGGTTTTGGCGGTGATGGCTTTTATGCCGGTTCTTCCAATTGGTTGTGGGGAAGTATATTGGGAGGTGATGCTAATAAGGGCACTAATTCTGGCGACCAGTCCCAGGTAAATGAAATTCAGGCCTTTAGTCCACAACCCACAAATGGGTCTGTACAACTGAAGTACCAGGCAACCTACGAAGGCATTGCCCGTGTAAATGCTCTTTTCAGAGTTCTGCCAAATGCAGATCCTACTGTGTCTAATGATGTTAAATTGCGCATTGAAGCAGAAGCGAAATTTTTAAGGGCTCATTTTTACTTTGAGTTGAAGAAGATCTTTGGCGATACCCCCTACGTCGACGAGACTGTTGACTATGGAGCCGGTATCAATGATATTGGAAATAACGTAGACCTCTGGCCAAAAATTGAAGCGGATTTACAATTTGCCGTTGACAATTTGCCAGAAACGCAATCCTCTGTTGGAAGGGCCAACTCTTGGGCTGCAAAAGCATATTTGGCAAAAGCCTATCTCTTTCAACAAAAATATGCTGCGGCCAAACCTTTGTTTGATGATGTGATTGCCAACGGGAAGACCGTGAGCGGTGCAAAGTATGACTTGGTTCCTCATTACGGCGACCTATGGAGAATTGCCACAGATGACAATGTCGAAGTGGTTTTTGCAATTCAATCTTCGGCAGGAACTGGCTCTATTAACAATGCCAACCCTGACTTTGTGCTGAATTTTCCATACAATGGAGGGCCCGCAGGTTGTTGCGGATTTTTCCAGCCGAGTTTTGAACTTTCAAATTCGTTCCGAACTCAAGGTGGGTTACCACTATTGGACGGTTCCTACAACACAGGGGCTAATCAGCTAGTTACGGATCAAGGGGTAGGGGCCACGGACGCTTTTACACCGGATGCTGGCCCCGTAGATCCCCGACTTGATCATTCTGTTGGAAGAAGGGGTATTCCTTATCTCGACCATGGACTTCATCCAGGAGTGGCATGGATACGCGATCAAAATTATGGCGGACCTTATGCCCCTAAGAAATTCATTTGGAGCAAGGCCGAGGAAGCGACTGGAGTGGATAAGAGTTCATGGACTCCAGGTTACTCTGCCCTAAACGTGCCTATTATCCGCTTTGCCGATGTGCTTTTAATGTCTGCTGAGGTGGAAGTGGAGCTTAATAACCTTGAAGCTGCTCGGGCGCTTGTTAACAGGGTAAGGACAAGAGCTGCTGATCCCACAGGGTTTGTAATGAATGGCGCAGTTCCTGCTGCTAACTATGTTATTAATACATATGATGCTACTTGGACTGATCAGGCCTTAGCAAGGGACGCAGTGCGTTTTGAACGTAAATTGGAATTGTCGGGTGAGGGCCATCGATTCTTTGATTTGGTTCGTTGGGGAATAGCAGCCACTACGCTGAATGATTACTTGGACTACGAAGAATCAAAAGTTTCTGCATCTCCTTTTACTGGGGCCAATTTTACTTCTCCTAAAAACGAGCACCTACCGATACCGCAAAGGGAAATAGATATATTGGGCTCTGACGTCTTAATTCAGAATCCTGGTTATAATTAATGTGATTTTAACTTCTATTAGTATCAAAGGCCAACGTAAATTGGCCTTTGTTTTTTTAGAACCTGCCATATCATGAGAAAGCTATTTTGTTGTCGCTATTATTTATTGTTAACCCTGGTAATCTCCTGCCAACAAAAGCCAAAAACGCTTTTCAGATTGCTCCCTTCTGATAAGACCGGTGTTGAGTTTATCAATGCCATCGAGGAGACGGACAGCTTTAACATCCTTACAGAAGAATATATCTATAATGGGGGAGGAGTTGGCGCAGGTGATTTCAATAATGATGGACTTCAGGACCTCTTTTTCACTGGTAATCTTGTTTCTAACAAACTTTATGTTAACCAGGGCAACTTGAAATTTAAAGATGTTACAGATGAATCAAGGCTTGCCACCTCAGGTATATGGAGTTCAGGTGTAGCAGTTGTAGATATCAACAGTGACGGTTGGATGGATATCTACGTATGTTCCACACTATGGGCTGATTCGATTAAACGTCGTAACCTTCTCTATATCAACCAAGGATTAAATGAGAATGGAGTTCCCACGTTTGAAGAACAAGCTTCAAGCTACGGTCTCGGTGATTCGAGTTATAGTGTAATGGCTGGCTTTTTTGATTATGATCGGGATGGTGACCTTGATGTTTACATTTTAGTGAACCAACGGTTGACGGGGATCCCAACCAATTATCGCGATAAGGTTCAAGATGGGTCTTCGCCAAATAATGATAAACTTTATCGCAATAATGGAAACAATACTTTCACTGATGTTTCGCGCGAAGCAGGAATTTCTATCGAAGGATTTGGACTGGGATTATCCATCGCGGATTTCAACAGGGATGGGTGGCAGGACCTTTATGTTTCAAATGATTTCCTATCCAACGATATTCTGTACATCAATAATCAAGATGGCACATTCTCAAACAGAAGCAGAGAATTTATTGGGCACCAAAGTCAATTTTCGATGGGAAACGATGCTTCAGACATCAATAACGATGGACTTTCTGATATAATAACCCTCGATATGCTTCCTGAAACCAATTTTAGAAAGAAAACGACGATCGGAAACAAGAGTTATCAAACCTATATTAACAATGAGAAGTACGGCTACGAATATCAACACGTTAGAAATATGCTTCAGCTTAACAATAATGTCGGAGCGGGAATCGGTTTCAGCGAGATAGGTCAGTTATCAGGTATCTATCAAACAGAGTGGAGTTGGTCACCTTTATTTGCTGATTTTGATAATGATGGCAATCGGGACCTTGTTGTAACGAATGGATTTCCAAAAGACATAACCGATAAGGACTTTGCAAACTACAGGGCCATGGTTAGCAACCTGGCTGCTCCGGGGCTTTTGGTGGATTCTATTCCGGTTGTTAAGATACCTAATTATGCCTATCGAAACAACGGTGATTTGACTTTTACCGATATTTCGACGTTATGGGGATTCACCCAGCCCTCTTTCTCCAATGGTGCTGTATTTTCTGATCTCGACAATGATGGTGATTTGGATTATGTGGTCAATAATATCAATGATGTTGCCTTTGTCTATGAGAATACACTGACCGATGTGAAAGGCTCTGACTCCACACACTATCTACAGTTGAAGCTTAAGGGAACGAAGAGCAATCCCGACGCAATTGGGGCGCAAGTAAAGATTGTTGCTGACGGCCAAGCGCAATTCTATGAGCAGAGCATTTATCGCGGGTATTTGTCATCAGTTGATCCAGTGGTACATTTTGGGTTAGGAACTAAAACCACGGTTGATTCGATTTTCATAACCTGGCCCGATGGTAAAAGTGCTGCATTGAATAATGTTAAGGTAAATCAAAGGTTGGAGGTCAAGTACGAGACTTCTGTTCAAACTCTTACGAATTATGTCTCAACTGCAAAAAAACTCTTGCCGATGATGGCGGAAGTTTCGGTTGACAGGAAATTAATTTATCGACATCCCGAAGAAGATAAGATTGACTACAATCTTCAACGAACCCTACCCCATAAGTTTACTCAATATGGACCCGGCATGTCGGTAGGGGATATTAACGACGATGGTTTGGAGGATCTCGTAATAGGCGGATCAGTTGGCCATCCTACAACAGTTTTTGTGCAAGATAAGAATGGTTCTTTTTCTCTAAAGATTGAATCGATTGAAAATCAAAATAAGCAGGAAGAGGATATGGGACTTCTGCTATTCGATGCCGATGGTGATAAAGACCTTGATCTTTACGTTGTGAGTGGAGGAAGTGAATACAAAGCGTTTGAAACTCAATATCAGGATAGACTTTATCTCAACGACGGCAAAGGTAAATACAGACTCGCTGCCGACGCGTTGCCAGCTATGACGACAAGTGGGTCGTGTGTTAGAGCCGCTGATTTTGACGGCGATGGTGATCTTGATTTATTTGTCGGAGGCAGGGTAGTGCCTGCAAAATACCCATATCCCGCGATGAGTTACCTATTGCGAAATGAAGGTGGCAAATTCACGGATGTAACTGAAGAATGGTGTCCCGGGCTTTCAACATTGGGAATGGTAACAGATGCAATTTGGAGCGATGTCGACAACAGCGGAAGCAGTGATTTAATTATTGTTGGCGAGTTTATGTCCATCGCAATCTTTAGCAATACTGAAAAAGGCCTAGCCAGAATCAGTTCTGAGTTGGATAACTTTAAAGGGTGGTGGAATAGCATTGTCGGAGGAGATTTTGATCATGATGGCGATATTGATTACGTGGCTGGAAATTATGGGTTAAATAATAGCTATTGTGCTACCGCTGAATATCCCCTAAAAGTATATGCTAAAGATTTTGACAACAATGGAAGTGTTGATGCCGTCCTGGCTTGCTACCTCAAAGAGTCCCTGAATCAAAATATCGAAAGGAAACTGTTCCCCGTTCACTTTTGGGATGAGCTGAATTCACAGAGCCCTAAATTCAGACAGCAGTTTTCCAGCTATAAACAATATGGCCGGGTGACCATGCAAGGCTTGTTTAAGCCTGATGAATTGAAAGATGCCATTCAACTGGAGGCTAATTTCATGTCTTCTGCCTATATCGAAAATCTTGGAGGCGGCAAATTTGAAATAACAAGTCTCCCGATGTTGACCCAGGTGGCCCCCATCAATGGTATGGTTACAGATGATATCAATGATGATGGGAATTTGGATTTGCTCATTATTGGAAATGACTATGGAAACGAAGTTTTTGTTGGCAGGATGGATGCTCTTACGGGCTTGGTTCTCCTTGGAAATGGCAGGGGCGATTTCAGTGTTATGCAAACTTCTGAAAGCGGCTTCAAGGTGAGCGGAGATGCAAAAGGTCTGGTGAAAATTATTGACGCCAATCACCGTGAGTTATATGTTGCTTCCCAGAATAGAGACAGTCTAAAAGTATTTGAAAAAAATAATCAAAAAATGAAATCTCAATTTTTTACTCCAGAAGCATTGGACGTTCGCGCTGAAATAATTTTTGAAACTGGAAAGAAAGAGAAGATTGAATTTTACTTTGGTTCTGGTTTTCTGTCACAATCATCGAGAAGAACAAGAATTCCTACTGGCGTGAAAGAGTTAATTATCTATGACTCTAAGGGTGGTTCAAGAAAGGTAACGCC
>DASUGQ010000238.1:0-7317 GCA_036273935.1 Cyclobacteriaceae bacterium | reverse complement strand
CACGAATTCAGAACGCCTTTGTCGCTCATTATTACGCCACTGGAGAAAATGATGAAGCATGCCAGGGATACGGCTGACAAGAATCACCTGCAATTGATTCATCGCAACGCGAGGCGGCTACTGAACCTGGTCAACCAGCTGCTGGACTTCAGAAAGATGGAAGTACAGGAAATTAAATTGAATCCAGCCACTGGCGACATTGTCAATTTTAGTGAAGAGGTAGCCCAATCCTTTTCCGACCTTTCCGAAAAGAAAAATATCCAGTTTTCGATCAACTCAAACGTCGAAAAATTGGACACCATTTTTGATCATAACAAGTTGGAGCGAATTCTCTTTAACCTTATTTCAAATGCCTTCAAATTTACACCGGACGGTGGAACGGTTGCAGTTGATTTTTCAGTGTTTTCGGAAGATGGTGCGCGTTGGTTTAAGATTCAGGTGAAAGACTCCGGTATTGGCATCCCCGGCGACAAAAAGGAAATGATCTTTGAGCGTTTTTTCCAGAGTGATATGCCGGCCAGCATGGTTAACCAGGGAAGCGGTATCGGACTTTCCATCGCGAGGGAATTCACCCGGATTCATGGAGGTTCAATAACCGTGGAAAGTGAATTAGAGAAGGGAAGCTGCTTTACCGTATTGATTCCCGTTAAGGAAGTCGGCAGCGTATCTTCTGCAATGGATTATGCAACGGAAACCGATGGTGAAATTACTTTGCAGCAAGCTATCAATGAACATCACAAAGGAGAAAAAAGAAAACCCGTCTTGCTGCTCGTTGAGGATAATGAAGATTTTCGTTTTTACCTTAAGGACAACCTTAGATACAGGTACCAGGTAATCGAAGCTGGGAATGGAAAAGAAGGATGGGTGCAGGCGGTAGCTCAGATTCCGGATCTTATCGTGAGCGATGTGATGATGCCGGAGATGAATGGCATCGACCTTTGCCGGAAGATCAGAAACGATGCCCGAACCTCTCATATTCCGTTAATTCTCTTGACTGCGCGCGCGGCTGAAGACCAGGTAAAGGAGGGATTTGAGAGTGGCGCCGACGATTACGTAACGAAACCGTTCAGTTTTGAAATCCTTCAATCGCGCATCAAAAACCTTTTAATCCGCAGGACACAATTCCAAAAGTCGATCGTCAACAAACTTGATATCAAGACCAGCGAAGTCAAGGTATCTTCTCTGGACGAAAAGCTTATCGAGAAGGCGGTCAAGTTTGTGGAAGAAAAAATTTCCGATCCTGATTTTTCAGTGGAGGACCTCAGCCATGAGTTGGGAATGAGTCGAGTCCATTTGTATAAAAAGCTGATTTCATTGACCGGCAAGTCGCCTATTGAATTCATTCGAACTATTCGTTTACAGCATGCAGCGCAACTGTTGGAGAAGAGTCAACTTACGGTTGCGGAAGTTGCGTACAAGGTTGGGTTCAATAACCCAAAATACTTTGCCAAGTATTTCAAAGAACAATTCAATATCCTTCCTTCCCTCTATGCATCGAGTAAAAAAATGCAATAGCTTCTGAGATAACATTTTGATCCGTCATCATAACGATTTTGTAGACTCTGAAGGGAGAATTGCGAAGTAGATTTGTGAAGATAAATTTCACGACACAAATGCCTACAGAGGATTACAGGAAAAAGAGTAAGTGGATGCTGATTCTTGAAATCGCTTTATATTTTTTCATTGTTGCCTGCGTCATCCTTATTTTCTTCCTCTAGGAAACTGCTAATTCGTTCCCTTCATATTTGTCACTTGCCCGATTGCCAGTCAAATGTAATCATTGAATGGGATGGTTTTTAAATTCTGTAAGTCTCTCATATTTAGTGACATTTAAATCTGGCACGTAACAAATAGTACCGCTTCCTGAAACATTTCGATCCCATCCGTTAACGGTTCAGCCGTCATCCCATAACATTTCCATACCCTCGAAACCGATTCTAAGAGCCATCTTTGACATTGGCAACAATCGATTGCTTCATAATAAATCAGTAATCGGTTGAGGCGCTCAAGTGGCGGAAAATTCTGCCGACAGTTGTAAAAAATAAGGATTTGTAATCAGGCTCTTTTCTGCCACCTGGCAGGAAGGATGAATGAAAAAAGAAACTGGATCAGAGGCCTTTCACATGGTTTGGGTGACAAGATTCTCACCTGTTGGGATTTAAAACCCCAACAGGTGATCCGGTAAAAACGATATGTAAATAGCCAGACCAATCTAAACCCTAAACTAAATCTATGAAAAAAGTTTACCGAAGCTTAACACGATCAGCCTTCGTAATACTTCTCCTGTTGGGATTTATGGCTGCCTATGCGCAGCAGCGAGTCGTTACCGGGAAAGTTACGGACGCCGAAGGTAACGGAATGCCTGGCGTTAATGTGGTCAAGAAAGGTACCACGGCTGGTACAGCCACAGATGGAAATGGAAATTTTTCCATTGATGCAACCGCTGAAGACATTTTGGTGGTGTCTTTTATCGGCTACCTCTCGCAGGAAGTGAAAGTTGGTGCACAATCGAATATTAGTGTTGTACTCGCCGAGGATGTAGCAACCCTCAACGAAGTAGTTGTGGTTGGTTATGGTGAAATGAGAAAAACAGACTTGACAACTGCGCAAACATCAATTTCATCCAAGGACATTGGGCGTACAATTAACACTACCATCGAACAGGCTATCCAGGGGAGGTCGGCAGGTGTTTACGTAACGCAAAATACAGGTGCTCCCGGTGGTGGTATCTCGGTAAACATTCGTGGTGTGAACTCCATCAACGGAAGTAACGAGCCGCTGTACGTTGTTGATGGTGTCCAGATACAGGGATCAACTTCGGCCGCCGGTACAAATCCGCTTTCAACCCTCAATCCTGCAGATGTTCTGAGTATGGAAATACTTCAGGGGCCATCTGCTACTGCCATTTATGGATCGCGAGGAACCAATGGTGTGGTGCTGATCACTACAAAACGGGGTAAAGCAGGCGACATAAAGATTTCATATGGTCTGACTTACAGTATTCAGACGGCGCCTGAGAACATTGAGGTTATGAATCTTCGCCAATATGCGCAAATGGAAAACGAGTACAAGGCGATTGCCGGGGGAGAAGTTCGGGAAGATTTTCTTGATCCCTCAATCCTGGGAGAAGGTACCAACTGGCAAAATGAATTATTTCGATCTGCGGCTATGCAAAATCACCAGATAAGTTTGAGCGGTGGTACCGAGAATACAACATTCTACCTATCCGGTGAAAGAACGGTTCAGGATGGTGTGGCTTTGGGTTCAGGGTTCGATCGGACTTCCGCCCGGTTAAATCTGGACATAAAACCCCGGGATTGGTTTTCAGTTGGAGCCACGCTCAACTATGCGCAGACGAATGAAAAATTGGGATCAAACAACCTGAATGGAAATAATCTCATTGTGAACGCCATCCAATTGGGACCTCAAATTCCCGTTAAAAATCTTGATGGTAGCTACGGAGGGGGTAATCCCGCCAATAATGCTGAGCAATTTGCTCCGCCTAATCCTGTCGGGATTGCTAACATTTCAACTAATGAGCTGCAGCGGAATAGATTTCTTGGTGGACTAAATGCGGGTTTCAAAATTGTCGACGGCCTTGAATTTCGGACCAACTTTAATACTGACATCGGATTCGCTACGTCTACCTATTACTTGCCCACCTACAATTTTGGCTGGCAACAAAATACAAATGCATACCTGGAGAATAATCATAACCTGAATACCTACTGGTCCTGGAGTCAGACACTGCAATACACGAAGCAACTGGGAAAGCATCACATTAATGCTATGGCGACACATGAGGCGCAGGAATCTGACTGGAAAAACCTCAGGGGTTCACGAAGTGGTTTCTTGACAAACGAAGTTCTTGATTTAAACGCCGGAAATGCTGCCACTGCCGGTAACGCGGGTGGACAAGGCGTTTGGGCAATGGAGTCATACCTTGGTCGCGTAAACTATAACTTCGACGATCGTTACATCATAACCGCTGCGTATAGAGCGGACGGGTCCGCAAACTTTGGCCCCGGGAAAAAATGGGGTTACTTCCCATCTGTTTCTGCGGTGTGGCGCCTTTCTGAGGAAAATTTTTTTAATGTTAATTCAATTACTGACCTGAGATTGCGATTTGAAACCGGTCTTACCGGCAATCAGGGAAATAGCGGTGCAATTTATGGCACGTTAGCCGATGCTTTACCGACAGAATGGGGATCTGGGTTCCGGCCGGCGAATTATCCCAATGCGGACTATCAATGGGAAGAAACAAAGACCAATAATTTCGGTATTACTTTAGGGCTATTCAACGGTCGCATCCAACTCGATGCGGACTTTTATATCAAGAATACAGACAACCTTATCCTTCAAAGTGAACTGCCCTGGTATATGGGCACCAGGGGAGATGCATCGGTTGGTGCGCCCATTGTAAATGTCGGTTCTCTTGAGAACAAAGGTTGGGGAATTTCACTCAACACTGTGAATATTAACAAGAATGGTTTCAAATGGGAATCCAACTTTAATATATCCGGATTCCGGACTGAGATCACTTCGCTCACTACCGGATCAAGCCATCTCACACGCGAAGGACCGGACTGGTTCCTCACTAATTTCGCTCAGCGTACACAGGTGGGCTACGCTCCATGGCTTTTCTTTGGTTACAAAGAAGAGGGCCTCTTCCAGAGTAAAGAAGAAATTGAAAACAGTGCTCGTCCTGTAGATAATAATGGCGTTCCCCGCCCGGCAGCGGAGAACAGCATTTGGGTAGGGGATGTGAAATATAAAGATGTCAGTGGTCCTGACGGCGTGCCCGATGGAATAATTACAGCGGATGACCGTACCTTTTTGGGCAATCCATATCCCAAGTGGTTTGGTGGCTTTACAAACACCTTTTCTTTCAAAGGTTTTGATATCAGTGTTTTGCTAACGTACAGTTACGGCAATCAGGTTTACAACTATGTCCGTTATCAAAATAATAATCCGAATAACATTAACCTTGGCCGGAATATGTTTATTGAGGCATTTAATTATGCCAAGGTGGCCCTTAACGAGGAGGGCGATCCTTACCTGTTAAATCCGGAAACCAGAGTCAATCGGATATCCGGCTCCAATGTGAATGGCAACTACGATCGCCTCACTGACAAGTACCTGGAAGATGGATCGTACTTGCGCGTTAAGAACATCTCCATCAATTATAACCTTCCGGCATCGCTGCTTGGTAAACAAAAAGTTGTGCGTGGTGTACGCGTTGGAGTAAGCGCACAGAATGTATTTACCATTACTGGATATTCGGGTTATGACCCTGAAATAGGTTCTTATGTTGGTCCTAATGCCAATGTGGCGCAAGGATTTATAGGTGTGGACTATGGCCGTTACCCGCTGACACCAGTCTATGCTTTTAATCTTGGGGTTGATTTCTAGTCTAAAATGAAACGTAAAATGAAACGTATAAATATTTTATTTACAGCGCTGACGACATGGGTTATGCTCGCTGGCTGTTCCGATGATTTTCTGAACAGGCCTCCGCAAGACAGGCTGGTGGATGCTAATTTCTATAAAACCGATGAGCAGGTACTCGCCGGCACTGCGCCTTTGTACAGTGCAGCGTGGAAAACATATGTTGATAAAGCCAATTTTAAATTGGGAGATATTCGCGGAGGAACTGTTTTCCGCGCATGGGGTGATCGTGATGCCGTAGAGTTTAACATCACGGATGTATCAGAGCCGAACGAACAAGCCTACCAGGCCTTCTATGTCATCATCGGACAGGCTAATCTGGCTATTAGTAACATCAATACTTACGCCGGAGCTGATGTTTCAGAGGAGATAAAGAACCACGCGATCGCGGAGGCCCGCTTCATGAGAGCTACGGCATATACTCATTTGGTGACGAACTATGGTGAAGTCCCTATAATTGAAAACAATCTGGACCATCTGTTCAGCCCAAGTCTGAAACGCAACACAATAGAAAGTGTGTGGGAGTTTATCAAACGCGATTATGAGTTTGCTGCCGCCAACCTGTCGGAGGCGTCGATCCAACCTGGCAGAATCACCAAATGGTCGGCTGAAGGCATGCTTGCCCGAACGCACCTGACACTGGCCGGTCTGAATGCCTCTCCCGGCGCAAGAGATCAGGCACATCTTGATAAAGCAAAAGAATATGCGGAACGTGTCATCACGATGAGCGGGAAAAGACTTAAGGATGATTATGCATCATTGTTCCTTTACCCTTACGATAATAATGAGGAATCATTGTTCGAGTTGGAATGGGTTTTCACTACGTCACCCAATGGATATGAAGCCTCCAATACAATGGTGTCGCAGATCACCTATAGCAACGACATTGCCGCCAATGGTGACGGATGGGGTGGAGACTTGAGCGCCACGTGGTGGTTGTTGAGTCTTTATGATGGATTAATGGTTGACGATGGAGCAACGCCTGGATTTACCCTCGACCAACGATTGAAGGCCAGTTTTATGCTGCCGGGATTTACCTACCCCGAACTTATCAATAACGCCACTCACCTGCCTCACGTATTTCCAGATCCTGGTACTTCAGATAATAACTATGCCAGCATCAAGAAGTACGTTGTGGGAAAATTGCCTGGCGAGTCAGATCGCCAGCGTTATCCAAACAACACCTACATGTTGAGACTTGCTGAAATGTATCTGATTTATGCAGAGGCAGCATTAGGAAACCAGGGATCCACAAAAGATCCAAAAGCACTGGAATATTTCAATGCGGTTCATACCAGGGCTGGTCTGCCAGCGATTATTGCAGACGATCCGAATGGCGGCCCAATCGCCCTTGACTGGCAAATGATTTTTGAAGAACGCATGAAAGAATTTGCAATGGAGAGCATGGCATGGTATGATCTTGTACGACTAAGCTATTATGATGAACAAAAGGCGTATGACATCATTAATGCTCAGGACCGCGGTTTATTTGTAGCTAAACCCAACCAATGGCCTGATCCTACAGCCTGGACTTTCACAAAAACATCATGGTTCGCCAACCGATATGCAGTGGCAAATTCCGGTAACTTCAGGTTGCCCCTCCCTGCATCGGAAGTTAGCCAGGCGCCCAGTCTAAGTGAAGAGCCTGTACCCTATGAGTTTGAATGATACTGCAATTAATTCAGAAAGAAGATTTATGAAATCCAGATATAAAATAGCGTTCCTGTTCATCGCCATAGCGGTGACAGGAATATGTACCAGTTGTTCGGACGACGACTCAGGGGGCACACCCAGGATCAGTTATGTGCGGGTCACGGAGCCTGCTTCCTCCGACTCGTTGCTTGTGGCTGCTGCTCAGGGTCAGATGGT
>DASUGQ010000237.1:0-14875 GCA_036273935.1 Cyclobacteriaceae bacterium | reverse complement strand
TTGATGTCTTTCAATTTGATATACAAGTCGCCCATCTGACACCATATAATGTGCAGTTGGGGTGATTGGAAAGGTAAATTAGCCTGTCATTTCACACGGGCAAGTTTCATCTCCCCCCGTTCATTCTTAATCAGAATCTCGTCGTCGCTGATAAGCTCTCCCGTGCTGTTGATGGTCATATTATTAAAGGAAATGGTATAAGAAATTTTTTTGCCTTCAACTTTTCCGTTCTCCAACTGGGTCTCACCAAACTGGGTCTTCCATGTTCCTGTCAGTACGTCACCCTTTACATTAAACGTATAGGTAATTTCAAAAGGACCGTTAGGTGTTTCACGGGTACCTTTCCAATTGCCGTCAATAGGATTTTGAGCGTAAGCGGTCAAACCTGTAATGAGGAGTGCGAGCGTAAGCAAATGTTTCATTGTCAGAAGATTTAGATTAATTGTAGTTTATTAGTACAAATATTTAATTCGGATAAGTACAACTACCCAGTGCGTTTGCCAATGACCTTATCTAACGCCACCCGGATGATTTCCAAACGACTTTAAAAACTCACTCGTTAATTCATCTGTCCATCTTAAACCCAGACTGCTTAACCCACGTGGTTAACAATTTCAAGGTCTATTATTTCAATCCTTCACATCTTTTGTGATATCGACCATAGCCTCTCCACCAAGGCGTTCCTTAAGTTGAGTAAGGTAGAGACTCCGCGGAGTCACGTGCTTGTCTAACGATTCAATATATCCTCTAGGCTTGGTTAGGTCCTGCAGCGGTGCATTGAAAATGACGCCCCCAACACCTACATGCCCGAAAGAATAATTTTTTGCTGTTGGTGGACTTTGTATGAGAAAGTCTCCTTCGCAATTCCAGAATACAATATTGGCTCCTGCCCAACCGATGGAAATATCTTTCCAGTAGCGTGCTGTTAAAGGAGCATTCACATTATCATACAACACCCCATTTACCCATCGGTTATGCGGTTCACTTGTAGAGTAAGGATAGGTTGCCTGGCACTCGAGGAACACATTTCCACTTGATGCGGAGCCTTGCAAGACAAACGAATGTCGTCCTTTCTGCGACGAACATCGTTGCACCAGGCAAAGCTGTCCGTTCATCTGGAACGTAAACCGCCTTGCCCCCATTCGTATGGAAACCGGTTCCCTCGATTCGCAATCCTGCACAGAGATCCATTTTGTACCCGGGCCGCTTTGTACCACACTACTGGCAAAGTGCAATGCCGACATATTTCTTACCCAGACATTTTTTGCATTACTGATGTTGATGAAGTTGAAGTAATGATTCTCGTCTGAAAAATAATCTTCCCCTTCGTAGCGCACTGCAGAATCATCAAAAGAAGGGCGATCCATATTGCCGTACGCCTTTGTCCGCACCGATGGATCATATTCTGATACACCGCGAAGGTTTTCGATTCCTACCTGTTCAATGCGCTCATCATTGTACTTCAGTATCTCACCGCCACCCCATCGCTCTTCAATGGCAGTGAACACAGGCGCATCGATAGTGATGGTATTCCCATTGACTGCAATAATGTTTCGGTCATAGTCAATATTGAAAGGCTTCCAACGGTATCTTCCAATGGTCACACTATCTTCTCCTATGGCATTGATCCATTCCTGGTTGCCGATCCTTCTCACCAGTATCCTGTCTCCCGCTTTAAATTCCTTCGTGGTCTTGACATTGAAACTTCGGGCTCCCACCGGCACATAACTATTGGTAATACGCTGCCTTGTATTTTCCAAAGGCTGCACACCAGACTCTCCTCCAATATTTACAAGCGCCGGCCTCCTGAAAGGTGGGCCCTGATTGTCCTTATTTATTTTTCCAAAAAGGATCGTGCCTACGTCGCCCATTCCTTCACCACGGAGCACGACACCGGAGGCTTTGATGTAAACAGGTTTTTCAAGCGGATAGGTACCCATCTTCAGCAGGATGGCCCCTCTGAAACCTGAAGCATCAGACCGCAAGGCAGACACGCGATCGATGGCTGCCTGGATAACCCCTGAGTTATCTCCCAATATAGGCCATACGATTTCTTTCACTGCTACATAGGGTATGGGAACACCACCTCCCTTATACCCGGCGTTCGAAAAATCAGGAATTCTGTTTCCCAAACTGTCGGCGACATACACCAGTCGTCCATTTGTTCCGGGATATACCAAGGATGTTGCTGGTGCCATGTCCTGCGCCTCACTTAAGAGCGCACCAATTATCAGCATCCATGCAAGACATAATATCTTAATTCTCATAAATGCACGTTAGGGTCGTTGCAAAATCATCTGATGTCAATTAAGTTTCATGAAGAAGTTTTTTTTCTGAACAGCTTCTGTACAAAATCATGCAGCGACTTCTCCACGCTTGCCACTCATGGCCGCCGGCAATCAGCATTCAGGCGCAACGGTACCGGTCCTGGCGCGTTCATACAATCTTCGATTTTAATTCTTAAACAGAAGCGGTGCAAGTTCATACAAGCTGCGCCTCCAGGTCTGGAACTCATGAGCTGTACCCTCCGAAATGTAGGAGACCGCGTTTAAACCTGCTTCCTTCAGGGCTGTAGCAGCACTCTTAACACCGTCCGGTCTTTCTTTGCTGCCGCAACTCAGAAAAATGAGTTTCACCTGTGACTTGTCCTTAATATCCTCCGGTTTGTAAACGCCGCCGCTAAGCAGTGCGTAGTGGGAGAAGACTTCGGGTTTATTCATTGTAATCGTGTGGGTCTCCATGCCTCCCATCGAGAGACCGCCCATAGCACGGTGAGGCTGATCAGCGATCGTACGGAAGTTAGCATCAACATATGGGATCAATTCGTCCACTAAGACTGTCTGGAAAGGTTTAATATCAAAGTTTCTTAAACCACCGAACTTAATTTCGTTCGTCATTCCATAGGTCATGACTATAATGAAGGGCTTAATCTTGTTTTCGGCAATCAGGTTGTCCATGATCAGGTTGGCGTGCCCTTGATTCGTCCATGCCGTTTCATCCTCACCCCATCCGTGCTGCAGGTAAAGCACCGGATAGCGGATTGATTGATCCTTGTCATATCCTGGAGGAGTATAAACAAACGCCCGGCGTGAAGTGTTGGTGCTCTTAGAAGGGAAAAGAATCTGCTGCACGTTACCATGAGGAAGGTCTTTCAGTCCGTAGAAGTCCTGATCATGGGCAGGTATTTCTATGCCACTCTCCCAACGCACAGAACCGTAGAAATTCAATGCACCGGGATCGTTAAATTTGCCGCCATCGATGGTGAGATGATAGTAATGGAAGCCTTCATCCATTGGCCCTTCCGTTGTACCCATCCAGGAGCCGTCCTCTGCTTTGGTCAGTTTAGTGCCTCCTCTTCCACGCAGTCCAAGGCTTACTCTGACGCTGTCAGCTTCCGGCGCCACGATTTTGAATCTTGCGTAGCCTTGCGAATTGACCTGCGGATATTCCTGTCCGGGCTGATTCAGGGTCGAAGGTTTGAAATCTTCTTTAATTAATTGGCTGGTCTGCGCTGAGCACCATGAACCAGATAATGTTAATAATAATGCTAAGACAATCGGATAGTTCTTCATTTTCATTTCGATTTTTGTTTTAGGGTTGTGTGAATTCATAAATGCCCGGATTCAAAACGAGTCACTCGAACGCGTTCCGTCACGATAAATATGTTTTCGTATTTTCATCTGAATGTTTGTAAGATAATCGAGTAAGTGATCTAACTATTTCATCGCTATCTCAAGAATTCATTTGTTCAAAAGGCCAAGCCGCTAGCCCTTATCATTCTTCATTTAAACACCGCTACAAACCCATCGTTCCCTTTCAGCATGAGGTTCATCCTACCATCCGGTGGTAAGGTGAAGGATGAAGTTTCGAATGAAGGTTCATCCTGATTATCCTTACCCGATGCGATGAGCTTTCCCTTTCTGTTTGCCAGAAAAGAAAGGTTAAACGTTAACTGTTTCTCCACATTTTCACCATTGATACCTGCCACATACCATGCATTGCCTCTCTTCCTTGCTACCACATACAATTTGCCGGGATAACCGTCAATAAACTTTACGTCCTCCCAGTGGTCGGGCAGTTCTCTTAAAAAGTCCTTCACCTCTTCTGCTACGTGAGCCATGCCTTCCGGACTTTCTGCATAGTGTTGTATGCCAGACAGGAATACTACCGACGTAGCCAGTTCAAATGCTGATGTAGTGACCCGTTTAATGCGAGGAATCTTGTAGAGATTCATGGGTGTAAAGTCCATGGGGTCAAACGCATTTCGAACCAGCGCCGACATGACCGAATGCTCTGGCGCCACGTTGGCTGCCGTTTGCATAAACGTGATCATCTCGTATCCAAAAACAGCTTCAGTAGTCATCAGGTTAGGATAGGTTCGATGCAGGCCCCGGGGCAAAGTAGCACCGTGAAAGTTCACGAGCAGGCGATTGGCTGCTGCATCCTCGAGAATATCCTGGTAGTAATTGATCATCGATTGGCCATCACCCGAAAAGAAATCAACTTTAATTCCTTTGATGCCCATGGTGTGTAAACGGCCAAATTCTTCCATCCGGCTTTCATGCGTCAGTAACTTATCCTTGGGCGTAAATTTCACTGTGTTCCAGTCGCCGGCTGAATTATACCATAGCAACAACCCCACATTTTTCTTTCTTGCATATTCCGAAAGAATTTTTACCGAATCATAGCCCATGAGTCTGTCCCATGTTGCATCAAGAAGGCAATACTGCCATTTCATGTCGGCCGCGAAGTCAACATATTTTTTTTGAACCTTAAAAACGGTTGAATCATCTTTCTTCAAAATCCAGCTCCACGATGATTTACCAGGTTTGATAAATGATTTGTTCATTTTCACTGCGGGCAATGCCAGGTCTGTTCCCAACGTGGACTCAACTATGGTTCCAAGGTCCCCGATGGTAATTATTCTCCAGGGTGTTTTCCAGGGCAATGTTGACTCCGGATTTAACGCACCCCCTGTATACACTTCGGGAGATTGCGGGAAACCAATTTTGTATTCGCGATCAGGTGATTCCTGTTGTAAAGCAGTTCCGCAATAACCTCTTCCCAGCGCCGCCTCAGTAATCAGCAGCCATGTATCGTTATGGTTGAATAATGCGGGGTATACCCAACCATTTTTTGTTGGTGACGGGGTGCCGGCAGCGACGTCCATCAAGTAGTGAGCTTCGTAAGAGGGATTGGTATGTTCAAATCCTGTCTGCGCTTCGGCTTTCGGTTGCAACCATGCCCTTGCCCCTTCTAAGAAATGAAAGCTAGTTGCTTCCTCTGTAATCTTTTTAACGTCGGCCGACTTTTCAGGAAACTCGTAACGAAATGCTACGCCGTCGTTCGATACTCTGAAAATGATGTTCATCTTTTTCCCGGATGATATTTGGGTATCGAAAGTTTGTTCGGTAGCCCTATACGTTATTTTGCTTTTCTTAGCATTCACCATACGATAGGACTCCTTTACTTCCTTCGGTGATGATACCTTAATTACTTTCAATCCCTGGCTAAAATCTTCATCCTCGCGGATCACCCCCAATTTTGAATTTGTCAGTACTACCGCACCCTTGTATGAAATCCGATATTCCGTTTTCTCAGGCTGGAAAGTAACGACGATGCTTTTGTTTGGACTCGTTATGTTGTATTCATTCTGCTGGGCTAATAAATGGCCAAAATATATATGGAGAACGGCGAAGGTGAATATCGATTTGATCATCACTCCTGTTGGTTTCAGTTTAGTTTGAGGCCTGGTTGAACGATCACAGGCTGAAAGTTTTTCAGACATTATCTTCAGTAAACCCCTGAAATTGTACGAAAGAGGTATTAAGTGTTGTTTATACAATTATAAATGGTAGGACTTTAAAAAGCAAGTATCGATTGTGAAAACGGTTGAATCTAATATTTCCAAGGCTGAGTGGTAAAGAACGGTTAAGAGATTAAGGACACTTAATCGAGGTTAAAAACCCTGAACATTTTCACGCAGAGATAAGGCCGTTGCGTCGAATACTTCGTTGTTCTCTCCTTCTTCAATAAGGGAAAATCCTGATCATCGGCAAAACCAATTGTTTGTGTGTTCCGAAATTAATATCATAAACGATGAATCAAAGAAACCATTTACTCCATTGTTTTAGAATTATTTAGTGTCCCTGTCCTCCCCACAACAATTGATCAATTTAAAAACAAATAAAAGGAGGAAGTCCATTCAATGATATCGGTCACAATTCTTCCTTTTGTCATTAATTTATCAGCTGTGATTTTCTACTTTCAAGCAATGAATTTCGCATAGGTGAGCGTGGCTCACTTTTAACAAGGGCTCCGCGCTATCATGAGAATGGTTAATCAATATTTGATGGAATACGACCAATACAATCCAAATGTTATGAAAGGTTTATTAACCATAGGACTAACTGGCGATGTGATGATCGGACGAACCCTCGATGGTATTATCGAGGAAAGAGGATATGATTTTCCGTGGGGAAATGTTTTATCCCTAATGAATGGCACAGACCTGAACCTCATCAATCTTGAAACAACACTCACTTACAGCGTAAACGAGGTTCATAAGACGTTTAATTTTAAAGCTGCACCAGACAAAGTCAAGTCTCTGTTGAATGCCAATATTTCCATTGTGAATCTTGCCAACAATCATATTCTCGATTACGGTGAAGAAGGTTTATTAGAGACCATAACAACACTTGCGTCTGCGGGTATAAAATTTATAGGTGCAGGAAACAACATCAGCGAAGCACTTGCACCGGTGATTGTTGATAGAGACAGTATCAAATTGGGTGTACTCGGTCTCACCGACAACGAACCCGGGTGGAAAGCCACCAGTCGCCCAGGCACCAATTACCTTGATATTTCCGACAAAAGAGAAAGAGCAGTAATCCTAAACTCTATTGAAGAGCTGCGAAAAAAATGCGATGTACTAATTGTCTCTATCCATTGGGGACCTAATATGCAGAAGGAACCACCTTCTGGATTTATTACTTTCGCGCACGACATGATAAACTGTGGGGCCAGCGTTATTCATGGACATAGCGCGCACATTTTTCAGGGGATTGAATGTTTCAATAACGGCATTGTCTTATACGATACAGGCGATTTCGTTGACGATTATGCTGTCGACCCCGAACTACGGAATGATCTGTCGGCATTCTTTATTCTAAGGGTTAGTACGTCAGGCATAGTCGATCTTGAATTCATACCGATCGCTATCTCCGGGTACCAGGTCAATCAGGCTGTCGGCGCGGACCGCGCATGGGTCATTCAGCATATGATGAAATTGTCTTCGGTTTTCGGAACAAAGGTTGATGAAAAGTGCAAGATTGGTGTTAATGCTTCAATTCTTCAATCCGGTGCCTAATTTCAGTTGAGAGGATGGGAATTAAACCCGCCTTTCTCATTTTAAAGGATTGACATTCGAGATGAAGTCGTCACCCAGGTGTTCCATCGCATAGCCAATGCTTTTTATAGTTTCAAAAAAATCGCCAGGTAAGCGAATACAAATGGCGCAGACCCCAAAAGCGAATCGAACCGGTCAATAAATCCGCCGTGCCCCGGCAACCATGCCCCTGAATCCTTCACATTCACACTTCTTTTCAACATCGACTTAACCAAGTCTCCAAGTGTTCCGAATAAGATAATGATAATAGCAATCGTCATCCATGAAGCTACGGTCAGGTTGGTGAAGAAAAAAGATAATAGGCCAGCAATAATTAAAGCACTTACGGCGCCAGCGATGCTCCCTTCCCAGGTTTTTTTAGGAGATATTCTTTCAAACAACAAATGCTTTCCCACAGACGAGCCGACCAGATATGCGCCAGTATCACTAGACCATAAAATAAAGAAGTAGCCTAAAATAATTTTCATTTGATAAGTTCCTTCCCAGAAAGGAAGAAAGGCAATACTATTAAAGAAAATTAAAGGCATGGTAATGTATATAAGACCCAAAAAAATAAGAGCCAAATGCTGAAACGGATTTTCCGATTGCCTGTAAAGGAAGGTAATGAAAATCGCAGCAACCAGGGGAACATTGATCAGCACAATTTGCCAATCCACTAGATTCCATGTCAACAAAAAAGAAGAGAAGACCATGGTAACTGATAAGATCAGACCAATTATTCTTCCTGACCCGAAATTCAAATGTAGAAGCCGGTAAAACTCAATCAATGCTAAGAGGTTGATCGTTGCGCAAAAGATAATAAATGTCACCGGTCCAACCACAACGGAAGCGATGGTCACGGAAACGATAAAGAAACCTGTTACGGTTCGTATTTTAATATTCGGTAACATTTTTGGCTCGTGTAAATGAGTATTTAAACAAGAACGATTATCAGGGAACATTCACCGCTAATATTCATCAGTAACTGCCTTAATCTAATATTCAATTGCCAGTTCCTTTATGATTTCATCATTTGCGGGATCGGAAGAAATTCCATAACCATTAACCAAAATACCCTTATAGCCTGCGGGTGATTCAATTGCATATACAACTGCTTCATCTGCGGGATCTGTATCTCCTTCAAAACGGTACACTTCAGTTATTCTAAATTTATCGGTCGCTAAAGAAAACGGAGTCTCATGAGAACGAATCCCGCTGTAGCCTACGTTGAAATCAATTGCGTATCCTCTCTTTTGCAGATCATCTACAGCTTCGGATATGGTTGTGAATGCTCTCATAACATGCAGGGTGAAGATGATGGATACAAGAATTTAAAACTATGATAAGATCCTCAAAAGCGGTATGACTTTCATCATATCAGAAAAAATCGTGTCGTTTAGCTCCTTAATCACTAAAATAAACTACCTGTCAAATATTTGCCTTTCAGATTAGTTGCTCCATCTACCCAGACTTTTTCAAATAATTATTAACTAATAAAAAACCTGAATAATTGCTGATGGCCATCATGGCATTAATCATATTTTCCATTCAACTTTTGGATAGCTGGATGAGTATTCTTTACAAATAAAAAATGGAAACAAAGGAGATTGATGAACTGATCCAAGTACGCGATTTCCCTTGCCTATCCATCATCCTTCCGTTACAACCGACAGAAGTAACAAAGAACTTCGAATCACTGAAGCGATACATACAAGTGGCCAAGGGATTGCTCAAAGCGCACTCCTGTGATGAGGAGACTCAAGCTCTCATTAGCTTGAAAATAGATGAAGCAATACGGGTTTTACCGACGGGTTCCCATGATTTGGGGATCTTTGTTTCTTCAGACTATGCGAGCATTATTCCCTTTCCCTTTACGGTTAAACGCAAAATCGCTATTCAGGATCATTTCGAATCCCGTGACCTCCTTTACTTTCGGCAATACCTTATGCCCTATTATGTATTAAACCTGAGCAAGCAGACGATTCACCTGTACATCAGTTGCATGAGTGAATTGGAAGAAATTCATGACGGGAACTTTCCACTGGTATATGAAGAGCAATACAAAAATAGTGGCCGTATTGTCAATGTTAACAAAGGCTCCAAAAAGAAAGATCATGTCCGAACAAAAACGGTATTGAGTGATGTTGATGCCCATCTCGTCAACTACATGTCATCAAGTGATCAAAAACTTATTATCGCTGGAAATCAAAAAGTGGTAGATACCTTTTTTAAAATTACTCACCATTCAAAATTTATAATTGGGGAAATTGAGGGAAGTTTTAATAACAAAAATGTTATCGAGCTCGGGAATGCAGCCTGGGTCACATATGCAAAGAGACGAAGAGATGAGGAGCCGGAATTCATTCAAACACAATTGGAGCTAAGGAAAGAACGAATGGCGGAGGGGCTGAGGAGTGTTTGGAAAATCGCGACAGAAGGGAGGGGAAATTTGCTCATTATGGAAAAGGATTTTCACTGTATGGCTTATCAACAGCCTGATCAATTAAGAATTTTAATGCAACCTCCCGCAAAGCCCTATAATGTACTTCACGACGCTGGTGATGAATTGATTAAAATAGCGAGTCGAAATAATACGCAAATCTTATTGACGGAGAATGATCGATTAAAAAAGATGGGACACTTACCCGTGGTCCTGTGCTACTAACAGCCGAGGGGGCCACTATTCGTAATGCCTATTCCCGGATTTCGTCCACGATCGGCACAATGTCGACGAGATTTCAATGAGAAACTCTTGCTCCTGGAAAAAAATCTAATCAGGAACTTACAGTTAAACCACGAGGAAGTAAGTGAAAAGGCTTACATCAATTTTTAGCGCACAGATTGGTAGCCCCCTGGAATTCCATTTTTGGACAGAACAATTTGCCACAGCTGGTTCTTACGGGCGCGGAAGGATCCGGCACAAACCAATAAGTAATAGCTCCACATTCTATAAAACTTTTCACCGTACCGGTCTTTAATTTCGTTCCAACGACTTGTGAAGTTTTGGTGCCAGGCCAACAATGTCCTGTCATAATCTGCACTGAAATTATGCCAGTCTTCCAGGACAAACAATCCCTCTATGGCTGCACCCATCTGCTTGATTGAAGGTAATAATGAACCCGGAAAAATATACGTGCCTATCCATGGATCCGTCCACGTAGATGAAGTGTTGCCACCGATAGTATGAAGTAAGAAGAGTCCGTCATCCTTAAGGCATCGGTGCATCAGGCGCATGTACGAGCGGTAATTTTTGTAACCAACATGTTCAAACATCCCTATCGAAACAATACGATCAAATTTTCCGGTTATCTCCCGATAGTCCTTTAACTGAATGTCGACAGGAAGGCCTTCGCACATTTTCCTGGCCTTCACTACCTGTTCAGGCGAAACCGTAATTCCCGTCACACGGACTCGGTATTCACCCGCAGCAAATTTCGCAAAACTGCCCCACCCACACCCTACATCCAATATTTCCATGCCTGGCCTGAGATTCAATTTACGGCAAGTGAGATCTAATTTCTTTGCCTGCGCTTCATCTAAGGTGAGCGCATTCTTCCAATAGGCGCAACTGTAAACCATGTTTTCATCCAGCATACGCTCAAATAAATCATTGCCCAGATCATAATGTTTTTGTGCCAGTTGAAAGGATCGCTTGATAGACTGCAAATTGAAAAGCCTTGACCATATTATATCTCCGAAAAGCCTCCACTCCTTTACGATCTCTTTGTCAAGGGATACTTTCAGAATACGCGCAAAGAACTCATCGAGCCTGCTGCAATCCCACCATTTTTTCATATAGGATTCACCAACTCCAAGAGAACCATGAATAAGCGCATCGGCGAAAAATCGATCATTATACACTTGAATATCCCATGGATTAGACCCATGAATACTTATCCCTGCGCGGTGCAACAAGTCCTCCATCTTCTGCCTGGCTGTTAAAGTATTCATTAGAAATTTTTTTACATTCCTCTAACCCCGTTATAGCTAATGTTGACGTTTATGCAAATGTTTACTAACCTCGTTCAACTTCAATAACCTACTCAGTTAATTCAAAATTCACCAGACGCCCCATAATATCCCAGATAAGCCTGCCTAAAATATTGCGCTGGCCTCCCGGATCTTATGACTTATATCAGTTCTGAAAATAATTTTTCAAAATAAACTATCATATGGGTCTCGTTTCGTTCTTTAGGTCAGTTCAAGAGCTTTATTTTTCTTCCACCTGACATGCTGTAGTATCCCCCCAAAAGCCATACAAATGAGAAGTAGCATAATTAGTGGCCCAACAACAGGAGTGAGTGAGGCAAGTTTGAGAAAAATAAAAACCCCAAACGACACGAGTACAATTTTCCAAAACGTCCATGAAGATTCATAGTACGTATTGCTGATCCAGCTGGCAATCAATAGCGAAACAATGACAGTCCCGAACAACAAAACAGTTGTATAACCAACCAGCAACAGGACTCCAATCGGTAGGCCTATTATTGATACGAAGGATACAATGATCGCAATTGGCACACCGATTAAAAATAAAAATCCAATACCTAGTGATTTCATTGAAGCATTTTTAATGGTATGTGCCGCCGTTCTGAACGTCTTGCTAAACAGATATTGGATCAGGATGATCATTAAAAGAGCTGTGCTCAAATACCACAACAACATGAGGAAGGATGCAAATCCCAAATAATGCCATTTGCCACCCTCACTCTGAAGGGAAGGATCGTAGATCGCCTGCCCGCCTCGTATTTTATTCCCGAAGTCAAGTGAACCAGCCTTATTCCAATACTTAACATCTTTACCAAAAGAGGCCTCATTTCCTAATTGAATAGTTTTCGCCGCTAAGCTGGAATTACCTTCTACAATACCATTAATGACGATCTTACCTCCGCGGCAATCCAAATTACTGCCTGCCCTTCCGTTCAGTGTGAATGTTCCGGCTCCACATCGGATCATGCCGTTTACCTTCCCATCAAGCGTTATTTCACCCCCGGTGATAAAAAGATCTCCGTGAATAACGGCGTCATCATCAATAATAACTTCGCCCCCCGCGGCTACAACATCTCCCAAAACAGAATTTGATATTTGAATAGTGCCCCCTGCACAACGGATATCATCCCCGACAAAGCCATTGAAAACTATATCGCCTCCTGTTATAAGAATATCCTGGCGTATGGAGTCATTAATAACAATGGTACCACCGGCCACGATGAGATCACCGTCAACAGGAGCATTAACGGTCACATTACCTGCTGCTAGGTACAGGTCGTGATCAGTTCGTTCGCTGACAATTATGTTGTCTCCTGATTTAATCTGGCAGTAAGCCTGGGGAACGATCAACAAAGCCGTTGCTACAGCAATCAGTTTTAATGTTTTCATAATGAATTGCATTTTTGAGCTCTCCTGCGGGCATTTAATTAATTCCTTATACTAAACTATCAGAATTGCTTTTTCCCTTCAATGACGTATCTCATTTCTATGATGCTGTTTTATCATGTCTGGCATCTGCAAGACAGTCCAATGCCCTTCAAACTGGCAAAGGGTCATTTTTTAGTTTTGATCATTTGCGTGATTCAAACGGAGGTTTTGGCAGAGAGGTCACCCTTAAAAAATGAAAATTGCACAACCGCTCAGATTGGCTTATAGGTTTTCATCTTTAACACTTTCTCTTTTAATTCTTTGTAAAGGATATTTGTTTCGTAAGGTAACATGCTTTCCCTAATGTCGTATCCGTAAGCGGACTTACTGGTGATAACAATCGGAGGCATTTGTATCCGCTTAAAAATATTTTTTTGTATGGTAGAAACAAACCATTCCAAATCCTCAATAAAAGTCGCCGCGTTGTTGATCTGCCATCGGTGTATCAGATCAATTGTGATGTCCAGGTTCTTATGGAGTATGCCATCAAGGTACCATTGTAATATCTCTTCTGGTGTTTTGCGTATATAGTCCGTCAATACCGTCAGCAGCGCGCAATGATACCCAAATCGCATCGGATTGATCTGATCATGTTTCAGTTCGGGACTGGGGATAATCTTCTCCTCGCTGAAGCGGAATAACTCGTCAGGGAACAGGTGATCGGGAATAACCTTCTCCCGGAATATTTCTTCGTTCAGCAACCGGGCCATTTGATAAATCTCTGTTTTCGTTAGATCACCTATCGGTGCTATAGCTCCGTTAACGTCGCCGTACAATGTTGTATACCCTAGGGCTATCTCCAGCTTATTCCCGTTATTAGTCATGAAGTGGTTGTAGCGACCGGCAATATTAGAAAGAATGGAAGTGCCCCGTATTTTAGCCTGGATGTTTTCGTCCGAAAGTTGTTGCTGAAATATAGATGGTCCATATTTTTCATCAAGTCTGCTAAACAGATTTTTACTGACGGCGTTCATTTCGTCAATTGGTATAACCAGGTAATCGACACCAAGGTTTCCGGCTATCGTAGTGGCTGTTTGTTTTGTCTTTTCAATATTATATTGCGAGGGCATGTTGACGGCAAGCACATTTTCTTTTCCGCAAGCCATCGCAAGAAGTGAGGCGACCACCGCACTATCGATTCCGCCACTTAGTCCGAGAACAAAGCGCAATGGTAATTCGTCCGATTTGAAAAGTCTCAGATGTTTAATACCCTGAACAATAGCATCAAACTTCTGACGAATAGGTGCAGCTTCATCCCTTTTAAGCGGCTTCCCATTAAATACTGAGTCTTCAAATATGATCAACTCCTCCTGATAAGATTTATAAGCCATCAACACAGGTTCACCTTCACGATTATAAACCGTCGTACCACCGTCAAAAGTGATAAAGTTTTTGCCGTTATTCTGAACACCCGTTTTGTTGACATAAATAAAAGGCACAAAGCTGTCGGCTGATTCTTTCTTCAAAAACCGGATTCGGTTATCACGTGACGCATTCTTGCCATGATTCCATGGAGACGCCGAAACGTTGACAATAATTCCAGCTCCCTTCTCGATCAATACCTTTGTAATGTTGATGGGACGTCCATCTCTCCGGTAGTCTTCACACCATAAGTCTTCGCATACTTCAAACCCTACGGCTACTTCTCCCCGTTTTGTTTTGACCATAAAGGGTTGCAGAACTTCCTCCAGTGTCATCCCCGCATCTTTGGCAACATCCTCCAGGGAAAAGAAATACCGCTCATCATCAAATATTCTGTAGTTCGGTAAAAGCGTTTTGGGTTGTATGCCCTCAGGAAGCACGGATGACTCATTTATTCTTTTTGCAAAGCGACCATCCTGCATCACATAGACGGCATTGTACTTCCTTGTCCTTCCGTCTTTATTGGGATGATGACGATTGTCCTTCCATCTTTTATTGATGTCTTTATCTAAATAGATGTTTCCGTATGCGATGGCTATCCCCACACTCGCTTGCAACAGTATATTGTTGTATCGCATAAGGTTAAGACAAAAGGACTCATTCACCCACATATCAGTGAGAATATAGCCGCTTATGCATAGTTCCGGA
>DASUGQ010000236.1:0-3130 GCA_036273935.1 Cyclobacteriaceae bacterium | reverse complement strand
TTCTTATATGATGAAAAAAGAAATGGACAAACTCGACATGCCAAACGTCACTGAATTTATCCAGATGATTGACGCGGGTGGAGGTGAAATCTACGCCTGCAAACTGGCAGCCGATATGTTCCATCTCAAGAAGGAAGACCTTCTGGACGAGGTGAAAGAAATAATTACTGTTGGCGATATGTATGCGCTCGCCGAAGGCGAAGGAACGCATATCATATTCATTTGATTGGTTGTGATGTAGGTTAGTCGCCAGGCGAAAGCCTGGCGGCTTTCCTGCCTGATTGACAATGATCATTCAGTGAACCCCTGCGTTTTAATTTCCTTTCTCCGAATCTGCCGCTATAGACTTATGTTTCGCAATGCTGGCCGGACTCCCGAAAAGATAGAATAATTTCTTCCGCACGCCTTTGGCCTCAAAAACGTCTTTCAGCATGTCCCGATGTTCATGAAAATTTAAGTACAGGGGATTCATCGTAGGCTCGATATTTTTTGTAATGCCATAGGTTGGACGTTCTTCTTCGGGTTGATACGTTTTGAAAAGCTTATCCCAAATCAAAAAAATTATCCCGAAGTTCCTGTCCAGATATTTCTCATCAGAACCGTGATGAACCCGATGATTCGAAGGCGTAACAACAAGCCACTCCAGGATGGGGTGAAGTTTCCTTATGTATTCGGTATGCTGCCAGAACTGAAACAAAACGCCTATTTGGTTGACAACAAAAATGATCACCGGATGAAACCCGAAAAAGGCTATGGGTATAAAAAAAATGATTTTAAAGTGCTGTACCCAGCTTAGCCTGAAGGAGACGGTAAGGTTATAGTTTTCCGCTGTATGATGAACGACGTGTGTCGCCCAGAAGAAGCGGTTGAAATGAGAAACCCGATGCGCCCAGTAGCTGCAAAAGTCATAAATGAGCAAGCAGGGAATAATCGTCCACCAATTCAGGGACATTCGCCAGGGTATTGCATTATAAATGAAGACAGCGCCGTAAATCAAAGCAAGCTTGAAAAAGAGATTGATGGCAACATTTCCTAACCCAACGAACAAGGATCCAAGACTTTCTTTTGTGCTGTAGTTTTTCTTATTAGAGTACCAGGAATACCAGATTTCCAATAGCGTGAAAAAAGCCATAAACGGAATCGCATAGATGATCAAATCACCAGACTGCTCCTCGAGGTGTGTAATACTTTCATAATCGATCGGCGCA
Source organism: Cyclobacteriaceae bacterium (assembly GCA_036273935.1). Classification (GTDB taxonomy): domain Bacteria; phylum Bacteroidota; class Bacteroidia; order Cytophagales; family Cyclobacteriaceae; genus ZC4RG29. The sequence goes on along the minus strand of DASUGQ010000236.1, from coordinate 1,922 downwards.
ACTCCGAGTTTAATTCCTTCGGTATAACTCATCGTAAATAGTTATTAGTGGTAAAAAAAGCAAACAACGGATTGACATGTCCTGTCGCTTATGGTTAAAATCACAAAAGATCAGGTGGAGTGAGTTATACGAGAGCCATTAATACCAACAAACAACCTGCTCAATTATATGCAAGTAGGCAATTAGGAAAAAATATCGGAATAAAACGAAGACATCTCATTTTATTATTGAAAGGGTAATCATTGGGAAGTTTTCTCCACTCCTTGAAAAAGATAAAACTCAATTCATGATTTTGCATCTTTCAAATTCTCCTGAACAAAATAACCAGGGAATATTCCCGAACCAAATATGTGTGGTCTGAAATTTCAGGTGCTTGATTCCAATCATTTATATCCTCAGGGGAAGCTAAATAAGTGTCAACCCACCGCTGCCATTTAACTTCAGGCTTTCCGTTCGACGGAGGAAGTTCAAATGCGAGCGGTTTATTGTATGAATTTACCATATAGTGCACCGCGACTTTTCCGCCAAGCGCTTTGATGGTAATCGCGATGCTATGCGACGATTCAGACCAGTCAGGTGCATTCAGTTTCACACCATGCCAGGTTACAAGCGCCTGATCCAATAATTTCTTAAGACTCATGCTGAATTCATCCTGGGAAGAATCACGTCGCAGGCGCGATGCGATCAAATGCTTCACAAAACGAAGAAGGTCTTTGTGCTTCTCCACAAGGTTCCAGTCAAACCAGGCCAATTCATTGTCCTGACAATAAGCATTGTTATTTCCATGTTGCGTTCGCCTTACTTCGTCTCCCATTAAAATCATTGGCGCACCAATAGAGATTAAGATTGTCGTCAAAAAATTCTTAACCTGTCTGTTTCGCAAGGCTTCAATTGCCGGATCATCACTGGGCCCTTCCACGCCACAATTCCAACTCAAATTATTATCCACACCGTCACGATTGTTTTCACCATTTGCTTCGTTGTGTTTCACGTTATAACTGACCAGGTCATTCAAGGTAAAACCATCATGACAGGTTACAAAGTTAATGCTCTGCTCAGGAGCGAGATCCTGCGATTCGTACAAATCCGGACTGCCCATCACGCGCGTGGCCAACTTTGATACAGAACCGTTGTCGCCTCGAATGAAACTTCGGATATCGTCCCTGAATTTCCCGTTCCACTCTTTCCAACTGTCACCAATAAAGCTTCCCACCTGGTAAAGTCCGGCAGCATCCCACGCCTCCGCGATAAGCTTAGTACCGGCCAATACCGGGTCCGATTCAATGTCCCAAAGTACCGGTGGATTCTCAATTGGATTACCTTTTTCATCCCGCGAAAGAATGGATGCAAGATCGAATCGAAAACCATCCACGTGCATTTCCTTCACCCAAAAATGAAGACTGTCAATGATCATCCTTCTCACAATCGGGTGGTTAGCGTTTAATGTATTGCCTGTGCCTGTATAATTTGCATAGCGGGATTTGTCGCCCTCGAGAGTGTAGTAAATCACATTATCGATTCCACGAAAACTGGACGTGGGACCTTCATGATTTCCCTCTGCCGTGTGATTAAAAACAACATCAAGGATAACTTCTATTCCCGCACGGTGAAGGGCCTTAACCATATCACGAAATTCGTCCAGAACATTCAGGGGGTTATCCGTCGTACCATATCCCTGGTGGGGTGCAAAAAATGAAACCGGGCTGTAGCCCCAATAATTTACGAGACCTTCCGGACAATCCTGTTTGTCAAACTGAAATACAGGGAGAAGTTCGATAGCTGTAATTCCCAGGTCAACCAGGTAGGGTATCTTTTCAATCAATCCTAAAAATGTCCCTTGTTTTTTTTCCTCAACGCCAGAATTAGGATTTCTTGTAAACCCGCGAACGTGCAACTCATAAATTACCGTTTGAGCAAATGAT
>DASUGQ010000235.1:0-21632 GCA_036273935.1 Cyclobacteriaceae bacterium | reverse complement strand
TCCGCATGGCACAAAAGCTGTCCAACGGGGGACACTTGTATTCGGTTGAATTCAGCGCCGATAACGCGGCCCTTGCCCGAAGAATAATCGATCATGCCGGCCTGAGCGATCGCGTAACGGTAGTGGTAGGCTCATTGGGTGATGGGGGTAAAACAGCAGAAGCCTTGCAAAAGGATCATGGTTTTAATTCGGGTACGGTTGACTTTGTTTTTGTTGATCATGCCAAAGATGCATACTTGCCTGACCTTAATCTAATTTTACAAAAAGAATGGCTCCATAACGGAAGCGTCGTCGTTGCGGATAACATTAAATTTCCGGGAGCACCGGATTACCAGGCCTATATGGATGACCAGGAAGGTAAATTGTGGAAGACACAATCGCATAAGTCCTATGTTGAATATCAGTCCATGATTCCAGACATCATGTTGGAATCCACCTACATGGGATAGATGACGCCAGAAAAACTGAAATCCTAAGGCGCGTCAGGACCGGAATTGTTTTCACCCATGTATTGAAGAATGAAATCGTTGAATTGGGCGTCTACCTTAAAACCGAGATCCAGGGCCGTGCTGTTGTCAATTATACCGGGCCAGCTGTTGACAATGCGGCTAATGGCTTCATCCGGTTGAAACGTTACCCGGGCAAGTGTGACATCATCCGTAAGCCGCCTAAGGGAGTCAAGCATTTCCCGAACGGTGACAGTTATACCCGGCAGGTTCAGCGTTCGCCAATCACCTAATTTGCCTGCATGTATTCCGGCAGCGTGAACGATATTGCTAACAACCGTATCCGGACTGGAAAGAAACAAGGAAAGGTCAGGGGAGACCGGGCAAACGGCAGTCTCTCCGTTCAATGGTTCGCGGATAATGCTGCTGACAAACGATGAGGCTGCCTGGTTGGGTTTTCCCGGACGGACACAGATAGTAGGTAGACGCAATGCCCTTCCATCAATAAAGCCTTTACGGGAGTAATCGTTAACCAACAATTCTCCGATGGCCTTTTGTGTGCCGTATGAAGAACGGGGAGTGATCAGTGTTTCGTCATTTACCACTGCCGGCAACTCACCTCCGTAGACGGCGAGGGAACTGGCGAATATAAAGCGAATACTTTTGTTGGCATGGCGACAGGCCTCCAACAGTTGCCGCGTCACGTCAAGGTTAATACGCCACCCCAGGTCAAAATCTTTTTCTGCCTGACTGCTTACGATAGCAGCGAGGTGAAAAACGATTTCTGTTTGCGTAGTGATCAGTGACTTTGCAGCCTCAGTCTCTGAGAGATCAACTTGTACACATCGCACACGACTATCCCTCATTGGATTAAGGGGAAGATTGATGTCGGCCAATATCAATTCATCAAATGAAATGGTATTGCTTTGTAACAGCGCCTTTGCAAGGCGTTGACCGAGAAATCCACCCCCGCCAGTGATAATGATTTGCATGAGTCTGGTTAAGTAGTTAATCGTTAATGATTAAGGGCATCTCTAAAAACTCCTTGTGACCTTCTCCGGGAAGGAGAAGGACTAAGGATGAGGTGATAAACAATAGGTTTTTAGAGATGCCCTTAATAGTTAATAGTTGTCTTCGTCTATTTAGTTACCGTTTTTATTGAGGCGAAAAGATAGGTTAAATTTTTAATAGCTATTTTACGATGAGAAAAACTATTGACCGATTGCTTTGAAAGGTTACACTTGGGTTTAATGCCGCAAATGTCTGATACCATTTTAAGCCAGCTTCCAGCCGAATACAATGGAGAATTATTGCCTTCGATTCGGGAGGAGTTCCTGAAGAGCGAAAAAACCATTGTCGCGCTTGATGATGATCCGACCGGGACACAAACCTGTTATGATGTGACTGTGCTCAGCAGTTGGACGGTGCCATTGCTCGTGGCCGAACTTAAACTAAAACCATCGATCCTTTTTATTCTTACCAACTCCCGCAGTCTTCCGGAAAAAGATGCTGTGCAGTTGGCACTTGAAGTTGGCGGAAATCTTTTGGCGGCCTCGGAAGAGACTGGCCGTGCAATAGTTCCCATCAGCAGGAGCGACTCAACGCTCAGGGGACATTTTCCTGCAGAAGTCAATGCACTTGCAGATGCGGTGAACATGCGTGGTGCCATTCGGATTTTGTTTCCTGCGTTCATTGAAGGGGGAAGGCTGACTATTGGCGACGTCCATTACATTATGGAACAGCGGACTCTAATCCCAGTCGCGGAGACGTCCTTTGCGCAGGATGCTTCATTCGGGTATCGTCATTCCGATCTGAGGGAATGGGTGGAAGAGAAAACAAAGGGAAAGACCAAGGCTTCCGAAGTGACCTCGATCAGCCTGGAAGATGTTCGCATTGGAGGGCCGGAACGCGTTTATGAGAAACTGTTGAAATGTAAGGCGGGTGAAACGGTGATTGTAAATGCGTGTTCGAAAAAAGATATCGAAGTCTTTGTGATGGGGTTGCTCACAGCGGAGCGAAAAGGACAGAAATTTTTATGCCGAACATCAGCCACCTTCGTTCCCATTCGTGCGGGACTTGTTTCGGGAAAAATTCTTGTCCCTCAGAAGGAAAAGGTTTCCAACGGAGCACTGGTGGTTGTTGGATCCTATGTACCCAAAACAACCAGTCAACTTGAGCACCTGTTAAACAAGAAAAGCCACCAACCCATTGAAGTGAATGTAACCGAACTCCTGCAGCCAGGAGATCATTTATCTTACCTGTCATCTATTGTTCAACAAGCCAATAAGTGGTTGTCGGATGGTAAAGATGTGGTGATCTATACGAGCCGCCGCCTCGAAACGGGTTCTGATGCGGACGAGAGTTTGGTGATCAATCGACTGATCTCCGATTTTCTGGTGAGTATTGTTAAAGGGTTAACAGTACGGCCGGCCTTCATTGTAGCGAAGGGCGGGATCACCTCCAGCGATATAGCATCAAAAGGACTTGCGTCCCAGAGGGCGCTTATCCTCGGACAAATCATTCCTGGAGTGCCCGTATGGAAACTTGAAGAGAAAAGTAAATTTCCCGGGATCACCTATGTTGTCTTTCCGGGCAATGTAGGGGACGCAACTGCGTTGGCGGAAGTTTGCGAAAAGTTCAAGCCTGGACCTGTGAATGTTCAGGAAGGTATATAGAGTTGGTCATAATACTCTTCCAGCATCCGCTTCACGGCAAATTGTTTATGGGTCGACAGGACACTCTGTTTCATGATCTCCACCCATTTCTTCTTGTCGTTATAATAGGTGGGAATGACTTCGTCAAGGAGCACTTTGTATAGCGCTTTCAGATCATGTTCATCCAGTTTGTTCTCATTTCGATTCTCATAACCATCACCTATTTGCCAGCCGTTCACGCCATGCTGACAGGCTTCCGGCCACCAGCCATCGAGGATGCTCAGGTTGGGGGCACCATTCATCGCTGCCTTCATACCGGAGGTACCGCTGGCTTCCTGGGGTCGCCGGGGATTGTTGAGCCAAACATCCGAGCCTCGTACCAGCATGGATCCAATGGTCATATCGTAGTTTTCCAGGAAGACAACTGACTTTGGATATTTTTTGGTTAAGGCTACAATGTTGGCGACGATCCTTTTTCCGCCATCATCAAGGGGGTGAGCTTTGCCGGAGAAGATGATTTGAAGTTTACCGCTCCTGAAAAGTCGATCCACTTTGGTACGGTCCCTGAAAATAAAATCACTTCGTTTGTAGGGAACAGCCCGGCGGGAGAAACCCAGGAGAAGAGCATTCGGCTTAAGCTTCACACCCGTTCGTTCATAAACAAAATCAATCAGTTTCTTTTTGTTTTCCTGGTGCAGCTTCCAGATGTCCTTACTGTTATTCTTTGCTGCATTAACAATCCTTCTATCCACCCACGTGGGAAGGTGAATGGCGTTTGTAATGCCAATGATCTCTGCGCGGCCTTTCACATCCTTCCACATCTTGTTTGCCGTCACGGCGTGAAGTTGCGCCACGGCATTTGATTTACGCGACATCCTTAAGGCACCCACCGTCATATTGAAAGGTGAGCCTCCAATCTGTTTCAATTGTTGTTTAGTGAAGACGCCATTGTCGGCGCCCATGTACATCAATCGGTCGAGGTAATGTGATTCATTCCCCTGAACCACAGGAGTATGGGTGGTAAATACGATCTCTTGCCTTGAAGCAGCCAGAGCCTGCTCGAAAGATTTTCCCGCTTTCATTTTTTCTCGCACCAACTCAAACCCGGCAAAGAGGGCATGGCCTTCATTGAAATGGTATACGTCTACAGGGATCTTTAGCGCGCGCAACGCTTTCACACCACCAATTCCGAGTACCATTTCCTGGGCAATTCGCTCCTCGCCAAACCAGCCGTAAAGTTGCCCGCTGATCCAGCCGTCTTCATTGCCCGGTACGTCGGTGTCAAGCAAGTAAAGGGGTGCATTGCCAAACTTGTCACAAAGCCACACCTTACATTTGACATCGCGCTTGCGAATTGTAACGGTGACTGTAACGCCTGTATCCTTTAAAAAAGGATATTCATAAATCGGGTACGTATCGATGGCTTTTCCTTCTTTGGAAATGCGTTGGTCGGTGTAACCTTGCTTCCACTTTATGCCTACGCCTACGATGGGAAACTTGTGATCCTTTGCACCTTTAAGATAATCGCCTGCGAGAATTCCCAGACCACCGGCATACATTTTAAAATCGCTTTGCAAAGCATACTCCATGCAGAAGTAGGCCACACGAGGGAGTGTTTTTGATGGCATAGTACATTTTAGTTAAGTCAAAGAAATATCGTTAATGCTGGGATAACATGCACAACAATGAAGGCATTTCTTACCGCAAACGGTTTAGCTGCCGTAACAGGGACTGATTGGCTGATTTTACAAAGACGCTATCTATTTGAGGTATTTCTTCTTAAAGTCAGAAGGGTTTATACCAGCATTCTTTTTGAAAAGCTTATTGAAATATGAAAGACTTTCAAATCCAACCGCATAACATGTTTCTGATACGGATTTATTCTCCAACAAAAATGTTTTGGCAAGGTTGATACGGTATTGATTTACAAAATCCGTGAAGGTCATTTTTGTCTGTTTCTTAAAGTAACGGCAAAAGGCAGCTGTCGTGAGGTGAACTTGTGATGCGATGCGATTGACATCGGGTTTTCGATCAAAGTTATCATCGATATACTTGTAAACGGTACCCATCCTGATCTTGTCATTTAGAAAAAGCTTTATGCTTGTATCGCGATCGTTCAATACTGTTACTTCTTTACTTTTTGCAAGCAATTGAAAAATCTCCAGGAGGCAGAACAATTGATTAAAATGATCTAGTTGCTGCATCTGTTTCAACTTTTTAGCAGCAACTTCTTTTGTTTTGCCCGAGAAGGAAAGGCCAAATGCAGCTTTGTTAAAAAGTTGTTGAATTGAACTCAGCTCGGGTGTATGAACCAGGGCATCACCGAGGAAATTTTCTTTTAGCTGTACGACAATTTGCCTGTAAGCAGTTCTTAGCCCATAATCAAAATTGAGATGAGGAATATTTGAACCAATCATTACCAGATCACTTCCGTTATAGCTCGAGATATGCTGTCCAACATGGCGGATGCCCGTAGCCGCTTCTACGTAAACAAGTTCAAACTCTGGATGGAAATGCCAGTAGAAATAATTTCTCAGACTGGGCTTGAAGAGGCGAAAAGACTTACCTTTTTCAATGAGAACCTTTTCCTGAATGATCTTCATAAAGACTGCTCAATTGCTTTCTAATTTATAGTTTTTAGTATCCAAATCATAAAAGTGGTCAATACAGAGCAAAAAGTGGTCAGTATTGCTGTTGAGGAAATTTTGTGATGTCAGTAGTTTTGGTTCATTATTAATCACATAAAGAAATTCTTATGGAACAGAAAACAATGGCTGCCACCATGGCACACAAGGATATTCCCGGGAATCCGTCAACAGCAAAAAGCAGTGCGGTTAAACTCAATGACCGCAGCAACGGAAAACCTCTTCGGGTACTGAGCGAAGAAGACTGGCAGTTCTGGATCACCAATGGTTACATCGTCCTTAAAAATGCTGTGCCAAAGGAACAGGTTGAGCAAACAGCAAAGTTCTTGTGGGAATTCGAAGAAAAAGATCCCAATGATCCGTCTACCTGGTACGCTCCGCCAAGGCGGGAGATACAAATGAAAGAACTTACCAATACCGGTATGGTGGAAGTGTATAACCATCAGGCTCTTTGGGATAATCGGCAATTTCCCAGGGTGTATGACGCTTTTGTCGACATATGGGGAACTGAAAAATTATGGGTCACCATTGACCGCGCGAATCTGAATTTACCAATTCGACCGGGGTACGACTATAAAGGATTTATTCATTGGGACTATGATCCCGAGACGAAGCCACAGAATGTACAAGGTGTTCTCGCCCTTGCTGACCAGGATGACGAGAACATGGGAGGGTTTCAATGTATCCCCGAACTGTTCAGAACATTTGACACATGGAAGCTCACACAACCAAAGGACCGTGATCCTTTCAAGCCTGACATAAGCGGGTTTGAACTTGTGAAGGTAAAGATGAATGCTGGTGACCTGCTCATCTTCCACAGCATGCAGCCCCATGGAATACGTCCCAATCAAAGCGGAAACAAGGTAAGACTTGCGCAATACATTTCGATGATGCCGGCGCAAGAAGACAATGAAGAACTACGGCAATGGAGGATCAACTCATGGAGAGATCGTAATCCACCTGAAGGATACGCTTTCCCCGGTGACCCTCGCAATTGGGAGAAGACAAAATATCCTGCAGCAATTTTATCTCCATTGGGAAAGAAGTTATTGGGATTGGAGCTGTGGTAATGTGAGAGGAAGTTCAGTCCCTTGCAATTCTCATTCATTTCACATTAACCTCTCTGTGTAGCCCCTTTGAATCTTGATTCAACACGATTCCGATAAAATATCCGGAATTCAATTCATCCTGTTAATTTTGAATTTTGAATCAGGTTACAGGGATGATAAATACGACAGAACAGGAAGAACGGGAATATCTGGAAGTCATTAAGGAAAAGCTTTTGCTGGCCTTAAATCGCGTCGATGGCAGCGTAAGACAGTTCTCAGAGGAGCTTCGGCAAAACAAGCAATACATTTACGAGCATCAATCGGGGATGGATGAGGCCGACATGGTGGCCGCCGGGCAGTCCATTAACCGAATGGCGTATACGGGCGAATCTGCAGTAGTTCGGAAACGCAAGCTCATGAAGCTGGGAAAGTCGCCCTATTTTGGACGGATTGACTTTGTTACTGAACGAGACGAGACGCCCATTTATATTGGCATTTACTCTTTTTTCGATGAGACACATCGCGCCAACCTTATCTATGACTGGCGGGCACCGATTTCCTCCATGTTTTATGATTTTGAATTAGGCCCTGCGTCCTATCAAACACCTTCCGGCGAGATCGATGGAGCGATCAAACTGAAGCGCCAGTACAAGATACGCGATGGCGTCATGGAGTTCATGATCGAGAATTCGCTGAACATACAGGATGATATTCTGCAATTGGAATTAAGCAAATCATCCGACGACAAGATGAAGAATATTGTTGCGACCATTCAGCGCGATCAGAATGCCGTGATCAGAAATGAAACGTCCCCCGTAATGATCATCCAGGGTGTGGCCGGCTCCGGAAAAACATCTATTGCACTCCATCGCATCGCCTTTTTGTTGTATCGTTTTCGCGATACCATTTCCTCCCGGGACATTTTGATCATCTCACCCAATAAAGTCTTTGCCGATTATATATCCAACGTACTGCCTGAGCTGGGCGAGGAACACATTCCTGAAATGACAATGGAAGAGTTGGCTACTGACTTACTGGAGAACAGACACAACTTCCAGCATTTTTACCAGCAGGTGTCTGCCATACTGGAAAATCACGATGAGGCTTTCATCGAACGCATCAGATTCAAGGCATCCTTTGAATTCCTCAGCAAGCTCAATCAGTACCTCATTCATATTGAAAATAATTACTGGGATGTAACTGAGTTGCGCATCGGCAAGACCGTTATTCCGGGACCCTACATACTGGAAAGGTTCAAGGCGTATCACCGCGTTCCACCGTTGAAACGTTTTCAAATGGTCTTCAAGGATGTTCAAAACTATGTGCGGGATAACACCAACCGCAAAGTAACAGGGCATGAGAGGGGAAAGATCTGGGAAGCCCTGCCGCGCATGTTCAGAATGAACAATGTATTCGATTTGTATAAAGACTTCTTTCGATGGGTGGGAAGGGAAGAACTGCTCCAGATTTCTCCCGGGGGAATGCTTGAATACGCGGATGTATTCCCCCTGATCTATTTCAAAATGCGGCTGGAGGGAATTCAAACACAATCCTATGATGGTGTGAAGCATTTGCTCGTTGACGAGATGCAGGACTACACACCCGTTCAGTATGCGGTGTTGTCGCGGTTGTTCAATTGTAAAAAGACCATTCTCGGCGACGTGAATCAGCGGGTAAACCCTTACAGCGCCTCCTCTGCTGAAGGAATTGAGCAAATCTTCCCCCAGGCGGATGTGGTGAAGCTTTTCAGAAGTTATCGTTCGACCTGGCAGATCTCGGCCTTTGCCCAGCGCATCTTGCCCAACCCAAACCTAGTGGCGATGGAACGTCACGGCCGGGAACCAGAAGTTAAGCGCTTCGCCAGCAACGTGGAGGAAGTTGAGGCAATCAAAGGCCTGATCGCAAAATTCAAAGACTCCGAGCATCAGTTGCTGGGGATCATATGCAAAACACAGGAACAGGCAGCAATGCTGTTTGATGAAATGAAAGGCCACGGTATTCATTTGCTAAACGCGGACAGCACTTCGTTTACGGATGGGGTCATCATCACTACCGTTCACCTGGCAAAGGGATTGGAGTTTGATGAAGTGATCATTCCATTTGCGTCTTCACGGAATTACCAAACTGAGGTAGACAGAAGTTTATTGTATATAGCCTGCACGCGCGCCATGCACCTGCTGACCCTGACCTATTCAAATGATGTCTCAGGGTGGATCAACTTTTAGATCAGAAAATACCGATTAAATAATTCTCTATCGTCCGTAATGATCGTGCTCCCGCGGCTACCAATACTCATAATCAATAGATGAAAAAATGGAAAACGTTTCGCGCCGTTCGTTCTTACAAAAGATGGGTCTGGGAGCAGGAGTTGTATCTCTTGTCACCCTTCCGTCGTTTCTGAGTCATGAGAAGAGAAACTACCAGGGCAAAAAGTTAAACATTGCCCTTTGTGGTCTTGGGAGGTATGCCGGTTATCTCGCCGAGGGCATTACCGTGTCGCAGTACTGTAAAGTAGCCGGGATTGTTACGGGAACGCCAACAAAGGAGAAAATCTGGAGTGAAAAATACGGGATACCACAATCGAATATTTATAACTACAACAACTTCGATGAGATCCGAAATAATGGGGACATCGACCTGGTCTACGTGGTGTTGCCGAATGCCATGCACAAGGAGTTTGCCATTCGTGCGGCGAAGGCTGGTAAGCACGTCATTGTTGAAAAGCCTATGGCGATAAACGCAAGTGATTGTCAGGAAATGATCGACGTCTGCAAAAAAGCCAATGTACAGCTGGCGGTTGGTTATCGGCTGCATTATGAGCCATACAATATGGAGTTGAAAAGACTGGGACAGGAAAAAGTTTTAGGACAAGTCCGGCTGGTGGAAGCTTCACTTGGATACAAGAGTGGCACCCCAGGTGAGTGGCGTCTAAACAAGGCCCTTGCCGGTGGCGGACCGCTTATGAACCTGGGAGTCTATTGTGTACAAGTTGCCCGGTATATTCTTGGAGAAGAACCTGTTTCCGTGACGGCGCAATTTGGTCCTGTAACCAACAAGGAATTGTTTAAAGAAGTTGAAGAATCTATCACCTGGCAATTACATTTTCCGGGCGGCGCGGCAGTGACATCCACCAGCAGTTACAATTGCGGTATCGACCGGGTCTATGCCGGCGCAGATGAGGGGTTCTTCGAATTAAGCCCCGCCATTAGTTATGGGCCTTTCAAAGGAAGGACCAGCAAGGGGGAATTGAATTTCCCTGAAATTAATCAGCAGGCGACACAATGCGATGAAATAGCAAAGGTCCTATTGGCTGGCAATGAACTTCCAGATCATATCACCGGTCAGGAAGGATGGAAGGATGCTAAAGTCATGGATGGTATTTACAAAGCAGCTGAGACAGGGAGGAGAGTCTCATTGGTTTAGCTATCTAATCCCATCTTCTTTTCTGCAAATTGAAAATTGTAAAAATGAAAAAGAGTTTTTACATGCCGTTCGGTCTAAAAGTGTTCTTCACCTTTCAGCCTGCTCCAAAAGCTCAATAATACTTTCTGAAAATCGTGAAGGAGCCAGATAATTGGATGTATCTTTGAAAGTCCGCGAAATGACAGCCCCTAAAAAGACTCTTTAGACGGATCAGGAACATCTGTCCAAGATTTAAAGCCAATGCGTGTTTCCGTCACCCGAAAAAACGTAAAGTTTACACCCGATTCCAGCAGGGTGATTACACGGTATTTTACAAACAGTGATAACCGGACACAAAAAATCGTAAGTAGATTAATGTCGCTGAGTGAGAAGGAAGTCAGCTTTGCCCTTGAGCACACGCTTCGCGAGTTTGCAAGTCGCCATCGGAACATTTCCGGCGTTTTTCTCAGACATTGTGCCAACATACAGGGAATCATTGAAGGTATGCAGATCAACTTTGCTGATCTGGCTGATGATCGAAAGATGCTGATCGGTTCTTACTTCACGATGGAGTATTCGATTGAGTCTGCTGCTTTTTTCAATCCCTCCATGGTTGAAGATCTCGATCAGCTATACCTTGAAAAAGGAGAGAAGAGAGTTATCCTTTCTTTTCGGGCCACGGGTGAAGGTCATATATCGTCCATCGTGTTCAGAAGGGGACTCCTTGATATCAATAATGATCTCCAGGTGATGAAGGTCGGTGATCATATTGATATGGCCGAGATTACGCACAAAAAACTTTATGATAAAGAACGCTTTGTCAAAAAACTGGAAGAAATGCGTATCCCGAAGAAATATTCCACCACGATTATGGAAGGTCTTCCGGAAAGATTTGAATATTATGTCTTGAAAAACGCTGTTGCCAAAGTACTCGATGATAGCGACATCAGTGTTGAAAGGAGAATGGCGCTCGAAGAAGTGACCTGGCTGGCCGACTCCTTTTACGACGTAGCCTTTAAACACGACTCGGACATCACCGAGCGCGTCCTTTTTCCCGTATCTGATTCTGAAAGCCGGGGCATTGAAGATGCACGCTTTGTGCGTTTTGTTGATGATGACAAGACGGAAAAAATATACGCGACCTATACCGCTTATAACGGTCATACTATATTACCAAAACTCCTTACGACGGAAGATTTTTATACATTTCGTGTCATGCCGTTGCATGGAAGCGGGGCACAAAATAAAAATCTCGCGATGTTTCCAAAGAAGATCAAGGGAAAATACGCCATGCTGGCCCGAATTGATGGCGTTAATAATTACCTGATGTATTCGGACAGGACGACTGTGTGGAACAAACCGTTTATTATCCAGGAGCCGCGCTTTCCCTGGGAATTTATTCAAATAGGAAATTGTGGCTCCCCGTTATGGACAGAAGAAGGGTGGCTGGTTATCTCGCACGGTGTAGGACCTATGAGGCGGTATTGTATCGGCGCCTCATTATTCGATTTGGATGACCCCTCCAAAGAAATCGGACGGCTTAGCGAGCCGCTGCTTTCGCCACGTGAAGATGAAAGAAATGGTTATGTACCCAATGTGGTCTATTCCTGCGGGTCCCTCATTCACAACAACAGCCTCATATTGCCTTATGCGTTATCGGACTACTCCTCGACATATGGCGTAGTGGACATGTCCGAACTGTTGGAAGCGATAAAGAAAAGCAAGTAGTACTCAGAGAGTACGGATCGCAGATCACAGTAATGTCTAGTTGCGTTGTAGATTTCCTAAATGCCAGAGCAACATTGCTGTGAACTATCATCTGTCAACCCGGTGCAGAACGGTCTGGTATGCATCGATGTATTCATCAATCATTCGTTGAAGACTAAAATTATGGCAGGCGTGATCGCGGCAAGTCTTAGGGTTAATTTGTTCTAATTTTTTTACGGCCGATGCTCCCTCTTCTATATTGTTTACCAAAAAGCCTGTCGCGCCGTCAACAATAAGTTCAGGCATACTTCCGCGGTCAGAAGCTATTACCGGGGTACCGCACATCATCGCTTCCACTACGCTGAGACCAAACGGTTCATCGAAAAATATGGAGTGCAGCAATGCGCGAGCACCACCTAATAATTCATTTCGCATCGCGGGGGCGGCATTGCCCAGATACACCACCCGATCATTGTCAATGTGTGGTTTTATCTGCGTATTGAAATAATTCTCGTCCTGGATCAGTCCGGCCATTCTTAACTGATGCCCTGACTGACGGGCGATCTCGATAGCCGCATGAGCTCCTTTGTCGGGATGTATTCTGCCGAAATAAAGAAGGTAGTCATCCTTTTTATCCCGGAAGGTAAAATCAGCGGGGTCTATTCCATGATAGATGGTTCGCAAATAATCAAGGTCAGGATGCCGGTCAGCATTTGAAATAGAAATGTAGGTCGTTGAACTATTATATTTTTTATACACCGGAATTATTCTCGATGAAGAAAATCCATGGATGGTGGTGATCATAGGCGTGCCGATAAGACGCGAGTAGGTGAGGGGTAGAAAATCAAAGTTATTGTGAATAATGTTGAACTGATCGGCCCGCTCCATCAGATGACTGATGTGCAGGCATTCCCAAACCTTAGGATCAAGTTTGTCATCTTCCGCATAAGGATGACTGCAAATGGATTCAAGTTTTCCTTTTGTAATGGAGTCACCGGTTGCAAACAAGGTTACATCAATTCCTCTCTCTGTCAGGCCCTCGGCGAGGTTGGAAGCAACCTGCTCCCACGGGCCATACTTTCTCGGTGGTGTTCGCCATGCAATGGGTGACAGTATCGCAACCTTCATGCTCTTTAATCCGATTTATAAAACTCTTCATAGGCTTGCAGCACGGTGAGGTGTGAGATGAGGTAAGCCAGTGAACTTTCCGCTCCCTGGTTCCGGTTAACGCCGTAGTTTTCAAAGCCATCGCAGCAACCCTTCGTTTCATAATCATATAAACTCATCCGCAGATCATTCTCGCCTAAAAACCACATGAATGAAGTGTATAATTTGTTCAGGTACTCTTTATCCTTTGTTAAATGGAAGGCCTGGTGATACATCAATATCATGGCCATGGCATCAATTGGCTGCTGCGCAAACATGGAGCGTTCGCCATCCTTTTTATACCATTCACTATTACCGATAATGGATAAGTAACCATCCCTCATGGTAATGCCGGTGAGGAAATTCATAGCATCCATCGCCGTTCTTGTGATTGTATTGTCGTTCAATATCTCTGCCGAATGCAGCATAGCAAGCGGCAATATGCCATTGTCATAGGCTAACAAAGGCTCAAACCATTTCCACTCGCCAGTGTTGTTATCCTTGAAATGTTTGACAAGAATGTTGGCGAGATTCCGCAATCGTTCGGTCATTCCATCATCCGATGGATTGCTCCTCAGGTAATAGCAAATGCCAATCATCGTGTTAGCAATGCTTCGTATCGATTTGAGCTTTTCAAAATTTGGTGCGGCATCAAAAAATACCAGCCTTCCGGTTTGGTAATACGCGTCATTCGGTGCGTTACCCAGTAAATAACCCAGCGCCCAGATTGTTCTTCCAAAGGAATCTTCCGATCCTACCTCATCAAGAAAATTTCGGTTGAAGCTGAGAAAATTCCTGAATGTGCCATCTTTGTTTTGCATGTAATGAATGTAGCTCAGGTAAATTGGCATCAGCTCGAATGCGAGCGAGTCCTTTTTTTGCTTGTAAGCAATCAACGCCATCAGCAACGCCCTCGCATTATCATCCAGGCAGTAGCCTTCTTTTAAATTGGGGATGCCAAACTTCGCATGCTGTATGATTCCTGTGTCGTCAGTCAATCGTTTGATGTGCGTCAGCAAAAATGGGGGAAGTAGCAAGGGGTCAACGATCGTTTCTTTTTTGATAACCGTTTCATGAGGCTGGGCAAGAATGCTTTTTGCCAAGGTAACATATTTTGCTCCGGTCTTTGGCCAGGTAATATTTCTTCCATAGTCGTAGGCCTTCGTTTGCAGATCATGTAATGCATCCGGCCGATCAAGCAATTCCATAAAAATGGTGGCAAGCATGTCTGAATTATTAAATTCGAAGAGCCTTCCCCTGCCATCCGCCAGTAACTCCGAAGCATGCCAATACGGCGTTGAGATGACGGCACAACCCACACCCATCGCGTACGATAATGTGCCGCTCGTAATCTGAGCTTCATTCAGATAGGGTGTAATGTAGATGTCGCATGCAGATAAATACTTAAACAGCTCTCGTTCATCGATAAACTCATTCAGAAAAAAAACATGGTTTCCCAGGTTGAGGGTCTTAATTAATCGCTGCAGATAGTTCCGGTATTCTTCACCCGAATGCCGCAGAACATTGGGATGCGTTTTCCCCAGAACCATGTACAAGACGTCAGGATATTTTTCAATAACTTTTGGTAATGCCTTAATTACCGTTTCGATGCCTTTGTTGCGGCTGATAAACCCGAAAGTGAGCAACAATTTTTTATTTTCCAGTTTGAATTCTTTTTTCGATTGCGCCTGGTTAAAATGAATGTCGGGTACGCCATGTTCAATGAAAGCAATCTTTTTTTCCGACACCTCATAGACTGTTGTGAGGAATCCGCTGGCGGTACGACTCATCACCACAATTTTATCCGCCATTTTACATATTTCTTTCAGCACAGCCTTTTCGTTATACGATGGTGCTTTAAGAATGGTGTGAAGAGTCACTACTAAAGGAATTTTAAGCCGATGAAGTAATGGAAGTATGTAAACGCCACTTTGCCCTCCAAATATTCCAAACTCATGTTCAAGGATACAAATGTCTGCTCCGCTTAAATTGATGAAGTTGGCGGCCTCTAGATAATCAGCTTGTTGCTCCTGTCGAATAACCAGCTTAACTTCTTCTGAATACTCATAATCCTCCTCATAGTCGTTTAATGCCACAACAAAAACTTCGTTCACATTCGTTCCTGTGCTGTTGTCGCCTACCATTGACTGGACAAGATTGTGGGTAAACGTGCCGATGCCACATTCACGTGGAGGATAGGTGCCGATGTAAGCGATTTTCATAGCAGAGCTTTATATTGAATCCGTTTGTACGCCAAAACCCCAGCTTAAAGCAGAAAAAGGTAATGAGTCAGAACTGCCTGCGATGGAAACAATTAATTGCTTTCAGGGAAGTGTCATTTGTTGCCGGGATTAGGCAACTGAACCAGGCGGTCTATAAATTTGTATAAATATACGCATAATGCAGCCAGTATTGTGCAATTCCTGAATTGTCTATTTAATTAGATGATTAATCAGTAACACTTGATAATTTAAAGACTTTAGCAATTAATCTTCAGAATGGTAGAGAGAGATGCTTCACATGCCACATGTGGAGTCACTCCTGGCTCAAAGATAAATTTGTCATTGGGAATACAACCATCGATGACTGTTGACCACTGACTTTTTCACTTATTGCTTCGGCCTAACCTTCGCTACTTCCTCCGGCTTCACCGCATCAGCCTTGTTTCCAAATGTATTTCTCACATAAGTCAACACATCAGCTACCTGTTGATCAGTGAGGAAGGCGTGCGACGGCATAGCGTTGTTGTAGGTTTCGCCATTGATTGCTGTCGGCTCACTAAGTCCGTTTAAGACAATCTTTATCACTTCAGTTTTGTCACCCGTAACGAGACTAACGCCGCCAAGGGGAGGATTCATCCCCGGTGCCCCTTTGCCATTGCTTTGATGGCATGCCACGCAATACTTATCATAAACCTGTTTGCCGGCCATCAGCTCAGCGGGAACAGGTTCGGGGTTTTCCAGTGCAATTGGCTGATACAGGTTAGTAGCGAGTGGTGTGGGCATTTCATCTTTGTAATAGACGATGCGCCAGATACGGCCATGTTGTGAGTCAGAAATATAGAGTGACCCGTCCGGACCTTCTGCGAGTCCGCAAGGCCGGAAGAACGCATTTCCAGGGTTAGTGATTTGCGGCTGACCGATAAATCCGTCAGCAAACACTTCATAGTCACCGGAAGGCTTGCCGTCCTTCATAGGGATGAAGACAACTTTGTAGCCTCCCTGCGGATGGCCTAAGCGGTTCCAACTGCCGTGGAAGGCGATGAAGGCACCATGTTTGTATCGCTCTGGAAACATGTCACCTTTATAAATCAACAAATCGTTTGGCGCCCAGTGCCCGGGAAATCCCACCAAAGGGTCTTTTGCCTCAGCACAGCGGTCGGCCTTTACACCATCACCCCCGTATTCAGGGTTCATTAATTTTTTCTTCTGCAGATGATCGTAGTAACAGTAGGGCCATCCCATATCATCTCCTTGC
The DNA here is from genome assembly GCA_036273935.1 of Cyclobacteriaceae bacterium. Lineage (GTDB taxonomy): Bacteria > Bacteroidota > Bacteroidia > Cytophagales > Cyclobacteriaceae > ZC4RG29. The sequence continues at coordinate 5,106 of DASUGQ010000235.1, read as the reverse complement.
TCCAAATCAAAAAATATTTCAGATGGCAGCTCAACATTTTGTTCTTCGGTGTAATAGGCAGGCCAGTAACGGTGCAGGTCATCGCGTCCATGCTGAACGGCGTACAACCGGTCAACATCGAAGTTCCAGGTGAGGGCAACAGCATTTCGTATTCCTGTTGCGTAGCGATGGGCGAGATCCTGAACCTGGTTAAGGGTATTGTCATCGAACTTCCAGATACCTGCGCGCGTCTCCAGTTCCTTGCAGGGGTCATCACCTTTTGAGTCGGGCGAACGGAGTTGCATTTCGCAGCAGTTACTCATGGAACCAACGTTTACGTACATATTCCCCTTGTTGTCGAAAGTGAATGGCTTCTCCACGTGGCCGCCGCCTTCAACGAGTGTGACCACAGTATCCCGCGCATCCGCTGGAAGCATTTCACCTTCTGTCATTTTTGACCGATAGACATGCATGCGATCAGAATAGTAGAGGTATCCATTGTGTAATTCGATGCCGGTTCCTGAAACATCACTATAACTCTTAATGATATCAGCCCGCCCATCACCGGTTGTGTCGCGGAGGAAAACAATTCCCTTTCCATCACCATTCAAACGGGAAAGGTGAAGGTAAATATCACCGTTTTCATTAATCGCCATGTGCCTGCCGCGGCCCAGTGTATCAACGACAACGACGGCTCCAAACTTTTCGGGAAGCGTAATGCCGCCATTGTTTTGATCGGGAACGAGGACGACCTTTTTTTCAGGCTGTGAACAAGAAGCCAGCGACATAATGGAGATGACAAATAATAAGGCTTTGTAATTCATGGGTTGAACAGGTTTTGAGCGGCTAAGATAAGTTTTTATACATGTATCTGGGAAACCGTTAGACACATTAATGGACGGTGGAATAGAATGTTTGAGGCCTGAATTTTAACATTTTGTTAACTATTGCGTCCGTGCTGTCTGACCATTCGATTGTCGCGACGCCCTCCGTGCCGGATTTGCCTGCCACTTTGAATAATCCACGTTCTCACTTACCTTGAATGCAGTAAGCAAATGTTTTTCAGAGTCGTATGCCATGGCTTAAAGATAAAGGTATTGTAATTGTGGGTGGTACGTCTGGCATTGGACTATCCGCCGCGCGTGCGTTTATTGAGGAAGGTGCCGGGGTCGTTGCCATCGGGAGGGACGATCAGCTTGCAGGAGAAGCTTCAAGGATATTGAAGAATCGTGGCGAAGTAGTGGTTGGTGATGCTGCAGAGGAAGATGTTGCCGAAAAAGGTATTGAGAAGTGCCTGGAAAAATTTAAACGCTTTAATGGACTTTATCATGTCGCGGGAGGAAGCGGGAGAAAGTTTGGTGATGGACCGCTTCACGAAATTACTTTAGAAGGATGGAACAAAACGATGGAGATGAACCTTACTTCCTTGATGCTCTCCAATCGCGCTGCTGTGCGTTCCTTTAGAAAATTAGATACTGCAGGAACCATATTGAATATGGCTTCAGTGCTGGCTTACTCACCTTCCCCTTCCTATTTTTCCACGCATGCTTATGCGGCTTCAAAGGCAGCTATCATCGGATTGACAAAATCCATTGCATCCTATTATGCAAAAGACAATATTCGCATCAATGCCATTGCACCTGCTTTGGTAGAAACGCCGATGGCACAACGCGCGGCAAATGATGAAACGATTATGTCATTCATTAAAACAAAGCAACCGCTTGATGGCGGACGCGTAGGTACACCAAACGATCTGGATGGAGCGGCTGTTTATTTTCTTTCCGATCAATCGAAGTTTACAACGGGACAGGTGTTATCCGTTGATGGCGGATGGCATTTATCAGAAGGTCAGTATTAATTGAAGGTATATGGGTGAATGTGCTATTGGTATTGATTTGGGATGTACGAATATCAAGGGTGTGTTACTGGATGAACAGGGAAATATTCTTCACCAACTTCGTGAAGATACCAATGAACAGGATGATCAGCACTGGAAGCAGACGGTATCAACGATGATCAAAGCACTGGAAAGTCTTGCTGATTACAAAGTAAAAGCAATCGGTCTTTCTGCCCCCGGACTTGCCAATAAGTATAACACGAGCATTGCCTTTATGCCGGGCCGCTTGCCTGGACTCGAAAACTTCAACTGGTCATCTTACACCGGCAAAAAAATTTATGTATTGAATGATGCCCACGCAGCGCTGATGGCCGAAGCTACCTATGGATCTGCAAAAGGAATGAAGCATGTCGTGCTGCTCACACTGGGTACAGGCGTCGGTGGTGGAATTCTCATCGATGGAAAATTGTACCAGGGACTTTCACAAATGGCGGGTCATCTTGGACATGTTACTATCGATGCCAACAATTCGCTTCTTGACGTTACCAACATGCCTGGGAGTATTGAAGATGCCATCGGTAATTTGAACATTGTTCAGCGATCGAAAGGAAAATTCAAGACAACATTTGAATTGGTTGAGGCATACAAACGAGGTGACATCTTTGCCACATGGTTGTGGTTGTCTTCAGTGCGTAAACTTGCCATCACCATTGCTTCATTGATCAATGTACTTTCGCCGGAAGTGATCATCATCGGCGGTGGAATATCTTTGGCTGGTGATTCCTTAATGACGCCGCTCAAAGATTTTCTCGCTGAGTATGAGTGGCAGCCGGGAGGTAAAACAACTCCGTTGGTCATGGCTCAATTTTCTGATCTTGCCGGCGCGGTTGGTGCAGCGGGTTTTGCTTTGGCAAATTTGCATGGTTAAAAAGAGGGCAGTACGTGGCTTTCACCTCATCCCCAACCCTTCTCCTGAAGGAGAAGGAAGAGTGCCCAACGATGGAGTTGTTTTTTACTGCGATGGTCTCGGGAGAAGATTGATTGTTAAAAAGGAAATTTACCAAGATGAAACTGACACCAACTTTAGATTACCTCAATAAATGCGGACAAATTCTTGACGCTGTCGAAAAGCAGGAGAAAAATATTCAACTGGCTGCTGGATGGTTTGCCAGCACGATACTGGCGGGAAGGATGGTTCACGTTTTTGGTTCGGGGCACAGTCGCATTATGGTTGAAGAGATGTGGCCGCGTTATGGTTCCTTCCCGGGTTTTAATCCTATTGTTGAGTTGTCACTTACCTTTCACAACCTTGTCGTAGGAGCCAATGGTCAGCGGCAGGCGATGTTCCTGGAAAATGTTTCGGGTCTCGCAGAAAGGATCCTGAGAAACTTTGATATAACGGGCGAAGACTCTGCCTTTATCATTTCCTCCGGAGGGACGAATCTTGTGCCCGTTGAAATGGCGGAAGAGTTTAAGAAGAGAAAGGTTAAGGTCGTGGTAATGTTGACGCAGAAACATTCGGAGAAAAGCGCCAGCAAAAGAGAAGACGGAAAAAAACTGGGTGACTTTGCCGACCTCCTATTAGACACCGGCGCTCCGGTAGGCGATGCCATGGTGACGATCGAAGGACTGGATACACCTGTGGCACCAGGATCAACCGTTGGTGGTGCGCTCATTGTAAACTCGATCAAAGCGGAGGTAGCGAATTTGCTGACTAAAAATGGTCACCCGCCAAAAGTGTTAAGCGCTGCTAATGTAGTAGGAGCGAAACGAGCTGAGGAATTATTTGAAAGCGCGTATGATGAACATGCTCATCGATTGTCAAAATTGTATGCGAATGTTGGTGAGAGGTGACTCACCTCATCCCCGGCCCTTCTCCTGCAGGAGAAGGGTGAGTGCCACGCGTTAGGCCACGAAAACACGAAAGAGTATAAAGCACTTTTTTAAAAAATAAAAAGATATGCAGCCCATTCCTATCCGCACAACCGTAATTGGAAGTTATCCGTTTCCCGGGTGGCTTGAATTTGCTGTTAAAAACCTTCATGAGTTTGGAAATGCCGATCGCGAGGAGATGATTGAAGATGCTGTCATCGCGGCCATTCACGACCAGGTGAGTGCGGGACTTGATGTCATCACGGATGGCGAGCAAACGCGGCTGGATTTCAATCTCTCATTTTACGGGTTCATCACAGGCATTAAAGAGAATACGGACGAACTTCGAAAATTCGGACCGCCTGCCCACGATCAACGCGGAAAAAATACCATTGTCGATACACTCACGGCTCCACAAGGACTTGGCGCTGTGAAGGAATTTAACCGACTGAAAAAACTTGCACCGCCAGGACCAACACTTAAAGCGAGTGTCCCCGGACCTTATACTTTAAGCGGTCGTTTGTTGCCGAACGAAAAATACAAAGATCGTTATGCTATCACGGAGGCGCTGCTTCCAATTGTTAAGAAAGAACTTGAAGACCTTGTGGCGGCAGGCTGTACCGAACTTACCGTCGATGAGCCTTCCATGAGTTGCTATGCCTATAAGGAAGACACCAAACGGTTTGTGGACATTTTCAATCGCACGGTAAGTTCCATCTATGGCAAGTGTCGGTTATCAACTCATTTATGTTTTGGAAACTTCAAAGGTCATCCGGTAGGATATCGGAGCCTTAAACCGATGTTGCCGGATTTTCTGAATCTCACCGTAGATGAGATCCATGTCGAGATGGCCAACCGCGAATTTGCCGAAATCGAGTTGCTAGCTGCATTTGCAGAAAAACTGGATGTTGCCGTAGGAATCGTTGATGTGAAAAGCTATTACATCGAAACCGTTGATGACGTTGTTGATCGCATCAACCGCTGTTTGAAATATGTGCCTGCCAATAAACTAGCTGTCGCTCCGGACTGTGGGTTGAGCCAGACGGCGCGCTGGGCCTCGCGACAAAAACTCAACAACATGGTGAAGGGAGCAAAGAAAGTAAGGGAAAGCTTGAAGGGATGATACCATCGTTAATACCGGCGTATTGCAAAGGGGTAGAGTTGCAAAAGCAAATTCACGATGCGAAAGCAAATGGCAATGCTGATTCGTTCGACATCTGGTGGCTGGGGCAAAGTGGCTTCCTCATTCAATGGAACCACGTACTCGTTTTGTTTGATCCCTATTTGTCCGATTCACTGACGAAGAAATACCTCAGCACCAACAAGCCTCACACACGGATGAGTGAGCTGGTCATTGAACCGCAGTTGCTCACTGGTGTGGACATCGTTACCTCCAGTCACAACCACACGGATCACCT
>DASUGQ010000234.1:0-5402 GCA_036273935.1 Cyclobacteriaceae bacterium | reverse complement strand
AGGTTCCCGGATGACAACCTGAGAATTGTTCACCTGGTAGTGCATACACGGGATAAGATTGTCAATACCGCGACTAAGGCCTTGCATCTTGGTGAGACAACATTCACTGTCAAAAAAAATTTACTTCAGGATGGTGTTTCTCATATAACCATTTTCGATCAGAATAGCCGACCAGTATGCGAACGCTTATTCTTCAAAAGGCCCGAGTCATTGATATTGTCAGGCGCATCCGACAAAGAACATTATTCGAGCCGTCAAAAAATAAGCGTCACGATAGCTGCAAGTAATAAGCACAACGATATGGAGCAGTCGGATTTATCCATTGCCGTTTATAGACTGGATTCTCTTCAGTTGGAAGACCCAATGAACATTCACAATTATTTTTATCTCACATCAGAATTAAAAGGGCAGGTCGAGGAGCCCGGATACTATTTTTCTGAGGATAAAGATGCCAGAGAGGCCGCAGATGACCTGATGTTGACGCACGGGTGGAGACGTTTTAGGTGGAATGATATTCTGACTGCCAAGCCGCAACAGTTTCCATTTATTCCTGAATACAGAGGCCATCTGGTAACCGGATCTCTGACACATGAGGTTACCGGGGAACCGGGTATCAATATACCAACATACCTCTCCATACCAGGTAAGTATTTCCAATTGCGTGGAACGAAGAGCAACCGCCAGGGAGAAATACGATTCGAATTAAAGAATTTCTACGGACCTAATAAGATGGTTGTCCAAACGAATACACAGGTTGATTCGTTGTACACAATAAAAATTTCGAACCCATTTTCCGATAAGTTTTCTGAGACAAAACTTCCGCCGTTCAATCTCCCTGAAAAATTTGCCGGGCAATTGGTAACTCGCAGCGTCGGGATGCAGATTGAGAATGCTTACTTTGAACAAGCGCGTGCAAAGATTCTCAATGTGAATCAGGATACCATTCCTTTCTATGGAAAGCCGGATGAGCATTATAGATTGGATGACTACACGAGATTTTCGGTCATGGAAGATGTCATGCGTGAATATGTTCCCGGAATTTTGGTAAGGAAGCGTAAACAGGAATTTTACTTTATCACCCTGGATGACAACCACAACTCAGTATTCAGGGAAAATCCCCTTGTACTGCTGGATGGTATTCCAGTGTTTCGGATTAACGCCATAATGGAATATGACCCCTTAAAGGTAAATACACTGGATGTCATAACCCACAAATATTTCTATGGGCCCCTTTCATTCGCAGGGCTGGCCAGCTACCGGACTTACAACGGTGACTACCCCGACTTTCCCATTGACAGCCGGGCGCTGGTTCTTGACTATGACGGCATGCTTTGGGATCGTGAATTTTTCTCGCCTGTTTATGAGACCCAGGAACAACGGGAAAGCCGCCTTCCTGATTTCAGGAACTTGTTGTTCTGGTCTCCATCGGTGATCACCGATTCCAATGGCGCTGCGAAGGTTGAGTTTTATTCGTCGGATCAACCCGGTCTATATCTGGTCAACATTCAGGGGCTTGCCAGGGCCGGACTTTGTGGTAGCACATCATTTACTTTTGAAGTGACGCCAGCACCCAACAATTAATGTCTTGGTATCAAGTTTAACTGGGAAGTTCGATCCTTAGATGAACCTCATCCCTTCATGTTCCAGTTGTAAATACTTCTCTTTGTCAAACACGAAGAGAAAGGCCCCTTTCTTGGAGGAGTGTTTCTCCTTTTCATTCAGCTTACGGAGAATGCCTAATGAGAGAATTTTGCGGCTGAAGTTCCTTCTGTCGAGGGGATTTTCATAAATCGCTTCATAGAGGTTTTGAAGCTGCGGCAAGGTAAATTTCTCCGGCAACAGGGCAAAGCCAATAGGGTGATTGATTACCTTCTGCTTCAGTCGTTCCTTGGCCAGCAATACCATATCCCTGTGATCAAATATCAGGTCCGGAATCTCGTTGAGGGGGAACCACCGTGCCTCATAGTCTGAAGTAAGCTGCTCGCTGTAATCTGCAATGTTAATTAAAGCAAAATAAGCAATGGAGATAACGCGTTCGGCGGAGTCCCGGTGAACTTCCCCAAAGCAATAAAGCTGCTCCATGTAAATATCTTTGAGCCCGGTCAGGCGCTGAAGAATCCGTATTGCCGCTTCGTTTACGCTCTCATCCTTCCGAACAAAGCCCCCCATTAATGACCACCTTCCTGACTGTGGTTCAAAACTTCTTTTTACTAAAAGAACTTTCAGGTTTCTTCCGTCAAAGCCAAAAATTATGCAGTCGGCGGCCACAAGAAGGCGATCTGATTTTTCGTAATGCTCAACATTCATGTTCGAAACGATAATTTTAGAAATAGAAAAAAGGGATAAAACTTATCCCTTTTAAAAAATCAAAATTAAAATAAAATCATCTTCTAACCAGTGAAATAGGTGTAGGCGACAAGGATGAGGGCCACTACCAATACGGAGGCAACAACATCAATGGTCTCCCAACTTCCACGTGTTTTCTTGCGATCCTCTTCCGTCAACGTAGAGAAGGTCAAACCGCTAATCCTCTCATAGGAGGGAGCAGGAGATGAATAACTTACTGTGATGATGACCACGATGCACACCAGGGTGATGAGAAGACTGTAATACTGGAAGAATATATTATTGACAACCCATAAGAACGAACCTTTTTGATAAGAAAAATTTTCCATCAGCTTGATGGGTGTATCAACAATTAATCGGAACAAACCCATCAGGAACCCAACGGCCATCGAAGCCATGCAACCCTTTGCATTGAGTCGCTTCATGAAGATACCGAAAAAGAAAACGACGAATATAGGAGGGGCAAGGTACGCCTGAACACCCTGAAGATAGTCATACAATCCTTTTCCTCCTTGAATAACTGGGATCCAAAGCAGGCCAATCACAACCATTACGCCGGTGGCCACCCGGCCTATCCACACAAGTTGTTCCTGACTGGCATTTGGCCTTAGTCGCGAATAAAAGTCCATCGTAAACAGCGTCGAACAGGCGTTGAACACTCCCGCAAGAGAACTCATGAGGGCGGCTAACAGCCCGGCTACCACAATACCTCTCACGCCGACAGGTAATACATTGACGACAAGCATAGGGAATGCCTGTTGGGCATTTTCGCGGATCAAATTGCCGTTGGTATCAAATAAAACCTGCTGAATCGCAGGACTAGCTCCGCTTTTCGCTAAAGCGTAACAGATCATGCCTGGAATGATAAAAATGAATACAGGCAGAAGTTTGAGAAAAGATGCCCAAATGGATCCTCGCCTGGCTTCTGTTTCGTTTGGTGCGCCAAGTGTACGCTGTACGATATACTGGTCGGTACACCAATACCACAGACCAATAATCGGCGCACAGAATAACATACCCAGCCATGGATAGTTATCATTAAAATACCAGGCCATCTTTCCCGATTCTTTTACGGGCGCCCACGTTGATTCAACGCCGCTTGGAACCAACGGTTTCCACAGGTTAAACATCTCCGACCCACATACCTCGCGCAACCTTTCCCAACCCCCTAAAGCATTTAGCCCGTAAATCGTGAGCAAGAGAGCGCCGATGACGAGAATGACCGTCTGCAGCGCTTCAGTATAAGCCACCGCCCGGAAACCCCCAATAACGGAGTAGATACCGGTAAGGATGATGACGAGAATGGATCCAAACCAAAAAGGACTCATGCCGAGGAATTCAACATCGGGAAGAAGCACACTGAAAACTACACCGCCCGCAAAAATTCCAACGGCAATTTTTGTTAACACATAGGCCACAAGAGATATGATGGACAGAAGCGTCCGGGCCTGTGGAGAGAAACGCTTTTCCAGAAATTCCGGCATGGTGAAGACCTTAGAACGCATATAAAAAGGCACCATGATCCATCCCAGCACCAGCAAACACCAGGCATGCAATTCATAATGGGCCAGGGCAACTCCGTCAGTGGCACCAGACCCTGCAAGCCCAACAAGGTGTTCTGATCCTATGTTTGAGGCAAAGATTGAGGCACCAATAATGAACCAGCCCAAATGACGACCGGCAAGAAAGAAATCCTCAGCTGAATCTTTTTTCTTTCGCATGGCCCACCAGGATATTCCGGCGACAACCAGGAAATAACATAACACGACGATCCAGTCAATAGGTCCAAGAAGCTTCATAGGTTAACTGAGTTAGGTTTAGGGAATAGTTATTTTGATGTGGTGAAAGTAAATGTCCAATTCAGGGTCATAGCAATCGTTGTAGAATGCACTAATTTAAAGGGATTTTTAATATTGTGTACGATTAACGATTAATTTCTCAGAGCAATGTCTGTAACCGGGCATCATTGTAATCATGAATAAAAAACTTGACTTCGCTATTCAGGCTGAACTGCTCCGGAGAGTGCAGTGTAGTGATGACGACACAGTCCATACCGGCTTTTATTGCGGCCTCAGCGCCACTGGGTGCGTCTTCAAAGACAACGCATGCTGAAGGCGTGACATCAAGCTGGCTGGAAATTTTCAAATAGGTCTCAGGATGGGGTTTCCCCTGGCTTACGTCATCTGCCTTTACAATCGCATCAAACAGGTTTTCAATATTTAGCTGATTGAGAATGAATTCGGTATTTAACGGACTGGCCCCCGTACCAATTGCCATTATTTTATTTTTCGCTTTCAGGGTATGGAGAAATTGCAGAAGTCCTTCAATGGGCTGTAGTCGATTCCGTACTGTGTCCTGGTATCGCTTCTCTACTTTTTCCGTGATTACTTCAACATCTGAAGCAACAAACGGGCGTGCAAAAATTCTCGAAAGAAGTTCCTCATCTTTACCATAGAGCTCGTGTATAACCTCTTCGTAGCTCAGTTGCGCACCTAACTCACGAAGAACGTGATACCAGGCTTCCTGGTGAAATTTCATGTCGTCTACCAGGGTACCATTTAGATCGAAGATAAATACTTTCTTCATCTCAAAATACAAAGGCGCTCGTCAACGGACCTATTCAACCGAAAATCGATAAACCGTTGTTGTCTTGTACTTTTCGCCGGGCCGCAACAACGTGGACGGAAAGCTGCTCCGGTTGGGTGAATCGGGGAAGTGTTGCGTTTCAAGGCACATCCCGGAGTGCTTTTTAAACGGGATACCATTTGAACTAATCAATGTCCCATCTAAAAAATTGCCGGAGTAAAACTGAACACCCGGCTCCGTCGTTAGGGTCTCAATCTTGCGTCCACTGAGTGAATCAATTACAACTGCTGCAAGCATTAATGTACTGTCAGTGCGATTCAATACAAAGTTGTGATCATAACCGCCCGGGACCTTGTCGATTCGCTCACCAATTTTATGCGGGGAAGTAAAGTCAAATGGCGAATCCTTAACTTCTTTTATTTCACCAGTCGGGATAAGACCGTCATCAACGGGTGTGTAGTGATCTGCAT
>DASUGQ010000233.1:0-6049 GCA_036273935.1 Cyclobacteriaceae bacterium | reverse complement strand
CGTCGGACATTACGACCTACCAGCAACTCATGCTCGAAGAAGTTTCAAACATTGACGTGGTGGACAGCCTTCAAACTATGGTGATTCTTTCTACGTTCAAAGACAGCAAGACGTTACCTATTCCAAATTGAAAAATGAGTGAATGAGCGGATGAGTGAATGAGTAAATGTGTGAGTGGCTCCCTGAAAAACTTATAAACATGTAGTCATGGATGGAGAAAGAAGTTTAATTCTCGACAACCGTCTGGTGAAACAGAAGATCCGAAGGATGGCGTACGAGATCTATGAAAATAACTTTAAGGAGAAGCAACTTGTCCTGGCAGGCATTGAGGGTCAGGGCTATGTTCTTGCAAAAGCGGTTATGAAAGAACTTGAGTCCGTTTCTCCAATTGTTGTAAAGCTCGTAAAGGTCGGCATTGACAAGCTTGCCCCTCAGCAAAGTGACGTGACATTGGATTGCGATATCAAAGAGATAAAAAAGAAATGCGTGATTCTCATAGATGACGTTTTAAATACGGGCCGTACTTTCGCCTATGGACTAAAACCATTTCTGGACATAGAGGTAAAAAAAATTGAAACAGCCGTTCTCGTTAACCGAAGTCATACTACGTTTCCTATTTACCCAAAATATACCGGTTATGAATTATCTACAACTATCGATGATCACGTACAGGTAGATCTGGGGAAAGACCCTGCTGTTTATCTGTCATGATTCAGGGTAAAAATCCTGGAGGGAAATTGTTGCGGAAATCAAGCCCTAAAATTGTAAATCTTCTCATCTAAATGTATTGACACCGATGTCTGTTCATAAAAAGTCGGATATAAAAAAAATCACAACTCACCAGCTTCAGGAAATGAAGAATCGCGGTGAAAAAATTGCTATGCTCACCGCTTACGATTATAGCATGGCGAAAATTATTGATGATGCCGGCATTGATGTCATCCTTGTTGGCGATTCTGCTTCGAATGTAATGGCCGGACATGAGACGACGCTCCCTATCACATTGGATCAAATGATTTATCATGCGGCTTCTGTCGTTCGTGCCGTTGATCGTGCGTTGGTAATTGTTGACCTCCCGTTTGGTTCATACCAGGGAAGTTCTGGTGAGGCATTGCGTTCGGCGATTAGAATAATGAAAGAGGCTGGAGCACATGCCGTGAAACTTGAAGGTGGAAGTGAAATCAAAGAATCGGTTCAGCGGATTTTGAGCGCTGGGATACCGGTGATGGGACATCTCGGGTTGACGCCGCAATCTATTTATAAGTTTGGCACTTATACGGTCCGCGCCAGGGAAGACACCGAGGCGAGCAAATTGCTGGAGGATGCAAAGGCCCTGGAAGAGTACGGTTGTTTCGGCATTGTACTGGAAAAAATTCCAGCTGATTTGGCAAAGAAGGTTTCCCAAGCCCTACACATTCCCACTATCGGGATTGGCGCCGGCCCGGATGCCGACGGCCAGGTATTGGTGATGCAGGATATGTTGGGTATTACCAAAGAATTTAAGCCGCGGTTTCTGAGAAGGTATGCTGATTTAAGTACTGTCGTTACGGAAGCGGTAAGTCATTACGTTGCAGACGTAAAAGCAAAGGATTTTCCGAACGAACAGGAAAAGTATTAACCACGTTGATTCTCCGGACACAGTTGCCATCACAAACATTGCCCTGGGGTGTCATTATCCGGCAACTCACCGAACCACACGATACCATATTCTCCATAGATTCCAATACCGATAGCCTTCCATTCCACCTTGCTCCACATTTCCGAATTAATCAATAGTGGATTATGTGCAGGGCTTACTTTCCATCCGTCCAATCCTTCCTGAGCGGACGCACCTTTTGAACTATAGTAAGCTATTTCGTAACCCGGTTTTTCATAACCTGCAATTTCCTTGGGCTTATCCCACATGCATTTGGCTTGCTTATGGTCAGCAGTGTAACAGCAGGCAGTCCAATTACCTTTCTTTGACCAGCTATGCGGATTGCATTTCCCATTTGGATCAAACTTGAAGTTTTCTACCAGGTCCCTGGCATGTGTTTGAGCTACCTGGGTGAGTTTGGCAGACAGCGGGATAGACTTCAGTCCCTTTGATTTTCGGTAAGCCATTATCAAATCGTAAAGCTTTCGTTCTTCCTGGGTGAGACACACCGCGGTTCCGCTTATCCGGGCTGATTCGCCAAGAAAAAATAAAAAAAATATTAAAACAATCGGTTTCATTCACTGGTGTTTGACGTATTGTTACTTCCGTTTCGTTGGGCCAACCTTCAAAGGTTTCTTCGCATTTGGAACCTTTGCTCCATCATCAACGTGGATGAATTGGAGTGATCAAGCCACTGCCAAAATAAAGTACTTTCTAAATGAAGTTAATTTTTTAATTTGCGCCCCGAAAAATCTGGCCCCGGGATTAGTGTATTTGGATAAGCACAAAATAAGCCAAATCTTATTGTCCCGTAACAAAAACAATTTTGCAATAAAATAAACAAACAAATGAGCGATCAGAAAAACTTGTCCGACTCTGGGCGGATTAGCATTAAGAATGGTAAGCTGGTGGTGCCCGACAATCCGACAATTCCTTTCATTGAGGGAGATGGTACCGGGGTAGATATATGGCCTGCTTCTAAATTAGTTTTTGATAGTGCCGTTGCGAAAGCCTACCAAGGCAAACGCAAGATCAATTGGAAAGAGGTGTTGGCAGGTGAAAAGTCTTTCAAGCTTGTCAACAGTTGGATGCCGGAGGAAACCATGAATGTTTTCAAGGAGTACCTCGTCGGGATCAAGGGCCCCCTCACCACCCCTGTCGGTGGCGGTATTCGTTCATTGAACGTAGCGCTTCGCCAGGAGCTCGATCTCTACGCCTGTGTTCGTCCTGTAAGATGGTTTAAGGGTGTTCCTTCTCCGGTAAAAGAGCCGCATAAAACTGATATGGTCATCTTCCGCGAAAATACGGAGGATATATATGCCGGAATCGAGTTTCAGGAAGGTACAGAAGACAACAGGAAATTCTTATCTCTTTTTAATGAAGCATTTCCAAAACTCTATAAAAAGATAAGATTCCCTCAGACTTCCGGTATTGGGATTAAGCCCGTTTCAAAGGAAGGGACAGAACGACTTGTTCGTTCTGCGATTGAATTTGCAATTGCCCATAAGAAGCCAAGCGTTACACTGGTTCATAAAGGAAACATTATGAAATTTACAGAAGGAGGTTTCCGCGATTGGGGATATGATCTTGCGAAAAGGGAATTTGGAGCAGTTGATCTCGATGGAGGTCCGTGGCAGGTAATCACCAAAGATGGTCATAAAATCGTCATCAAAGATTCCATTGCTGATGCGTTCCTTCAGCAGATCTTATTAAGACCGGACGAATATTCGGTTGTTGCCACGCTCAATCTTAATGGTGATTACATTTCTGATTCGTTGGCGGCTATCGTTGGGGGTATTGGTATCGCGCCGGGAGGTAACATTAACTACCAGACTGGCCATGCTATCTTTGAAGCAACTCATGGTACTGCGCCAAAATATGCAGGGCAAGACAAAGTAAATCCTGGATCATTAATTCTTTCCGGTGTGATGATGCTGGAGTACCTGGGATGGCAGGAAGCAGCAGATCTAATCATTAAAGGGTTGGAGGCTGCTATTTCGGCGAAGAAGGTGACTTACGATTTTCACCGTTTGATGGAAGGTGCTACCCTTCTGAAGTGCTCTGAATTTGCTAAAGAGGTGGTGAAGAACATGTAATTTCATTCATTTAGTGACCATAATCTCCAAAAATCATGTATTTCGGGGATTATGATCACCAAAAGCATAATAGATTCGCTTATAGCCTTATCCATGAAACTATTCCAGGGTTTGCAGAGGCTTATACCAACATACCAACACAAATTTTGTTTGTGGTTCACCTGACAATCTTAATTCTTCAATTGGTTTTAAGTCTCAATTAATCCCTTTAACTCTGTACCTTTCTATTTCTCCAGAAAATTGTCCTTGGTAAACTTTAGAAAAATTGAGCAAGTTTTACTGGCAATTACTTGACTTCAAATAGTTTATCTCTATCTTTACCCAAGAGCCACCTCATTCACTTGTTTTAGTGAGGTGGCGTTTTTTTTTAACCCTATAAATAAACTACAAATGAAAAAAATCACTCTCATTCTCGCCGTTATTTTAATGGCATTCTCTTGCTCAGAGACAGAAAGCTTAAAGAGCAATGATCCTCATGATATTACTGCCTCCTTCCCCAAGGAGTACCTAACGGTCATTGAAAATCTTCAAGGTAATTAAGTACACGAAAGACGACAAGGAGTATGCCGAAAAGACTAGACTTATCAGGCAAGAGGCTATTGAAAGTAATGAACTATCTGCCAAATCAAATCAAAAGGTAAATATTGTGCCTATTGATGATGATGGAGATTATTACGAATTCACAAGCACCAATGGTAAGTATGCAGAAATGCTTCAAACAGGTTCTTTAAAATATTATTCCAGAGTTTTTGTTGTCCCAACAACGTCCCAAAATTCAAATGTGACATTTACTCCAGTTTATTCTCAAACTGGACCACGCTTCAGCTACTTAACCACTAACGCTAGTGGTTCGATTCTCGGGAGTTCCGACCTAATTCACAATCAGCAAAGTTGGTGGAAATGCGTCCAGGATGAATTTTATAGCATGTGTCTTAGTTCTCCTTGGAGAGCATTAGTATGTGGAGCCGCAGGTGGTGCTGCGCCAGAAATGTTGTTGCTTATTTATGCATCCTGGATGCTTTCTTGTGCGTGGTAGTGAAATAAACTAATTTTCAGTATTCACTAAAAATTAAGGACATGAGAAAAGTGGTAAATCTTAAATTGGTAATGGTGGTAATGGCTGTAACATTGTCCTTCGCGATAGGCGATTCCGAGAAGTGGTTTAGTTATGTTGGCATTGTGCTTATCATGTACTTCTTCCTGTTTATTACAAATTTGTTTAAGAAGATATATAACCATGATAACCTACTAACAAAAATTCTATTCGACTTCACGAAGACACCAATTTACATTTCAGGGGTCATTGTGATTGCGATTGTTTTTTTAAGAAAATCTTATCCCAATGCAGACTATGATTTCGCATATTTCATTGCTGCAATTGGCGTTGTGGTGTCGGTAATCGGAATACTTAAGCGTTCTAATTCTACTGCTGGTAGTTAATTGGTTTCAGAAAAAAAACCCGTGTTTCTGATTTCTTCTCAGTTCACGGGGCTTTGTTATTTTTAGATTCCATCGTATGATGACCAGGTTTTTACCTCAGAAGTTCAACATCTTAATTGCCGTCAGCGCGGCCTCTTCCCCTTTGTTTCCATATTTTCCTCCTGCACGGTCAAGGGCTTGCTGTTTATTTAAAGTGGTGAGTACTCCGAAGATCACTGGCTTCCTTGTTTTTAAACCGGCTTGGGTTATCCCATAGGCTACTGCCTGGCAGATGTAATCGAAGTGTGGTGTTTCTCCCTGAATGACACACCCAAGACAAATGACCGCATCGATCTTTTTCTCTTCCGCCATCCATAGCGCTCCGAGGGATAGTTCAAAACTCCCGGGTACATTTTTTCTAATGATATTGTCCTTCGCGACACCATGTTCCTTCAATGAGGCAACCGCTGCTTCGTAAAGGGCTTCTGTAACGTCTTCATTCCATTCTGCTACTACAATAGCAAATTTCTTTTTGGACAGGTCGGTCTTACTCTTGACTGTTCCTGATTTATGTGATCCAGCCATGTTGCAATTTTAAGTCGTGTAGATTTCGAAAATAAAAAAGGGATAGAAAGCTATCCCTCCTTCCATAAGATTCATAAACTACTTACGAATTAGCTTCTAACCTCGCCTTGAACTTTCGGGCATTTTGGTATTCAGCAGACTCCCAATAGTTGTCCAATATTTTCTGATAAACGTTTATTGCTTTCTTTTTGTCATTGAGTTTCTCATAGGCGAGGCCCTCCTTCATCAGGTAGATGGGTGTATAGTACTTGTTCGGTTTATAGCTTGAAGCTTTGCCGTAGAATTTGGCTGCATCCTCAAATTTTTCCTCTTC
>DASUGQ010000232.1:0-3268 GCA_036273935.1 Cyclobacteriaceae bacterium | reverse complement strand
ATTTTTACCTGGAATGGCGAGCGCGATACAACGTTCAGTTATATGGATTCGCTGAATTATTACAAGCGCTTCCTCCGCGCAGGTTTTATGTCAATGGATGCGCTTACGGGAGAGGTCAAGGCATGGGTTGGAGATATCAATCACAAGTACTTTCAATATGATCACGTAAAGCAGGGCTCACGCCAACCCGGATCCACCTTCAAGCCGTTTGTTTACGGCCTCGCGATGGAAACAGGGTATAGTCCGTGCATGCAACTTTTTGATATCTCACCAAGTTTCGATCTGCCGGAAGGGGGACAATGGTGGCCGCCAAATTCTACCGGCACCCGGGGAACAGGCGAAAAGATGACCCTGCGTAGTGCCATGGCTCAATCTATTAACAGCATCACCGCACAATTGATCAAGCGACTGGATCCCGAAAATGTAGTAAAGTTCGCCCATCGTGTCGGAATCAAGAGTCACCTTGACGCAGTACCTTCGTTGTGCCTGGGCGTAAATGATGTAACACTTTTTGAATTAATAGGCGCCTATGGAACTTTTGTGAACGGTGGAATTTTTACTGAACCATACTACATCACAAGAATTGAGGATAAATATGGGAACGTTTTGGAGAATTTTATACCAAAAACTGTTGAAGCGCTGAGTGAACAGACCGCCTACAAAATGGTTTATATGCTACAAGGGGGAGTGGAGGAGGCCGGTGGTACTTCCGTTGGCCTTAACTATGAATTGAAGAAAGACAATGAACTTGGCGGTAAAACCGGAACAACCAATAATGCTTCGGACGGATGGTATATGGGGATTACCAGGAATCTCGTTTCGGGGGCATGGGTAGGAGGTGATGAGCGCAGTATTCATTTTGAAACCTGGAGTTTAGGACAAGGCGGTAAGACCGCGAGACCTATATGGGAAAAGTACATGCTGAAAGTGTATGCTGATCAGACCCTCGCTGATTACAAAAAGGGACCTTTTAAACGTCCGGCCTCCGGGCTTGATATTACTTTGGATTGTAGTCGTTATGAAAACGACCTGCCAAACACGGCAGATCCTATTGATGAAGAGGAGTGGGATCCAAATGCAGGGAATTAATTGTGGTAATAAAGGAAAATGAAAAATGGGCTGACAGAAGTTATCCAAAATTTGCCCGACGCACCCGGCGTTTACAAGTTCTCCAACGCAGATAGCGAATTAATCTATGTTGGAAAAGCAAAGAGCATCAGGAAGAGAGTCTCCAGTTATTTTAACAAGAATGCTGGTGTTAATCGAAAAACCCTGAAGCTCATATCAGAGATCAAAAGCATTGAGTATATCCTCTCCAATTCTGAGTTCGATGCTTTACTGCTTGAAAACAATCTCATTAAACAAAATCAGCCGAGGTATAACATTCTGCTTAAAGATGATAAGACGTTCCCTTACATCTGCATTTTAAAAGAACGTTTCCCACGAATCATTTATACACGAAAGTATCTTCCGGAGCAAGGTGAATACTTTGGACCTTATTCAAGCGTGGTTGCGATGAAAAGTGTTCTGGATCTTGTTCGCAAACTTAATACCATTCGCACGTGCAATTACCTGTTAAGCGAGTCAAACGTTGAACAGGGAAAATTTAAAATATGCCTCGAGTTCCACATTGGAAATTGTAAAGGTCCATGTGAAGGGCTTCAGTCAGAAGAAAGCTACATGGAAGAAATTGAGCAGGCACGAAATGTATTGAAAGGAAACCTTAGCGTTGTTGATGAATATTTTAAGAAGAACATGCGCGAGGCCTCCGACCAGCTTAAGTTTGAACGAGCACAATATTTTCTAAATAAACTCTCATTGCTCGAAAAATTCCAGACAAAATCACTTGTTGTAAATAAATCCCTGACAGACATTGATGTCATTACTATTACCAGCACACAGGAATTTGGCTTTATCAACTACATGCTGATAAAGGAAGGCTCCATTATTTTTTCAAAATCCGTTGAGATCAGAAAAAAGCTGGACGAAACTGACGATGAATTAATTCTTTATGCGCTTCAAGAGTTTCGCGCACAATCCCGGAGTTCAAATGCTACAATTTTTACCAATGTTCCAATTGACCTCAGGCCGGACTTCTTTGAATTCGTCCTGCCCAAGATTGGAGACAAAAGAAAACTAGTAGACCTTTCATTAAAAAATGCTCTCGAGTTGAAGAAAGAGAAGGACATCCTGCGCGAGGGGAAAAAATCAAAATCATTTGAAGTCTTATCCATTCTTCAACAAGATATGCGACTCCCTAACCTGCCACGCATTATTGAATGTTTTGATAATTCAAATTTCCAGGGCACAACTCCTGTGGCCTCTATGGTTCGATTTGAGGATGGTAAGGCAGACAAAAAAGGATACCGACATTTCAACATCAAGACAGTGGAGGGACCCGACGACTTCGCTTCTATGAAAGAAATTGTTGGCAGGCGGTACAAGAGGGTTATAGATGAAGGACTGCCGCTGCCAACCCTGATATTAGTCGATGGAGGCAAAGGACAATTGAGCAGCGCCTGCGAGGCGTTGAAAGAATTAGACCTTTATGGTAAAGTTCCCATTGCAGGCATTGCAAAGAAGCTTGAGGAAATATATTATCCGGAGGACCCCCTTCCTCTCCATATCAACAAGAAATCGCCGGGGCTGTTGCTCCTTCAGCAAATTCGTGATGAGGCGCATCGTTTTGCGATAACGTTTCACAGAAAGAAACGAAGTAAGTCAACGATTAAAACAGAATTGGAAGATTTGCCGGGGATAGGAGAAGAAACGGTCAATAAGCTTCTGAAACATTTCAAGTCGACCAAAAAAATTCTGGAGGCACCTGTAGAGGAATTGGAAAAAGTTGTTGGACAAAAAAAAGCCAGTGTTCTCAAAGGCATAAAATAAAAAAGGAGGCATTAAAACCTCCTTTCCTTTTAATGATATTTTTCAATTAGAATTCCCACAGGTTGTGCTCCTTCTCCATCAGTTGCATTTCAGCCCATTCTTTAGCCCATACACCTTCTCTGTATGGCCTTCCATTACCACGATAAATATCGTCGATCGTTTCATCATCAGGGTTCTCGATTTTCCAAATAGAACCATGGAACAGTCTTAGCAAAAATGCATCAGCAAAGTTCTTATTCTGCGCCGTGTTTTGACGATTAAACCAGACTGCCTTTTCAGGATGATTTCTGAAAACTTTCTCAAGGTCCTTGTACTTAAACCAGCCAAGGTATTCGTCCACCTGGGTTACTGTTTCAGCACCCGGCACAATAAGCTGAAC
>DASUGQ010000231.1:0-11566 GCA_036273935.1 Cyclobacteriaceae bacterium | reverse complement strand
ATGTTATGTTAATGAATTTCAATTCTAGCAATTGAGTTGTGTAATGAAAATTCTCGTGGTTCATAGGCAGATAGAGGTCTTTAAACAAATCAAGTCAGTGTTGCGCTCTAACAATTCTATTATCCGCTTCTCTGATTCTGGGCTGGATGGGCTCCTGGCTGCAAGAATCGAATCGTTTGACCTCATCATATGTGGCACTGAGCTGCCTGTGATCACGGGATATGAAGTAGTACGTTCAATTAAAACGACCTCAGTAAATAAACACTCGCCGGTTATCTTACTGACAGAGGAAATAACCGAGAAGGCAGAACACCTTGGTCACGCACTTGGGGTCATTGATGTTATTGGAGAAAAAGACTTAGTGGACAGGCTACCGGCATTGGTGCATCAAAATGTTAAACCATTGCCCGATAACAATTGGGAAGATTTGTTTGCAATTAATAAAATGAATTAAACCCTCTCAAATAATTCATTTAATAAGGCTGGTCAACCTGTCTGAACAACCCAATTCAAATTTATAATGGGAATTGTGGTTGTTCAGATAAGTTGATTACCTTTAGGTTGAATTTTTTAATCGTAAGATTTTTTAAACTAATTTTTTGCCGGTATGCTCTTAAAGACTCTTTCCCTCCTACGGGAACATTCTGTAAAAACGTTTCGCTGGATCTGTTGTTTCCTCTTGATTTTACTCATCGCATTTCGCGTTTATGTATCTGTTAAGAGTGAAAGAAATTTTACTGAACGAACCGTAAAAATTAACGCCAGGTAATCGCCGTATTAACCCAGTATTTTAAAACCATTATTTTTGCTTAACGACTGAACATCAGTGCGTTATTTCCGTTAGATTAGTCGTAACAACCACTACTATTATGGAACTAACACCAAGACTTGCAATCCAGGAAACCTTGCGGGAGATGGACAGTTTTCAAACGCAAAAGGTACTCGAATTTATCCGGTCTCTTTCAGTAACACCAACGCCCCGCTCGAGACGTTCAGATGATTATTTTCATTTTAAAGAACAAGCTCTCCGGGAAATACGGCTTGCGTTAGAGAAATGAAATTTAGATAACGCCAACTCGCTTACTCCCTATTTTCAGGGATAAACGTTAATTATATTTAACGTAGTTTTCCCATTTTGCTATCACCTCTTTGAAATCGTGTGGCACCTCTGAGTCAAATCTCACGAAGTTTTTATTGCAAGGGTGGCGAAACCCTAGCGTTTTAGCGTGTAAGGCCTGTCTTGGCATTATTTTAAAACAATTCTCAACAAACTGTTTATACTTCGTAAAAACTGTTCCCTTTAAAATCTCCTGGCCACCGTAAGCCGCATCACCAAACAAGGGATGTCCAATGTGTTTCATGTGAGCCCGTATTTGATGCGTTCTCCCTGTTTCAAGTTTACACTCAACCAACGACACATACCGAAAATCTCTCAACAGGCGGTAATGAGTTATAGCACGCCTTCCTCTGTCTCCTTCCGGAAAAGATATTGTTATTCTCCTGTCCTTTGGACTTCTTCCGACCGGTACGTCTATCGTTCCACTCGGCGAATCTGGAACACCCCATACCATTGCCCAATAAGTCCGTTCGATCGTATGCTCATAAAATTGTTGAGCAAGTTCAGCCAACGCCCCTTCCGTCTTCGCAATAACAAGTAGCCCTGAGGTATCTTTATCAATTCTATGAACAAGGCCTGGCCTTCCTTCGTTTCCTTCCATCGATGGAAGTTGTCTGAAATGATACGCCAGTGCATTTACCAACGTCCCTGTCCAATTCTGATAAGCCGGATGTACGACCATACCGGGTGGCTTGTTAATTACCATCAGACAATCATCCTCATACACGATGTCAAGGGATATGTTCTCCGGAACAACCACTGAATCACGCGGTGGTTCAGGAAAAAATACTGAGACTTCATCACCAGGATGAACTCTGTGATTAGGCTTGACTTGACGATTATTTACTTTTACATATCCTTCTTGAATGCCGGTTTGAATTTTAGTTCGTGTTACGTTGGGTAAGCGATCCATTAGGAATTTATCAACCCTTAACAGGGCCTGTCCTGGGTCGACTGTGATTCGGTAATGTTCAAATAGTTCGTCATCAGACTCGTCCTCATTGACCTGTTCATTTATCATGATAAGAAATTTATGTGCAAAAATTACATTATTGATGATTCACAATCTCCCTTCCACCGAAGGATCATCAATTTTATGAGAGCTGCTCGCCGATTTTTTAATATCAATGAGCCAGCTTAAATTTCGGCAAATACCGGATCTTAAGCTTTTAAACGAAGGAAGTATTTTTTATCACCTCTACGATGCTTTCACTAACAAAAGAATGAGAAAATTCCACTTCACATTTTTAATCCTACTTGTAATTGCATGTGGATCAAAACATCCGTTTGACCACCAATTTTTTTTTGTCGGCAAAAGTAGAGGCATCGTCGACAGGGAAATTAATGAGGCTTCGGGGCTGGCTGCAAGTAAAAGCAATCCAGGAATGTTATGGACGCACAATGACAGTGGTAATGATGCCGCGATTTTTTTAATTGATGAACACGGTAAACTAAAAGCCAGGGTTAATTTTCCAAATCTTGTTAACAGGGATTGGGAGGATATTGCCGTAGGTCCAGGTCCTCAATCCGACACAACTTATGTTTATATTGGTGAAATTGGTGATAACTTCTCGCGCCATCTTTATAAGTATATTTACCGGTTGAAGGAACCTAAAATCCACCCGGGTGACAAAGTCATTCAACTAACAATTAACGCCACGGACTCGATCAAGTTTGACTTCCCTGATGGTCCCCGCGATTCTGAGGCGCTAATGATTGATCCCCTGACGAAGGATATATACGTGTTTTCAAAACGCGAGACGAACGTTAACCTGTACGTATTACCCTTCCCGCAATCAACCACTAATACCACTACTGCACAATTCGTATTACGATTGCCCCTCACTCAAATCAATGCTGCTGATATCTCACCCGATGGAAAAGAGATACTGATCAAAAATTACACCCATGTTTATTATTGGCAGCGAAAAAAGGGTGAGTCAATCAAAGACATTCTTAACCGGAAGCCCGCATTTCCTCCCTATATCACAGAGCCTCAGGGCGAGTCAATCACATTTGACAGAAGCGGACGCGGTTACTTCACGCTTAGCGAAGAAACAAATGGGAAGAGTCCGCATTTAATGTTTTATCAAAGGAAGAATTAATTTACACTATAATATTCAAGCTCAGTGGATCCGTTAAGTACGTCTAATCCTGTAAGGTTGTCGTATTGCGTTTCCATTTTTACCAGACCCACGCCTTTTGCAAAATGAAAGACCATCTCGCAAACCGGCAACATTTCATGCCCGTATTTAATCGATTGTTCCATCTTCACAACAATGACATCGCTATAGGTAATTCCATTGACCGTCTCACGAGTGTTCTTTTCCATCAGCGTATAGTCAAATGCATTGTCCAGCTTATTGATTTTGATTTGCTGATTCCAGCGCGACCCTGTCCCAACATTATCTTTTAGTACCAATAAATTCTGATCCGTCGCACCCTGGACAAATCCCCGTAAATAGTATTCTCCATTTTTCTTGAAAAGGTATGTAGGGGTGGAAGTATCAGACGAAATCTTGACATAGTTCTTACCATCAAGTTTTACCGTCTCCCCTGTAACCGTCATTAAAACTGAAAATACTCCCTGATAGCTCCAGCTACTGCCCGGAGTATTGGGAAAATAATCGGCTCTGGAAAAATCGGGGGTTGGATCGTCTGAACACGAAGCAAAAAAAAGACAAGCGGCAATAACAAGAAGTTTTCTCATGAGACATTAGTGGTTTAAGGCGCAAAAATAGAAGGCGACAAATTGAAATCATCCCCGTTAATGAGAATTTGCGATGAGTTCCCTTAATCCTCTTTAAACCACTCCCTGAGCTAACATAGCGCCGGCAACTCTCCTGAATCCCGCAATATTAGCACCCGCCAGGTAATTTCCAGGTTTTCCGTACTCGTTTGCAGCATACAAACAAGCATCGTGAATTTCTTTCATAATACTCTGTAGTTTGCTATCCACCTCTTCGCGAGTCCAGTGTTGGCCCATGTAATTTTGCATCATTTCGAGGCCAGACGTAGCAACACCACCTGCGTTGGAGGCCTTACCTGGAGCGTACATTACCCCGTTATCAATGAGCGTGTTAATTCCATTAATCGTTGTCGGCATGTTTGCTCCTTCGCAAAGTAGTCTCACTCCATTACGAACCAAATTATTGGCGTCCTTCTCATTAATTTCGTTTTGCGTAGCACACGGAAAGGCGCAGTCTGCCTTTAGATCCCACATGGGATTATGATCCAGGTTGTGATTGGCGGGAGTATACGTGACACCGTTGTATTTATCGGCGTATTCCTTAATCCTCCCACGGCGATTATTCTTAAGGTCTTTCAGAAATTCTAATCTCTCCTTGTTGATGCCTTGCTCATCAATAATAAATCCCTCTGAGTCAGATGCAGTAATTACTTTCCCACCCATCTTATTAATTTTCTCAATTGCATATTGCGCGACGTTGCCTGAGCCGGATACGATGCAGGATTTTCGTTTGATTGAATCGCCCTTGGCGTGAAGCATATTCTCGGCAAAATAGATCAATCCATAACCGGTCGCCTCCGTACGAACCAAGCTTCCCCCCCAACCAATACCCTTACCGGTAAAAACGCCTGTGAATTCATTTTTCAATTTTTTATAAGCGCCAAATAGATACCCGATCTCGCGCCCTCCGACACCAATATCTCCCGCAGGAACATCCAGACGGTGACCAATATGCCTGGCCAATTCCATCATAAACGCCTGGCAAAATTTCATAATCTCCGCGTCGCTTTTCCCTTTCGGATCGAAGTCCGATCCTCCTTTTCCCCCACCCATCGGAATACCCGTTAAAGCATTCTTAAAAGTTTGTTCAAAGCCAAGAAATTTCAGAATACTCAAATTAACAGAAGGATGAAAACGCAATCCACCTTTGTATGGTCCAATGGCGCTGTTCATTTGGATCCTGTATCCCCGATTTACCTGGACCTCCTCCCGATCGTCTATCCAGGTCACACGGAATGTAATAATGCGCTCCGGCTCAAGTATTCGCTCCATTACCTTCATTTTAGCGAGGGATGGATCTTTTTCAATAACGGGCCAGATCGAACTAATGACTTCCTCCGCCGCTTGAAGAAATTCTGATTCACCTGGATTTTTTTTTGTCACTAACGCTAAAAGTTCCTCGTAGGCCATAAAGTGAAATTGGTTTGATGCAAATTAATCAGAACTCACACGATTGAAATACATCAGGAGAAAACTTTTTGCGGCCTCACTATTCGACGCATAGTTGTAGATCAATGTAAGATGTAGTTTCTTTGATGGGTAAAAAATATTGCGGACATAACGTATGAAAAAGATTGCCATCATAGGGGGAGGTAACCTGGGTGCTTCTATTGCAGAAGGTTTGATTAAAAGTGGTTTTGTTAAGGTAAAAGACATAATTATCACGCGTAGGAATACAAAACCCCTGGATTATCTGGCACGCCAAGGTGTTAAAGTTACTAGTGATAACGCGACAGCCGTGCGTGAAAGCGAGGTGGTGATCGTGGCGGTCAAGCCCTACAACGTAAAGGACATACTGGAGAAGCTGAAAAAAGACCTTAATAAAAAACACATTATAATAAGCGTTGTTACCGGTATCTCTCTTGATGAGTTGATCTCTTTTTTGAACAATGGCATGACTGTTTTCAGAGCTATGCCGAACACGGCAATCGCCATTCAGGAATCAGTCACCTGTCTGTGTCATAATAGCGCCAGCAAAAAACAAGTTGATTATGTCACAGATCTGTTCAATCAAATGGGAATTACAATCCCTATTGATGAAAAACTCATGGATGCCGCGACGGTATTAGGCGCTTGTGGAATTGCCTATGCGCTGCGATTCATCAGAGCATCGACACAGGGCGGAATTGAAATTGGCTTTGATGCTAAGACCGCAAACCTAATCTCTGCTCAGACCGTAAAGGGTGCCGCCGAATTGCTTTTAAAAGGAAATCGTCATCCTGAAGAAGAGATCGACAAGGTAACGACACCTAAGGGTTGTACCATTGCCGGTTTAAATGAAATGGAACATCAGGGATTCAGTTCCTCCCTGATAAAGGGCATTGGTACGTCGTTCGAAAAAATTGCCAGATAACTTTGAATTGCATTCACCCCATCCAGCTAGAAGTCTATGAATGTATTTACCCAGGCGAGCAGGATTATTGTTACCTGTAATAACCGCCTGGCCCCCTTCCTTGAAAAAGAAATATTGGAACTGGGATTTAACCCGCAACGGACTTTTAAAACAGGGGTGGAATTGTATGGGACGACCTCTGATTGCGTTAAGCTTAACATGAATCTTCGATGCGCCAGTCAGGTGCTCTATTCCCTTCGCGAACTTAAGATTCATGATCCTGATGAATTGTATAAAAAGACTACTGCTTTCCCCTGGGAGAAATTAATTCCTTCAGACGGTTATGTGTCCGTCACCAGCAATGTAACTCATCCGACAATTAACAATGAACTCTTTGTCAATGTGAAAGTCAAAGACGCCATTGTGGATCGCATCAGGCAGGAAACGGCTCGAAGGCCAGATTCGGGCTCTGCCCTTGACCAAACGGTTATTCATCTATACTGGAAAGACACTGATGCAGAAATATTTCTTGATACTTCTGGTGAAACGTTAGCAAAACACGGTTATCGAAAAATTCCGGGTAAAGCCCCCATGCTCGAAGCACTTGCCGCTGCCACGCTGATGGCAACAAAATGGGATCGAAGTACACCATTCATAAATCCGATGTGCGGATCAGGTACAGTGGCCATTGAGGCAGTATTGCTTGCCACAAATAGAAGACCCGGTTTATTTAGATCAAATTATTCATTCATGCACATCCTCAATTTTGATGAGAATATATATAAGTTGGAGTTGAACAAGCTTAAAGGCCAAATTTCAGATGTTTACGGATTGAAAGTAGTTGCAAGTGACGTCAGTGGTGATGCCATCAAAGTGTCCATGGCCAACGCCAGGGCAGCAGGTGTTGAAAAATACATCTCATTTGACAAGTGTGATTTTGAACTGACCGACGTGCCGGAAGAGGAGGAGGGTGTTATTTTCTTTAATCCGGAATACGGCGAACGCCTTGGCGATGCGCAGTTGCTGGAAAAAACTTACTCAAGAATAGGAGACTTTATGAAAAAGAAATGCAAAGGGTATACGGGATATGTCTTCACCGGCAATCTCGACCTTGCAAAAAAGATTGGCCTGAAACCCAGTAGAAGAATTGAATTCTATTCCGCTAAGCTAGATTGTCGCTTATTGGAGTTTGAGTTGTATGAAGGAACGCGAAAGTAGAACGCAAATCAGAATGAAATCATCATTTCCCAAGTTTCTTTCTCAAATAATCAGCCGTATATCCTTTAGCCTTTTTAGTCATTTCTTCGGGCGTACCTGAGAACACCAGGTGACCACCTTTTTTTTCTCCGCCCTCGGGTCCAAGGTCAATAATCCAGTCTGCACATTTAATTATTTCAAGATTATGTTCAATGATAACTACGGTGTGTCCCTCATCGACTAAAGCATTAATCGCCTTAAGTAATTTTGAAATATCGTGAAAATGCAATCCAGTAGTGGGTTCGTCAAAAATGAAAAGTACTCGCCCGTCCGGAGAATTTTTGCCGAGAAATGACGCCAGTTTGACCCTTTGTGCTTCCCCGCCGCTCAATGAATTTGACGATTGTCCTAATTTTACATACCCAAGGCCAACGTCAAAAAGTGATTGAATTTTTTCGTGAACACCTTTCTTATCCTTAAAAAACTGCAGTGCCTCTTCAACGGTTAGCTCGAGAATATCTGCGATATTTTTCCCACCAAGTTCAACTTCAAGAATTTCATTCTTGAATCTTTTTCCATTACACGTTTCACATTTCAAATAGATATCGGCCATGAATTGCATTTCAACCTTTATTTCACCCTCACCCTGGCACGTCTCGCATCTTCCGCCCTCAACGTTGAACGAAAAATGAGCCGGTTTATATCCGCGTTGTTTAGATAATGGCTGATCGGCAAATAATTGGCGGATTACGTCATAAGCCTTTACATAACTGATTGGATTGGATCGTGATGATTTTCCAATCGGGTTCTGATCTACAAACTCAACCTGCCTGATTCGGGATATATCTCCGTCCAGCTTATCATATTTCCCCGGGGTTTCACCAGCCGTACCAAACATCCTTCCGACGGCAGGGTACAATATTTTCTTTACTAATGTTGACTTGCCACTTCCACTGACTCCCGTTATAACCGTGAGAACTCCTAGTGGAAATTTCACAGTCACATTTTTCAGATTATTCTCACGCGCCCCCGATACGGTGATATGATCGCTCCACTTACGACGTTTCAGGGGAACGGGAATTTCTTCTCGTCCCACAAGGTAATTGGTGGTGTGGGTCTTGACTTTTCCATTCATCTCATTGATCGAACCTTGAAAAATCAACTCACCACCATGGCTTCCGGCGTCCGGGCCGATGTCTATGATTTGATCTGCTGCCCGCATGATTTCTTCCTCATGCTCAACAACAATAACAGAATTTCCAAGACTACATAACGATTTCAACACTTCGATCATCCTTGATGTGTCTCTCGGATGAAGGCCGATGCTGGGTTCATCCATGATGTACATAGAGCCAACCAATGCACTTCCCAATGAAGTTGCCAGTTTGATTCGTTGAAACTCGCCGCCAGATAATGTATTGGTGAGTCGGTTTAATGTCAGATAGCCCAGTCCTACCTTGGTCATGTATTCCAATCTCGATCTTATCTCCGTAAGTACTCTTAGTGATACTTTCTGATCGTGATCGCTGAGTCTTAGTTTTTCAAAGAAGACCAGTGCATCTTCAATTGGCAGGAGAACAACATCTGTAATCGAACTGCCACCGATTTTCACATACTGCGCATCCTTGCGTAACCGTGTCCCCTTACAATCCGGGCAGTTGGTCCTTCCGCGATAACGTGAAAGCATAACACGATACTGAATCTTGTGTGATTTTGATTCAAGATATTTGAAGAAGTCATTAATCCCATCGAAATATTCATTACCTGTCCATAGTAATTCGCGTTCGGGTTGCGACAAGTCAGCATACGCGCGATGGATAGGGAAATCGAATTTTATCCCGTTTTTTAACAGCGGCTTCAACCATTCACTCATGGTTTCTGTTCGCCAGGGCGCAATTGCACCTTCGTAAACAGAAAGTGATTTATCAGGAACGACAAGGTCTTCGTCTATGCCAAGAACCTTCCCGAATCCTTCACATGTTTTGCAGGCTCCAAAGGGATTATTAAAGCTGAAGAAATTGACGGTCGGCTCTGTGAAGGTGATTCCATCAAGTTCAAATCGATCAGAAAAATGAAGCGGTTCCTGATTTTCAAGGTAAACCGTGCAGTATCCTTCCCCTTCAAAGAATGCTGTTTGAACTGAATCAGATAATCGGAATACTACGTCTTCATTGTCTGCATTTACTGATATCCGGTCAATCAATATTTCAATCTGATCTGGAGTAATAGTTGCCTTATTCTTTTTGGCTGTAACTACTTCAACCAGTTCCTCGATAAATCTGACTTCACCCTTCAAAACAACACGAGTAAAGCCTTTGCTGAGAAGAAGATCTAATTCATCTTTTATTTTTCTGCCTTTCTTTGGATGTAATGGACATGCCACCATGATCCGCGTACCCGTTTCGAGGCGGTTGACTGCATCCACCACTCCAGTTACAGTGTCTCTCCTGACCTCTTTACCACTAATGGGCGAATATGTTTTACCAATCCTTGCGAAAAGAAGCTTTAGATAATCGTATATCTCGGTTGTAGTACCTACCGTTGACCTTGGGTTTCTTGTATTTACTTTTTGCTCAATGGCGATGGCCGGAGAAACACCCTTTATATAATCCACATCAGGTTTCTCCATTCTCCCCAGGAATTGTCTTGCATAAGCGCTCAGACTTTCTACATACATGCGCTGGCCCTCCGCAAAGAGCGTATCGAAAGCCAATGAAGACTTGCCCGACCCGGATAGACCGGTGATCACGACAAGTTTATTCCTCGGAATTGCAACGCTTAAATTCTTCAAATTGTTGACCCGCGCTCGCTTAATGATAATAAATTCCCTTGGGTCAAGCTCCTCGAGATAAGCATCATTAATTATTCTATCCTTCATCAAATTCTAAAGTTCTAAATGTACACCCCGGTTTTGAAGTATACTGGGTTCACCAAACATCTACGAAAAACAAAAGAAAAACACCATCCGGGAAGATGGTGTTCATAAATGGTTCTATCGTTCAGAATAAATATTTACCAGGCTGTAGTCATCAGGCGTCAAAATCGGGATCATAGCTTGCTTCACCCCCTGCTCTTTTTCCACCGGCTTCGTCATAATCTTCGTCCCCACTACCTCCTCCAAAATCATTTCCGCCTCCACTGCTATAGTCGTCTTCGCCTGAGTTATCGAACTCAGTTTCAGGATTGGACTCAACATCGTACTCACCCTCGCTATTTTTTGTTGCTGGCACTTTGACCAGAATGATCGAGTCGTCGGTTTCAAGTGGAAAAACAAAAATTGGTTCTTTTTTTGCATTTATAATTCTCGTGATGTTCCCCTCGTACCCATTTGGATATTGTCTCCTGAGAAGATCCTTCAAATCTTCCGATAAGTTGTCAAGACTTTTAATAACGCGCTTTTTCGTGTCCGGCATACAATGTTTATGTACTCAAATTTTCGGACAAATACCTAAAGAAATTTTGGTGCAGGCAAGAATTTTTAAGAAATTTTTTGCCATCACTTACAAAGTTGCTATCTTTTCACTTCTATAAATAACAACACCCTAACCACAATACTATCGAAACACACGTCTACGTTACCTAAAGCGAGAACAGAATGATTGACAAGAGATTCAGCGACAGCAAGTTGGTGTCGCTCTATCAAGAAGGTAACGAAGAGGCTTTCGAAGCACTTCTCCACCGACACAAATCCAAAATCTATACAGGTATTTACCTGATCGTAAAAGATCGGTATATAGCTGAGGATTTATTGCAGGAAACTTTTATCAAGGCCATCAATACCATCCGAAGCGGGCGTTACAACGAGGAAGGGAAATTTGCGCCGTGGCTGAGCCGAATTGCCCACAACCTTTCCATTGATTATTTCCGGAGATGCAAAAGATACCCGGAAATCGTTCTGGACGACGGTAGCCCGGTACTTAACGGAATGGAGTTCTGCGAAGAATCCACGGAATCGAAACAGATTGCAAAAGATAATAAAGAGCGCCTTCGATCGTTAATTAAGGAATTGCCAGACGAACAAAAGCAGGTCTTGATCATGAGGCATTTTCTCCAGATGAGTTTTCAGGAGATTGCGGACCGCACGGGCGTCAGCATAAATACAGCACTTGGACGAATGCGTTATGCACTCATAAACCTCAGAAAAAAAATGTCAAAAACCAGAGCCTATGAC
>DASUGQ010000230.1:0-4462 GCA_036273935.1 Cyclobacteriaceae bacterium | reverse complement strand
CTAGTTTGTCTTCTGAACGTTCTTTGCCTGTTCATCTTCCAGGTGAGTGCTAATTTTATTAATGAATGCCTGCACCGACTCATCGTCGTACATCAGCGCGGTTATAACAGAGCGGTCCGGTCGGACTAAAACAAAATAAGGGAACGTTCCCTTGGGATTATACTGCTCCGCCAGGTCGTCGTTCTTTTGCCGGGTTGACTTGCTGAGTTTTTTCCGTTGCGGGAAGTCGGCCTCGTAGACGACTATTTTCTGACTGGCGAAGTCGGCGAACTCTTTTTGTGTGAACACCTTTCTCTCAAAGCGAATACATGGTGCACACCAGTCTGATCCGGCAAAGACAATAAGGACCGGCCGTTGATTTTCGCAGGAAGATTGAAAAGCAAGTTCTGCATCATCAAGAATTTGAGCTGCACATTCGGAGTTGAGAATACCGGTGAAGACTGCTAATAATAATAGAAACCGAACCAAGCGCTAAACATTTATCGACGGTGAATTTACGCCAAATTCTTAAATCCATCGAAAGGTCGCTCCCATCGCCAACACAAATCAGTATTCAGAGCGACAATGGGAATGTTGTCCAGGCGGAGTCTCCGCTTCGGGACCGGGCATTGTGAGAACGAACAACCTGATGTTCATTATTGTACAGCCCAAACAGCGGTGATCCGGATTGTGTTAAGAAATCATTAATAAATAAATCCGGCATGTGGTTGGCGGATCCGCCGGGTAGAAATACTAACCCCTTACTTCTTTCGTTGTTGCTGCATGGAAAAACTAAAGCGGTTCTTCTGGTTGTGCTCGGGAGCACACGACGAGCTATTAAAGAAATGCCCTACCGAAGCCAGCAAGTATGTTGGCATTGGTGCAACGGTCTTCTTCACCGGCATCTTTGCCGCATTGGCCTGTGCCTATGCTCTCTTCACAGTCTTTGACAACGCCTGGATATCGCTCGCGCTTGGTGTAGTCTGGGGCCTGATGATTTTCAACCTTGATCGTTACATTGTTTCAAGCATGCGCAAAGAGGGAAATACAAAGAAAGAATTAACGACCGCGCTGCCCAGGATTATTCTCGCCATCCTTATTTCCATTGTTATTGTCAAACCATTGGAGATGAAAATTTTTGATAAGGAGATCCAGGGTGAATTAACGATCATGGAACAACAAACTCGAACGGCCCAGGAAAGCGAAATTCGTTTGAGGTACCAGGAGGAACAGGCGCGATTAAACAATGAGATTGCGGCGTTAAAGCAGGAGATGAACGATAAAACGATTACACGCGATGAGCTGATGAAATTAGCACAGGAAGAAGCGGATGGAACGGGAGGGACCAAACGCAGAAACGCCGGACCGATCTACAAAATAAAAAAGGCAGATGCCGATCGTGTTGACGAGGAGCTGGCTGAACTGACGTTGCGAAATGAAGCATTGATAAAAGAGAAACTCGGAACATTGGCCCACAATGATTCGCTCGTTTCCGTTGAGATCAATTCACTGGTAAAACAGAGACTTGACGGTCCCGCTGCCCGTATGGAAGCGCTCAGCCGGCTCACTGATCAGAGCAATGCCATTGCATTAGCCAACTGGTTTATTATTTTGTTGTTTATCGCTGTTGAGACTGCACCGGTTTTTGTGAAGCTCATTTCACAACAAGGCCCCTACGATCACCTTCTCAAGATCGAAGAGCATGGCTTTGAAGGTCAACGCATCGAAGAAATGGCGAAGACAAACGCTGCCATCAAGGAGCGGAATGAAAGTCTGTCACAGCGGGAGAAGGAATACATTAAAGAGAAACTGGATTTGAAGCTGAATGGATCGTGACAAGTACTGCTATAAGAAATATTCATCAATAGGCCGGAAGTTACATTCCGGCTTTTTGTTTTAGTTTTGCATCGTTATGTTCAATTTCAAGGAAGTATTTTCAGTCACCCTCATCCTGTTTTCAGTCATTGATATCCTGGGGTCGATTCCATTCATCATCATCATCCGTAAACGTGAAGGGAGAATTCATGCAGAGAAAGCCACGTTCATCTCGGCGGTATTGATGGTTGCATTTCTTTTTCTTGGTCAGTCGATCCTTAGGTTATTTGGTTTGGACGTAGCGTCGTTTGCTGTGGCCGGTGCCATTGTGATTTTTATTGTAGCCATGGAAATGATATTGGGTATTACGCTAATCAAAGATGACCCTGACGCAAAGGGATCGGGGTCAGTCGTCCCTTTGGCTTTTCCTTTAATTGCGGGTGCAGGAACATTGACTACCATTTTGTCATTGAGAGCCGTTTACACTGAAGTGAATATTTTGATTGGTGTGCTGGTCAATCTGATTTTCGTCTACATCGTGCTTCGCTCATCAGTTTGGCTGGAACGCGTCATTGGAGCGTCTGGTTTCGCGGTCTTGCGAAGGGTCTTCGGCGTTATTCTGCTGGCCATCGCTGTGAAGATTTTTAAATCTAATGTACTATTTCCTTCATGATCAAAATCTATACTGACGGAGCTGCACAAGGCAATCCTGGCCCCGGGGGTTATGGAGTGATTCTGAAATACAACGATCACTACAAAGAGCTCTCGAAAGGCTACCGCCTCACTACTAACAACAGAATGGAGCTTCTGGCCGTCATTTCAGGACTTGAGGCGATAAAGAAAGAGGGAATACCGGTGACCATATATTCTGATTCCGAGTATGTAGTGAATGCCGTTGAAAAAGGTTGGTTGTGGAACTGGGAAAAGAAAAACTTCAAAGCCAAAGCCAATGTAGACCTGTGGATGAAATACATTCCGCTTCATCAAAAATTCAAACCAAAATTCATTTGGGTGAGGGGCCATGCGGGCCATCCTGAGAATGAACGATGTGATGCGTTGGCTGTTCAGGCTGCAAGCGGACCTGGCTTGTCAATTGATAAGGGGTATGAGGAAAAGAGTGATTGAGTGTTGCTTTTTCATTTACCCAAGCGCTTTTCTCTGAACTCTATCCCGTATCCTTTTAGTTCATTCAGCACAGGTGTGTAAAATTCTTTGTAGACGGGAATACAGACTCCCCGCGCGCTAATCTTATCCTCCAATAAAAGCCTGGCCGCCATTCCTAAAGGTAACCCTACTGTCTTGGCCATTGCCGTGCGTTTTTCATCTTCGCCTTTAACCATCAATGAAGATTGAATTTCATTTTGAACGCCATTTTGCTCAAAGACAAACCGATGCCACATTACGATCATGTCTTTGTCGGCTGGCCTGAGCTTCCATTTGTTCATGAGGATTTGTTCGGTGACCTGTGCAGGTGTGCCTTCACGAAGTCCGATCGGTTCATTGTCTAGAAAACCTGACCAGCGAAGCAAAGCAATATCCCCGGGGCTGGCGTCAAACGCATGCATGAGCTTGTCTTCAATGGACTTCTGATTTTTTGATTTAATAAACAGGTTCATGAACGCCGCGTTTGTCATCCCCTCATCATAATTTATCACGCGCGTATCATCACAGCAGCCCATTTGGACAAGTACGTCCCAGGCAGAACAGAAACCTTTACTGCGAAGGGTTCCCCTGATCATGGTAGTTACGCTTTGGAGAGCATAGGTTTCAAGATATTTCAATGAATCACGATTTGCATAGCCTTCAAATTCACCGTTACCGGGAACTGTGACCGAAGTAATTTCCCTGAATAGTTCTGTGTAAGACAAGTGGATGCGTTTTCCATCCTTCAGATATTCTGCTCCGCTTTGCCCGGCTGTTACAACATTGCGAGGGTTCCAGGTGAACTTGTATCGCCACGGATTTTCGGGATCCGTTTCAGGCGCGATCAATCCCCCTGTAAAAGATTCAAATGAAATTATTTTTCCTCCCTCGCTTTTGATCTCGTCAATCAGTTTCATTGCACTCATGTGATCAATACCAGGGTCGAGGCCACACTCGTTCAGGAAGAGGAGGTGCTTCGCCTTTGCTTCAGCATCCAGTTTTTTCATTTCATCGGAAACATAGCTGGCGGTAAGCAGGTGCCTGCCAGCGGCGAGACAAAGTTCTCCCACGGGAACATGGAGTGCGGGAGGGAGCAGAGAGATCACGACATCCGCAGATGAGATCGCTTCTTTGGCGGATTCCTCATGGATATCAAATTGAACGGCTCTTCCATGACTGAATTGTTCTACTGCAGATTCAGCAATTGATTTGACTTTATCGCCGACAATAATCTGCCAACCGTGCGCGGCACTACATTCAAAAAGATAGTTGATGAGGTAGTGTGAAGAACGGCCAGCGCCCAGAACCAGAACAGTTTTCATGGAGGTTAAATTATATATTAGTATGACAATTAAGAACGGCGAAGACTCAAATCTGCCGTCGGTAAGAGTGGATAAATTGAGGCAGCGCTAAATAATTATAGATAAAATCTTTATATCTTACTTATGCTTACCCTTTTCAATATGAAGGACTTTGTCATTGCTGAGCATCTTGAAGATCTTGATGCCGAATCCAAATACCTCGC
>DASUGQ010000229.1:0-3920 GCA_036273935.1 Cyclobacteriaceae bacterium | reverse complement strand
TTTTTTATACTATCCCTACACCTTACACGAAAGGTACATCATGGCATTTATCGCGATCATGGAAGGAATTTTGCCCTTGTCAGAGCAAATCAATCCAAGAAAAATGAAAATTACTACAAGAATACTGTTAGTCATCCTGATCAGCGTCACATCAGCAAAGGCGCAGGAGCGTTCGACCCATGAAGTCTATGCAGCTATGCTGTACAACTTTATTAAGTATATACAATGGCCGGATGAGGGCGCCGGGGGAGAATTTGTGGTGGGCGTTATGGGTGATGACAATGTTTACAGCACCCTCAAGCAATGGTACGATGGTAAACCGAAAGGGACCAAAAAATATGTCATTAAGAAATTAGCTACCGCCGGCGAAGCCTCTACCTGTCATGTAGTATACCTGGGGAAGGCCAGGGATTTCGAGGGGGTAAAGAATTCTGTTACGGGAAGGTCGGTTTTAACGATCACGGACGGCAACGGTTTAGGTCAGCGTGGAAGTTGCATCAATTTCAAGGTCATTGACGGGAAGCTGCGATTTGAACTTAACCAAGGCGTAGTTGCCGATTCCAACCTGAGGGTATCATCCCAGCTAAGCAGCATGGCGATATTGATTTAGCAGAAATATTTTTCAAACAGGATCAATCAGGCTGCGCAATTTTTTATGTCGGGACGGAAGCAGGGTGAGCCCGTTAGCAACGCTAACGGGCTTTGATTTTTTCAGAAGCCAGACTGAGCATCCTCTCTTGGCACGAATGTTCCCTTTGCAGTTGAAAACCAGTCCGCAATAATTAAGTCCTGAAATTCGGGATTAAATCAAGACGGCAAAAACCACCAAACAATGAGCTTGTATTTTTCGGACCCAAATCAAAAATTCTGAAGATAGCAGTGTTAACGTAACGAATCGACGGCAGCCATAATTTCCGGTACAGATGACTTCAAAGTACAGAATTAATTATTGAATGTCTTTTCCGGTGAGAATCACGTGATATTATCAGCCATTCCCAGCTACCGTTTCGTTCCATGCGCTGTTGAGACGTCGGTCATTGTGTGAACAATTTCGCTCTCAGGATTCTCATGTCCTCACTTAACTTCTGCTCGATAACTTTAGCGTAAA
This sequence comes from Cyclobacteriaceae bacterium, assembly GCA_036273935.1. Classification (GTDB taxonomy): domain Bacteria; phylum Bacteroidota; class Bacteroidia; order Cytophagales; family Cyclobacteriaceae; genus ZC4RG29. The sequence goes on along the minus strand of DASUGQ010000229.1, from coordinate 2,812 downwards.
TCTGCGTCGTGGTAATTTTTGTGTGACCCAACATTCTGCTCACCGACTCAATTGGAACGCCATTGGTCAGGGTGACCGTAGTTGCAAAGGTGTGTCTTGCCAAATGGAAGGTCAGGTTCTTTCCAATTCCGCATAGGGCCGCAATCTCCTTCAGGTAACTGTTAAGTTTCTGATTGGAGATATTGGGAAACAGTGTGTCCCCGGACGCGCACCTGGGATGGCCTTCATACTTTTCAATTATTTTGATTGCAGTTGGAAGTAACGGTACCTTGACTGAGATACTTGTTTTCTTTCTGTTAGTAACAAGCCAATACTCCTTGTCAGCACCGACAGACACGCAAGCGGGATCCAGCCGCATCACATCAATATATGCAAGTCCCGTGTAGCAGCTAAAGACAAACAGGTCGCGAACCCATTCCAGCCTGGGCAAACTTAGAGTTGTTGTCTCAATCAGCTCAAGCTCTTCTTTTGTAAGAAATCCCCGTTCGACCTTGTCAAATTTTTGTTGATGAAGTGCAAAAGGATCCCTTTTCAGCCACTCCATCTTCACGGCAACATTGATCATTTTCTTTAGCCGTTCAATATGTTTCATGACCGTATTATTTCCCATTGGCTTATGATGATCAAGGGGCTCATACTTACGAAGGAAGTAGTCAAGATCGACGATAAACTTGTAGTTCAGTTCAGACAAATAAATATCGGAACGTCGCATGCGGTCCTTGAGAAATTCCTTCACATAGCGTTGAGTTGTGAAGTAGTTCTTCAGCGTGCCCCATTCGACTGTATGTTTCAGTTTTGTGTTATGATATTCGATTAATTTCAGGAGTGTTTGTCCCTCGTTTTCATTGACACCCAGGTATAATTTTCTCAGAGCATCTGCCGTCACTTGTTTTCGCTCCGCCAACCTTTCACGATAATGTTGAAATATTTGAGACTCTACCTGCTTGAGATAGGCATTAACAGACCGGCCTTCTTCACAATTGCCTTTTGCCTGGCCATTGAGCCAAAGATCTCTCCTGATCTTTCGTTTGATCGAAAATTCTGAACGTTGTGTATCAACGGTGATGCGACAATAGATAAGCGCCTCTCTGTTACTCTCGCGGGAGTTTCTCAACAAGAATGATGTGCTGAACGTGGTTCTCTTTTTCATACGGTTGAATTTGTTTGACTCGATTTGAACTGCTTTGTCAACCGTTCTTCACGCAAGAGTCCAAGCCGTCTGAATGAAGTTCAAAAGTGGTCATGAACATCATTTCAGGTGAGTCTTTTTTTATACGTAATGATTCACCTATTAGCTCACCTCGACACTAGTATTTGATGAAAAATTTGGAGGGGTGCGAAAAATAAAAACCCTCTAAACATTCAATTTAGAGGGTTTTGCCGACAATTGATTTTGTCAAAGTCGGGGTACCAGGATTCGAACCTGGGACCCCTTGGTCCCAAACCAAGTGCGCTACCGGACTGCGCTACACCCCGATGCCTTTGCTCCCTGTCTTTTACAATAATCCAGGTCGCTTAAAAGACGTGCAAATATAGAAGATGATAACCACCACACAAAAAGTTATTCAAAAATAGGCCTGATGCTTGCAACAATGGAAAGCATGAAACTGCATCAATTATTAATATCCCTTACCACTTTAATTGTGTTGATCATTACACTGGGTGATGTTCTGAAATTGAGTACCGGCCTCCTTGTTTTACTCGCCCTGCTAGGCCATATGATGCTCATATTCACAGTAATAGCTGTTCTAAAGTCGCCAAGAAAGAGCAATAAAACTTTTGAGGAATACTTTTACGAGGACTGTGATTAAAAAGAATTAATTCCCCAGAAACAGGAATTAATTCTACGCCATTAAAGTGATCCGCCCGGGACTCGAACACGGAACCTACTGCTTAGAAGGCAGTTGCTCTATCCAATTGAGCTAGCGGACCAATATCTTTTTATATACACTTTTCCCGAACCAGCCTTCAGGTATTTCTCCCTCTTACGAACTTCCCCTCTAGTGCCATACTTCTCAATAGTTAACAGTGGATTTACCAATAACAGATAACCATTAACTGATAACTCACTCTCCATGACTACGAAACATCCCCAAAAGCATCTTGGAAACCTTTTCATACCGCTCATAATATCCCTGTGCTTCGGTCAACGAAATATGCCCAAGCTGACTTAGAACTTCAAGGATTGCAACACATTCAAACACTGCACTTCTGGCAATCGTGATGTAATGCTTCTTGTCCGCATTAGTCATCCGCCCAGTACCTTCGGAAAGATTAAGAAGAATACCCATGCTGGCCTTCTTCCACTCCTCCTTTATATAGGGGTCAAGATGATTGTTTGAATAGATATGCTTCAACGTGTCAACAACCAACGCTTTGGCAATCTGGTATACTTCTAACTTTTCAAAATCAAACATAGGGATGTTAGTTCATCACCTTCCCATCAATTTCAGCGGAGAGGGGGGGATTCGAACCCCCGGTACCGGTTGCCCAGTACCGCAGTTTAGCAAACTGCTGGTTTAAGCCACTCACCCACCTCTCCTGGCTTATAATTATCCTTGATTTGCCGTTTTAAGGGCTTTACCTTCTAAAAAAGGAAGTGCAAATATAAAAGATGCCTCAAAACTATTGCAAAACGCGGCTGTATTTTGTCTGGCCGCAAATTGAATCAATTCAGCCCAGGATCTGGCTCGCGACAATCACTTTTCCCCCCTGCCTTAAAACATCAAACGTCGCCTTTTGGAACCCCTCAAGATCAATAGGGCGCGTGACATCCGATATAAAATATGTTTCGAATCCCTCCTTAAGTGCG
>DASUGQ010000228.1:0-76509 GCA_036273935.1 Cyclobacteriaceae bacterium | reverse complement strand
GCACGAATGTCTTGCTTGACAATGCTCCCTACCGTATCCGTCGCCTGTATGTCCATTTCTTAAATTTTGGTCGCGTGATCAATGACGTTGTAAATATATAATGCAAATAATAATACCGGACATTTTTGTCCATTATTTTTGCCAAGTTTATACAATCAAATTTTTTGCGCTACTGATGAAAATGATTTCCAACACACTCAAGTCGTTTCGTTTTTTGCAGATAATTCCCTCGATAGGCCATTCTCCCCTATTAATATATTATTTGCAAAAAGCATTACCTTTAAGAGTTCTCCCTGCTCATTATATATGTTGAAGTGCCCCTCCCGACAATCGTTCTCATACTGGCCTTCGCTCATCATAGATCCGTTTAAGTGGTAAGAGGTGTAGGTTCCGTGCATTCTACCGTTGACGTAGGTCTCCTCGATCGCAAGCTCGCCGGTATCATAATAGTACCGCCATATGCCGTGCTTCAAACCGTTGTTATGCATTCCTTCAGCGACAAGCACTGCATGTTTGTTAAATTCCTTCCATCTTCCGTTCTTAGGTTTCTTTTTTCCCACCTTGAACATCCTTCGCATCATTTCCACTGCAGATTCAAACCTGAATACTCTTCCCTTACCTGTGCAATTCAAAATGCATACCACTTGACAAAGCGTGAATTTTCCACATGAGACGCTTTATTGGTTATTGTCAGCGGGGAGTTTCGACGCAGATGGAACGAAGTTCTCCACTCGTCGGTATCAAAAACCGTTTTGGGGAATTAATGATGAAGGATCATTTTATCACGAATCGCTTCGTCTGCATGAATGAATGAACTCCAGGTACAATAACATACCCATGTTTAAGAGCCAATTTCTAAAATCATACTTTATTGAGCGAAATGAGAATGAATACTTCGGAGATTTTGTTATCGGGAAGGAAACTGTGTCGCGTAACAACGACCCAAACGGGTTCTGCTGTAAGACTTAAATCGTCATCGTATGGACAATTCATATTCACCCGTTCAATATGTTTACCGAGAAATCATTGAAGAAGAAATCGCGAAACGTGCGCGGGGAAAAATTTTCTATTTCAATAATAATAGTACTGTCGAGTCATTCGAGGGGCAAATTATGGAGCTGAAGGAAATAACCGGCAAGGGGTTGTTTATCGTTACGGACTCTGAGCTTCAAATTCGCGTCGATAGGATCATTACTGTTTTTGGAAAACCTGCAGCAGCATATGATGAGTACGATAACTACGCAAATCAGTGTCTCTCCTGCACGGGTGGATACGACCTCTAACCGCAGGCGCGTCGAACCTAGCGAATCATGTCAAACCACGAATCGGATCAATAGATCTTTCAATTTTGAAGCCGGAATCAGGTAACTCGTCAACCGACATTTGCATAACGGTCTTTCTCCGGGGCAAAAAACATAGTATCGTGACACGTCGGGCCGAGTATCGAAATCTCATGGCGCTATTGTATGATAAGTTATACATCGACGGTTTTGGTGAATGCAAGGGAACCGGAAGATGCGGCACCTGTCATATTCACATTATCAATGATACTAACGACCCATTACAGCGAGTCGGCAACGAAGCCACAACACTCGCCAAAATGGATTCCGCCTCTCCCAATAGCCGGTTGGCTTGTCAAATGATGATTGATAAGTCCCTGGATGGCCTTCAAATTGAAGTAATTTCGAATTAAGATACTAAGCCGTATCTCTGTCTTGTCAGGACACAAGGTGCAGAACTGCGCCTAACCCATACAGCAGTATAACAATTATCAAAAGGTAGTCAACCCTAAATCCTTCGTGTCCTGAAATAGTTTTATTGGTCATTCTTTCTCAGTTTTTTGTTAATGTATATTGGCAAAGGGATGCCCCTCGCACCATTTAAGTACCATCTACTCATACTCTTCGCAATGCCAGATACCCGTGCTTCTGCCAGGCAACTGACATGAGTCGGCTCTGCAACAGTTAGTACAAAGGCCTCTTGGAGGCAGAACCGACGCGAAAGCATCCGCTTCGTCAGCCAGTTGAAACATCTCACACTGAACAACGATTTTATTTGTAGCATTCCGATACGAGCAATGCTCCGCTTTCGCACAGTTAATGCAAAGGCCGCGTAACTCATTCAAAAATAAACTCTCAGTTGAATCTTGTGTGTACATAATTACCTCCGGTGTCTCTAACCCAAAAGGCATACCATTCTTACAACCGGTCAGGGGCTCAATTTAGATCACTATTGAGAGAGTGGTTGTGGTGAGTTTTGACTCGGTGGTACTTTATTACCCAGGGGATACTGTCTTTCCGCCGAATTACAATAAGAGAAAACAGGATGAATGGTAATCCGTTGGAAATTCAAAATGCCGCAAGAATGTAAGCAAACCCGTTATTATCATATATCAATTGTGAACAAAAGAGTTTAATGTGGATATTAAGTGAAAACGATGCCATCAGTACCCATTTATTTACTCCGTTACTATAAGCTTACCCTTCATCACAAGATGGAGGGAACAAAAATAATCAGCACTTTCTGTGACGACCTTACTCCAGGACTTACCAGCGGATAGCCTTGAAGACGTCCACGTTTTGTTGGTTTCTTCAGTTACATCGTGGTCTGTGATATCCCTGTTTATCCAAAGTACTGTGTCTCCTTTATGAAGTCTAAGCTCATCTGGTTGAAACTTCATCTGTTTAATTTCTATCGTATGAAAAGTAACTGTGTTCCTCAGGGCTAAGTCTGATTCACCGTTTCTTGCCGGGGTGGTCACATGCTCTTCCTTGGCAAGATCAGGGTGATCATTGTCGTCGCCTCCCAACGACTCGTTATTGGTCGAGGAATTGCAGCCTCCAATGAATATGCATGCAACCAGCACAAACGCAGAATATCTTGTTATCAACATCACACACCAACGATTATTTACCTGCAAATATTTTTTGAACCATCTCGGCATGATCCAAATGAGCCTTCAATACTGGAACCACGTTTTTGAGGAGTTCCTTAAGTTCCGGGTTTTCCGTCTCAGGAATGAGAAGTCCCTCAACCGCTAAAATCACCGCTTTGTGATAAGCAACTTCATTATCGATATATGCTTTGTTGAAATCCTTATTTGGTGTACCCTTTAATTTCTTTTTAGTTTTTTCCGCATCCGTCAATAATTGTTTGCTTACGTCATTGTCAACGGGTGTTACACCCAATCTCGTTGCCAAGTCGACTGCCTGCGCGATCACTGCATTGTGATCATTGGACATCGTCTCAGCAAACTTAAGAACGTCCGCGTTACGCGATTTGGTTTTTGCGATTTCTGCAAAATCGATGTCGATTTGGTTGGCTGTCACGGCTACATGTGCTACCTCCGGATCCGATAGCACAGGGCCTTGCTGCGACACTGAATCGAAGGCGAACATTACGAAGCAAACGATCGCTGCTAATGAAAGGCTAGTTTTTGTTTTCATGCTTTTTATTTATAGTTGTAATATTTAGAGGATCGACAAATCAAAAGGTTACAAATTCCCGGCATGAAGCGTTGCACATTCTTCTTTTGCAGTTTCTCAAAGCTTTCTCATATTAATTCGTCCATGAGGTGCGTGAACTTCATGCCTTTGGACACCACATTGACTGCGTTATGCACTTAATCCAAAATGCATACCATCAATAATCATCGAAATAGGTTTGATTAGTGACGAGGCCGTGTCGTGTAAATGGCGAGAAACTGTTCAGGTGGTACTTTTCTCTCCGGTTTTTGACTTATGCTTTTCTAGAACAATGCAACCCGCTTGAAGTTCCTTCCGTTTTTTGCGCTTGATGATATTATTAGAATGTGCGAGATCTACTTATAACCGCCAGCGGTTTTCACAGATTTTGCGTACCAATTGGATAAGATTTAAAAGATTCAAAATTGTCTTTCCGGTTATTCACCTTGGGCTTTCGAAAGCAATACACTCGCACACAAATTATTTGTTATAGAATCTTCTGTTTCATGATGATAAATATAAGTCTTCATATCGACCTTCATCACCGTGATTCGAGCATCCCTTGCACGGTCAAATAAATCAGCATCTGTTCCAACAGGCATTTCTCTGAATCCATTTAAAGAAATTAAAATACTCCTTTCAATGAAGAAAGTTCCACCTAAGACACACTTGTTGAGGTTGATTTTATTTGCATAGTTAAATCTATCAGGAACATATTGGTTGCCGACAATCTTTGCACCACCATATAGAAAGTTAAGGGATGGATTCTGCATCAGAATACTTTTCCTCGATTCAAGGTGGCTCGGGTGATACTCGTCATCAGAATCTAAAAAAGAAATATATTTGCCATTCGATACCCATATGCCCTCATTTTTTGACATGGCTTCGCCTCGGTGAACTTTTCTTAAATATTTTATTTTTTTGCAAGACCTGAGATAAGGTAAAATTTCTGAATATATATCGTCGGTACTTCCATCATCTACGATAATTGCTTCCCAATCTTCTTCGGTTTGGGAAAGCAAAGAGTCAACCGCTCTTTTCAGAAGCTGTGCCCTGTTATAGGTTGCTATTATTATTGAAAAAAATGGTGACGTTAATCCATTATGAGTCCAAACAACCCGACTATGCCAATTCTTCATGGTTCTTTATCTTTTATAAACTTGGTCTTTCATCTCATACTCGAGGTTGATTTCCAAAAAACGCCTCATTATTTTGATTCTCCCTCGTGAGTATTAGTGAATGTCATGGTATCGCTAGGCCTTAGATTTTTTTGCGAAGGTGAACTCCCAATAAGTGTTCTTTTCTGAATCAAATACCGTTATTTTCTAATTTTTGTACGTTTTACAAAATAGGCGCGGAAATAATAGCTACAAGCTCTCCGCAAGAGCCCTGGTAAATTCTTCTCTTATGGTCACTACAAGGTTTCTCATATTAATTCGCCCATGAGGTGTTGAGCTTCATGACTTTGGGTAGCGCATTAACTGCTTTATGCACTCAATCCAAAATGCATACCACCAATGATCATCGAATAGGTTTGATTAGCGATGAGGCCGTGTCATGTGAATGGCGAGAAACTGTTCAGGCGGTACTTTTCTCTCCGGTTTTTGACTTATACTTTTTGAGTTTATCGCGAAGGGTCTTCCTGTCGATTCCCAAACTAATTGCCGTTTGTGATATATTATTCCGGTTAGCGGATAATGCGTCTTGAATGTATTCGCGTTCGACGTCTTCGAGTTTCCGATCAAGTCTCCTTGTCCGTCTCACTGAAAAACGAAATGATTCCGGGAGGTCAGGTATGTCTATAGTACTGTCCTCCGACATGATGACCAGTCTATAAATGAGGTTTTGGAGTTCCCTGACGTTGCCGGGCCATCCATATTCTTTCAACGCCTGGATAGCTTTTGGGGTAAACTTCATGGAAGGCTTGCCCAACTCTTTAACATATTTGGCGAGGAAGAAGTAAATTAATTGGAGTATATCATCTCGTCGTTCCCTAAGCGGCGGCAAATCTATCGTTATGATATTCAATCGATAATATAAATCTTCGCGGAACAGTCCCTTCTTCACGAGTTGCATGAGATCAACATTGGTGGCAGCGATAACACGTACATTCACTTTAAGGGTCTTTTTTGATCCCACCATGTAGAACTCTTTCTCCTGCAGCACGCGCAAAAGTTTCGCCTGCATAGCCAGGCTGGTATTACTGATTTCGTCCAGGAATATCGTTCCGCCATCCGCGGTTTGGAAAAAACCTGCTCGTGTTTCTGTAGCCCCCGTAAAGGCACCCTTCACGTAGCCAAATAATTCACTCTCCAACAGGGAGTCAGGAATCCCTCCACAATTGACCGGAACAAAGGGTGCGGCTGAAACTGACTCAGCATAGTGCAGGGCCCTTGCTACTAATTCCTTTCCAGTTCCACTTTCACCATATATCAGCACGGTTGCATTTGTCGACTTTGCTTTTTGAATGGTATTGAAAACCCTCTTCATACCATCAGAATCTCCGATGATGCCAAACTTCTGTGCGGGGAGTTTGTCCGGTTCGATCTTGCTACTTTTCGTTTTGCCGAGCACCCTTTCTACGGCGGCAAATAACTCTTCATCAGTGAATGTCTTCACCAGATATTCTTCAGCGCCGATCTTGATCGATTCTACGGCACCTTGAATGGAGGGGAATCCTGTTATAACCAGAATTCCGATCCCTTTATAATTTTCTGAAGCGTGACGGACCAATTGGATCCCATTCTCCCCCGGCATTTGCAAATCCGTAATCAACAGATCTACGGGAACGGATGTCAACAGTTTAATGGCCGACTGTACATTCCCAGCGGTGTAAATTTGATAGCCTTTAGATTGAAGATTACGTCTAATGAGTTCCACACTTTCGGGCGAATCGTCAACCACTAATACATTGATATTCGTATCCAGTCTTTTCTTCATATCACTTCCTGATTTGCCTCAACGGCAATACAATCTCAAATTTTGATCCTTTTCCAGGGATACTACTGACGTGTATCATTCCTTTGTGTTCTTCTACTATCCCGAGCACTACGGAAAGCCCCAAACCAGTTCCCTGACCAACGGGTTTGGTGGTATAAAATGGCTCGAAAATTTTCTTCCTGACGTCACTCGTCATTCCGCTCCCGGTGTCACTGACAATCAGGCTTACCCGTCCATTCTTACGCCGCGTGGTCACCGATATCGTCCCTCCTTTAGGCATGGAATGTATTGCATTTGTCATGAGGTTTACCAGCACCTGGCTAAGTTGTACTGAATCCGCCTCGATCACAGGTAATTTTGAATCAAGGTTTTCAACTATTTCAATACCACGGCTTTGATAACGCACGTCAATAAAATACAATGCGTTCGAGACAATGGCATTGAGGTCTACGGCATTAATCTGTCTGGGCATCTGTCTGGAGAAAATCATTAGTTTCTTGATAATTTCCCTTGTGTAAAGAGATGCCTTCACAATTCTATCCATATCATTGTCCTGCTGCTCATTTAAACCTCCATTTTTCTTGACTAACTGAGCGAACCCAAGAATTCTGCCTAATGGTTCATTCAATTCGTGTGCTATGCCCGCCGACAACTCACCCACAAAAGCAAGTCGCTCAGAATGCTGGAGTTGCATTTCTAATTTCTTGTTATTTTCTTCCACCTTCGCCCGCTTTATAAACAGCGATAGCTCTCTCGCCACCACTTTGATCAACTTCCTTTCTTCCGCAAGAAATAAATCCTTAGCGGCTGACCTCCTTGAGGAAGGCCTATATCCGACCTTAAGCGTGCCGTATTTGTTCTTGCCAATACCAATCCGAGATGAGATGTAGCGCTTACATTTTTCGAACCCCTTTGTTGCATAATTCATCTTACCTTCTGAAATACTGACTTCCGCCCGGTCAGGATACTGCATGGCATTAGAAAGTATAGAAAGTGTCTTATTCAAAAACATCTTTACATCCGTGCCGGCCGCCAGCCCAATTTTCGAAAGGTCGTAAAGACATCTTAACTCCTTGACCCTTTCCTTGAGTTTTACATTAGCAGTAGCCATTCGTTAAGCACTTGAAAATTCAAAGATACGAAGAGCGGAAGAGAAAATCTTACCGAGGCATAGATTTTCTAAACATGCTGGGGAGATTTTACTCACCGGGGATTATTGAACCATCTTAATTTAATAAAGGGCTCATTTTCGGCACAAAATATAAGGTTATCTGGCACGGATAATGCAACCTATCAATCAACACACAAAGAAAATCGCAATAATAAGATGACAGCAGTAAACACAATCGGACTTAACACCACCAAGACCATTCAATTGGCTGACAAACTCAATGAACTATTGGCAAACTATTCTGTTTTCTATCAAAATACAAGAGGTTCGCATTGGAATATCAGGGGAGAAAAGTTCTTTGAACTTCATGGCAAATTTGAAGAATTATACAACGACCTGCTGCTGAAAATAGACGAGTTAGCGGAAAGGATCCTAACGTTGGGCTATTCTCCCTATCACAGATTCACGGACTACATTCGCGTTTCAAAAATTAGCGAGACCAAACGGGTAAGCGATGGAATTGATTCCGTGTCTGGCATTCTGAATTCGCTCCGTGTGGTCTTATCTATTCAACGTGAAATTCTTTCGTTATCTGCAGAAACCGGTGATGAAGGAACACACGCCTTGATGAGCGACTATATTCTTGCGCAAGAAAAATTAGTTTGGATGTACTCAGCGTTTCTCAATAAATAGAGGCGGCAAACAATTTTTATTTTATCAATAATTTAAAATCAAACAAATCAATAACAAGCAATAATGGCAACGGCAAATTCAAAGGCGCAATGGAACGGCACTATCAAGCAAGGTAGTGGCAAAATGGTATTTAGCAAAAACGAAGTTCCTTATACATTTGCTTCCCGCTTTGAAAACGCCGATGGCTGCAGTCCGGAAGATTTGATAGGAGCAGCACATGCGGGTTGCTTTTCCATGTATCTCGCTTTGCTTTTGTCTAAGGAAGGTTTTACTCCTGCGAGCATCGCGACCAATGCTGTTGTTATCCTTGACAAGGATGACATTGGGCCGAGCATCACCAAGATTGCGCTGGATTGCAAAGTGGATTGTCGGGGACTAAGCGCCGACAAACTCCAGGAGTTGGCAGCAATCACAAAATCAAAATGTCCGGTTTCAAGGCTCTATGATGGAGGCACCGCCAAGGTAGATGTTGCGGTCTCGCTCACGTAAACACGCTGAATAAGCGTAGTAGACAACCACCCAATCTCTGAAGCCACGATTTAAATTTTGTCTGGGGGCTTTGCCCTTGCAATACCTGTTGCTACCCGTCATGGATAACAGCAGGTGTCTTTTTATGACCATGAATGATATGAAGAAGAGAATGATAATAACGACCAATGACTATCACCGTCTGATACGTTTAATGGAGTCTGCTCCATTGAAAGCTAAGATGCCCGAATTTGCTGCGCATTTGTACAAAGAACTAGTTAAGGCTGAAATGGTCCCACAGGAGCGCATACCAGGAAACGTTGTCACCATGAACTCACGGGTATTTCTTCAGGAAATGGCAAGTAAAAGAGAAGCTGAGCTCACAATAACGTATCCTCAGGATGCCGACAATCTTAAAAGAAAGGTCTCCGTATTTTCACGTATAGGCGCTGCGTTAATCGGTAAGCAAGTCGGTGACGTCACCTCATGGGCCACACCAAAAGGTAATAAATGGTTTGAGATTCTTAAGGTCACCTATCAGCCGGAGGCGGTCGGTGATTATTCACTCTAGGGAAGTAATCAACAAATGGATTTATCACAAACTAAAGACGAAACATGAAAATCGACATTCAAACACTATCATTTTATCCAGATGAAAAACTACTTGATTTTGCTGAAGAAAAGCTGGACAAGCTCGGCCAATACAGCGAACAGATCATAGAAGCTCAAATGAGTTTAAGATTCGACAGGTCAGCCACAAGGAACAATAAGTTCTGTCAGATCAGATTGGTCGTCCCTGGATATGATCTCTTCGCAAGCAAGCAAAGTCATTCATTCGAAGAGGCAATTCTGAGAACCTGCGAAGCACTCAAGCAACAGATGTCCCGCAGGAAAAGTAATTATCAAAGGGTGTCTCTAAGAGCCCCCGATCAAAAAGGTCTAAGAACGTAATTAAAAAACTAACATTGTTAATCTCGAAGGAGACGGAAATGAAACTTATGATAGGTCAAAGAAAATATTTGTTTCTAAATAGGGCTCACGCTTTCAGGAAGGTGTCTTCCAGATTTAAAGCTTACGAGAATCAAGACTGCTGTGTAATCGCAACGTCGAATGGAGCCCTGCCAATTGCGATCCCCTTATCGCATCAGCTAGGCAGCGATTTGATATTTACTCCAAGCATAATGATCGAGGACCCTTGTGATTCATCCCGATCAATCGGTGTCGTTGGCTTTGACTACACAATAGCTGGAAACGAAAACCGGGATATTCCACAAGATTATATTTACCGTAAAGTCCGGGCGCTGCGTTCGGAGCTCTTATCCAGGTATCCAGGAGTTCTACGTCCGCTTCATTCGGGACTTCAAGACAAAATCGTCATTGTGGTTAGCGATGTCGTACAAACCAGCGATGAAATCGTTGGTTTACTGGAAGCCATACGAAGGCATCAGCCCAAACGAATCGTGGTGACAGCCCCCGCGATCACTCATTGCGCAGCACGAACAGTGGCAAAGCACGCTGAGGTTTCAATATTCATCCATTTCACCAGCGAGGACATGATCAACAGGATTTATATGAATTTGAATTCCATTTCAGATAAAGCCGCCATTGAACTACTGAACGTCTCTGGCAGCGCAACAAGTCAAAGCGAATGGATCAAGTCAAATTTCAACGTTGATAACGCTGGCACTATATCACCGGCTTCTGTCGCTAGCGAACGTCGCAAAATACGTTTGCAGGATCTCTCGAGAAAGCGCCTGAACCAGCCGGATCAAAAAGTGATCTTAACAACATATACTTAAGGATATGCATTTCATGCGGTTCGTACTATTGACTTCAGTGATTGGGTTTGCTTTGTATGCTGAAATCACCGCTAAACGATCGGTAAAGCACACCAGGGAGCGAAACAAAAGAGTCATGCTCCATCAAAAAAGGTTGAGCAGCCTGGATACAAGTTTTGTCGCGCGGGCAATGGCCATCGGTCAGCAGGCATTTGAAGGTGGATACAGGATTCCGGCTGGTAGTGTAGTCGTCATGAATAACGAGGTAATCGGTGAAGGTTGGGACAGGGCATTGTACAGCGGCGATCCAACGGCCCATGCCGAAATAGAAGCTGTGCGGGCCGCCAGCAAATATCTAAACATGCTGTCTCTAGAGGGTAGTATGCTCTACACAAGCCGTCGGCCTTGTGCGATGTGTTTGGGTGTAATCAAAGAGGTCGGGATCGAAACCATTTATTACGCGAATTCGATGTTGAAGCCCCATTGTGAGGTCATAGATAATGCGCGTGAAAACCAGCACTACAGTTCAGGCGCTCGATCAACTATAGAAGTTCCAGCACTCATTGAAGTAGACCTATCTTGGATCAAGGAATCCTATTAGTCAGAATAGATCAAACCGTTTAGTCAGAGTTCATGTGCTACGATTCATAGGCTTATAGTCTCCAAGATGGGCGATCCTTATTTATTTTATTCCCAACGACGACCAAAAAATCATAAACGCATTGTCTACTGTGGTCAGTTTAAGCGGAGATTTTCGATACACCGGGATGATTTTACTCATGCAACCGGGAGAATGGTACTAAAGAATACTTCTAACGAGACAACCAATTTGGCACGGATAGTGCATATGACAATATCTATTGTAATATCAAGGAGAGTAAAAGAAATGATGAATCAAAAACGCTTGTATGTAACAATCAATGACTACAAACGAATTATTGGCCTTATCGAGTTTGCCGCGTTGAAGACAAGAATACCTGACTTGGTTGACCGCATACTAGGAGAGTTAAAAGGCGCACAACTGTTGCCTTCGGAGAACATTTCCGGCGACGTCATCACCATGAACTCGCATGTTCTACTGACTGATCTGTCCAGCGGAAGAAAAATAAATATGACTGTTACTTATCCGCAAGATGCAGACAGCCGCCGACGAAACGTGTCCCTTTTTTCCCCTATCGGTGCGGCGCTTCTTGGCCGCAGAGTCGGCGATGTGGCGTCTTGGAAAATGTCACAAGGCACCGGAAGATTCAGGGTTGACAAGATTGTCTATCAGCCCGAATCCGCAGGAGATTTTCATTTGTAAAGATAACCTTAAGGTTTAGTGTGCAAAGTAATAGCGGAACAAGAACAGCGGTCGTCCGAGGATTTTGAGGCAACTCCGGACGAGCTTCAGCGTGTGTCAAGAACGGGGACAGCGATCTTAGTGGTACTAGCAATACTGCTCCTTTCCTGCTGCTGTCAGTCATTATTTATTTGATAATCTCGGCAGTCAAACAACGTACAATTAACTCTTTCACCAAAACAACCGGCAAAATCATGCGTTATTATAACTCATATGCTGTCAAGGGAGAGACCTTGCTTTAAGCCACCGATAATGCTGACATGAGCATAAATTTTTCATTTGCTTGGCAGATTGGAACACCCCGTCTTATCCAAAAAAGACTCTTTTGGTCCAGGCATCCTCACATTGTTTTTAACGTCTTTTTTTGCCCATCTATAACTTTCAAAAGGTTGTCGTATGATCTATCGAACTTTTCAACACCCTCGTCTTCGAGCAACTGCGTAATAGCATCAATATTAATTGCATTTTCTTTCAACGCTCTAAGCACAACGGCTGCCTTGTCCATATTATCCTCCAAACGGTTTGAGGCTTGTCCGTGATCGCGGAAAGCCTCAAGGGTTCCCATCGTAATAGTATTGATGGTTTCTTTGCCGATTAAAGGCTCTACATATTTCACATCACTGAACGAAGGATCTTTGCTGCTGGTGCTGGCCCACAAAAGTCTCTGGAGTTTCGCTCCCTTTGACTTCAGCTTTTTGAATCTCTCGCCATTAAATATTTCACGGTATATTTGATAAGCTTTTTTCGCGGAGGCAATAGCGACTTTTCCTTTTAGATTGGTTAATCCTTTGTTAGCTAAGATAGGATCGATCATAACATCAATACGGCTTAGGAAAAAACTGGCCACGGACGTCACGTGGTCAATAGGCCGATTAGCATTAACTCTGTCTTCCAGGCCAAGTATATAGGCATTGACTACTTCCTCGTAGCGGGGCAAACCAAAAAGGAGTGTTATATTAATATTAATTCCTTCACTGACACATTTACGAATGGCAGCAAGGCCTTCTGCTGTTCCGGGAACTTTGATCATTGCGTTTTTGCGGTTAACAGCTTTCCATAATTCCCTTACCTGCTTAATTGTACATTCAGTATCATGCGCAAGATGAGGCGAAACCTCAAGGCTTACAAAACCGTCATTCCCGTTGGTTTTCTCATACACCGGTTTAAACAAATCGGCGACACGTTTTACATCTTTAACAGCAAGAGCAAGGAAAATATCGTCGTTACTCATTTTTTGTTTGGCGAGTGATGCGATATCTTCATCATAATCTGTACTATCATTGATTGCCTTTTCAAAAATAGAAGGGTTGGAAGTAACTCCAGTGACACCATCGTTATCAATCATCCTTTCCAGGGCTCCTGAGGAGACTATTTTCCGGTCAAAGAAATCAAGCCAAATACTCTGACCAAAATCTTGAATACTTTTAATTTTATTTTGCGTCATATTACAATTACGTCTGTTTGTCCTTTCGATGTTTATTTTTTTGTGTCAACTCAGATGTCTATCGTGATTTTATAATCTTTATACAAACAATTGAAAAGATTAAATGGAGAGCGTTAAACATTAATCAAATCGGCGCCTCAATCACTTGCCTATTTAGCATTCTCCATTTCATCTATCGCAATGGAGGCGTGCGCATACGCCGCGCCTGCTCGCATTTCAGTGGCCACCCAAATAGCCTCCATAATCTCTTCTTTGTCGGCCCCTTTTTTAATGGCTTGGGCGGTATGGCTACGAATGCAATACGGACATTGCCGTAACATGAGCCACTGCCACGGCAATAAGTGTTTCGTCTTCTCTGGAAGTACCCCATCTTTGAAAACTATTTTGCTGAAATTGCGCCAAGCCTCAATGCTGTCAGGAGCGAGCGCTGCTTTTTTTTCGGCAATTTCCCTCGTTGCTTTCGGATACAGCTGATTGTTTTCCATGCCACTTGTTGTTGGTTAAAAATTGACTCTATCTTTATCAAAATTGATGAAATGACATACCGCAGCATTCATTAACAGCCTTGCTCTACGCGTATTCACAAGTGTGAATACAATCAATGTCATATAGATATTCTTAAATTTCCTGGCGATGACGTAACAATACGTTTTACCGATTCCATCCAAAATGCATACCATTATAACTAACTGAAATTGGTCTGATTAAAAAGAATATTCCTTAACTCTATGGAGAGAATCTGTTCAGGTGGTATCTTTCTTCCCAGTGTAGTTTAGGACTTATATTTTTTGATTTTGTCACGGAGTTGCCTCCTTCCCGAAGTGGTGGCAACAATGTGAACATTTACTTTAAGGTTCTTTTTGATCCGCGAGTCTGCATGCTGCATTGCATTTATACTTTTGTCTTACCCTCTTCAATCGATGCTCTCCTAATAAAGAGTGACAATGTCCTCGCCACTACTTTAATTAATTTCCTTTTCGCCGACCGGTGAGAATGTGTGATTTACACGAGAGGCCTTGGAGACACATTGTCCTCTTCCCATGTAATTTTGGACCGTTCATAAAAGGCACTATAATTCGGTCAGACGTTCATTAAGTTAGATTCAATTTCATACTTTTCATAAGTACACAAAGCTAAAAACGTCCTGATGACAGCAATGGGAGTAGGATTTACCCATCGGGTAATTTCTCTCCGCAGAAAAGTGATGGGTGGATAGCCTAGTCCCTCGACTGGTGCTTTATTTTGGCACAGATACTGCAAGCCACGTTCGTAAAAAATTAACTGTATATGAAAACATTCCAATTGGTGTTGGCGATTATCAACTGCTGTTAACCTGATTGAATTACAGCAAAGGGCTATTGGTATTTGAGAAAAAGTTTGAGGAGGAACTAAACACATCGCATATGAAAGTCTTAATGTTTGGCTGGGAATTCCCGCCACATATTTCCGGGGGGTTAGGCATTGCATGTTTCGGCCTCATACGATCGTTAACTAAAGAGAAAACACAAGTCCTGTTTGTTATGCCCAAAGCAAGTGGGGATGAGACCGGAGATGCGACTATTATCAACGCCAGTGACGTAGGAGTTCCAATAAAAGTAGGAAAAAAAAACGATCAACCAGACCGTGTTAAATCTAAGTCACAAAATGGCTTACGGCAGGAAACGTCTATTGCCCGAACGATTTCTTCTCCACTTTCATTGTATCCCACTAGTCCCTTCGAGGTTAACTGCCCAGAAAATCCGGCCGAGAATGACGGTCGTGATTCTTTCAACGATACTATACTAGAAATTAGACATGAA
The DNA here is from genome assembly GCA_036273935.1 of Cyclobacteriaceae bacterium. Classification (GTDB taxonomy): domain Bacteria; phylum Bacteroidota; class Bacteroidia; order Cytophagales; family Cyclobacteriaceae; genus ZC4RG29. The sequence continues at coordinate 61,470 of DASUGQ010000228.1, read as the reverse complement.
AGGAACGGATTGCGTTATTCGTTTTCAGGAGTGTATGGACCGAATTTGCCTGAAGAGGTAATTCGATATGCAGAAGTAGCCGGAGAAATTGCCAAGCGATGCTCATTTGATGTGATTCATGCGCACGATTGGGTCACGTTTCCGGCGGGGATTGCCGCCAAAAACGTTAGCCAAAAACCATTAGTTGTCCATATACATGCCACAGAATATGACCGCGCAGGTGAAAACATAGATCCTCACGTATATCTAATAGAACGCGAAGGAATGGAACACGCGAACCGGGTGATTGCCGTAAGCCATCGGACAAAAAATATTTTGGTTACCCGTTATGGAATACAGGAGGACAAAATAACCGTAATACATAATGGTGTGCTTACGAACAGAGATAGCAGCACTATGTCTGCATCACCTTTTGGCAAAAAGGTGGTTACATTTTTAGGGAGGATCACACATCAGAAAGGACCTAAGTACTTTATTGATGCGGCGGCCAAAGTGCTTGAAAAATTTCCGAACGCTCAGTTTGCGATGGCGGGCACGGGCGATTTGCTTCCGAGGATGATAGAACGGGCAGCGCAATTAAGAATTTCATCGCATTTTCATTTTGCTGGCTTTTTGAATGAGGCAGATGTTGATCGTCTTTGGGCTATCAGTGAATTGTATGTTATGCCCTCCGTATCAGAGCCGTTCGGCATCGCCGCGCTGGAAGCCATCCAGGCAGGCGTGCCGGTGATAATCTCGAATCAATCCGGCGTTGGCGAAGTAATGCCCCATGCAATAAAAATTGATTCTTGGGATGTGGGTGAATTGGCTAACGCCATTACCACAGTTTTGAATTATAAGAGTTTGACTAAAACTCTTAAGAAAGAAGGCAGACGCCAAGTGAAGCAACTAACCTGGCGCAACGCAGCAAAAAAAGTAAACACTATATATCATGAACTTCAAACCCGAGCAGCAATTTCTTAATTTATATTTTCAAGTGCATCAACCCAGACGCCTGGGTAAATTCAGTTTTTTCGACATTGGTTCGGGGAGAGATTATTTCGACGATGCCACAAATGAACAGATCATGCAACGCGTGGCTGAAAACTGTTACTTGCCAACTAATTTATTACTATTGAAGTTGATCAATAAATACCCTCAAATAAGAGTTACATTTTCAATTTCGGGAGCCGCCTTAAAACAATTTGAAAGGTTCACTCCTGATGTAGTTGAAAGTTTCCGTATGTTGGCCACTTCAGGATCAGTCGAATTCTTAGGTGAGACTTACTACCATTCCCTGGCTTATTTGGTCAGTCACGAGGAATTTGGCGAACAAGTGCATATGCATTCAAGAAAAATGGATGAACTTTTCGGTGTACGCCCTGTGGTGTTTCGCAACACAGACTTGATCTATTCCGATGACATCGGTCGCCAAGTTGAGGCGTTGGGATTTAAAGGGACGTTTACCGATGGTATCAACAAGATAGCTGAACGCCGCCAGAATCATCTCTACCGGCATCCTGAAAGAGGTCTAAGAATCTTTTTAAGGAATTCTGAGCTCAGTGATGCTATTGCCTATCGCTTCTTACAAGAAGACAGGCACCTAACGGCTGAAAAATATATTGAGTGGCTAGAGCAGGTTCCAAAAGAGCAAAGCCTCATCACCCTGGGCATGGATTACGCTACGTTTGGCGAACATCAAAAGGCTACCACCGGAATCCTTAAGTTCTTGGAAGATGTGCTTTCCGCGATAGCGCAGCACAAACGCTTTAGTATGATAACGCCTTCTGAGGCAATTGAACTGATTCGACCTCTCGACACACTTACGGTCCCAAGCTACATTTCATGGACCGACCACGAACGCGACCTATCGGCATGGGTGGGCAATGATATGCAACAAGACGCCTTCAGAACACTTAGCGAAATGGAAGGATCCATAAAAAATATTGGAAATCGGGTCCTGTTAAACACCTGGCGATATTTGCAAAGCAGCGATCATTTTTACTACATGTCAACAAAAAACGAAGATGATGGAGTTGTACGTAATTATTTCAGTCCGTATAGCTCGCCCTACGACGCATTTATGAACTACATGAATGTTCTTTCCGATCTTGTCCAGCAAATTGAAAAATTAAATGATGTGAAGGTTGAGTTAAAAGAACATATTGACATCTTTGGCCTGAATCACACAACCAGAAAGTGGCGGCCGGAAGCCTTAACATTTTAAACATGGTCATCACTTGTCGTTTGACCTCACGGCTTAGTTGGCGGGATTCCATTGCCGTCGGAGTCTGTCACTTTTAATTTCTTTTTCTTAAATGCAACCCCCATTTTAAGGAAATAAGAGTTAGAATTTATTCAATCTTAAATGGAGGCCGGAATGCCAGCTGTTTTTATAAATGGTCCCGTACTACGTCTCAAAATCAATAATTATCGAATCATTAAAACATACTATTATCACAAAGAGAAAGACTAAAGCGAGATGGAGGGGCGCCATCAAGAATGGTAACGGTACCTTGATCTTTCAGGAGTTACCCCGGTTTCAAGACTGCACCAAGGAGGGGACTGCAATATTGACTCTTGCGCTAGCTTAAATTCAGTTTCTTTATAGTCTTTTACATTGAGGAGATTCTACCCACCGGGTATTGTCGAACCACCGAACGCTTATATAAGTTCGGTTCCTTCGCCGTAAAGACATTGTTATCTGGCACAGATACTGCAATGTACCTTCGTAATGAATTGCTTTTAATATTATCGAACGCTTATTGACCAGATTAAATCTGCTTCGACAAAGGCGAGGATGGCAACTATCGGGAAAGATAGAATTCAGTATTCTCAATAATCGGGATTGTTCGGAAAGCGGGCTGGAGATATTGTATCATGGAAGGGGCCTGGTGGACAATTTGAAATTTATGGGTTACGTACCAGACTGAGGCTGTAGGTGACTACTATTCATAATGGAAGATGCAATTTCAAAAAGCGGCTTGGTTCTGAAGCAACAATTACTAGGCTGAAAGAGAAAAGAATCAAAGATTGAAATTACAACTACGTAATTTTTTCGGAATGTGGAATGGCTGAATAGGTAAACCTTACTGACACCGCGGTCATTTGGTCATTTTTATTGATACTCATGTAAATAGAATAAATATTATTTGTATGGTACACCAAAGCTCAATTCTTTTTGTCAACAGAGATGATGCGGCTCGACAGCTCATTTCTAGACTCGGCAATTATAAAAATATGAATTGCTGCATCATAGCTACTTCGAATGGTGGAGTGGCAATAGCAGACCATGTTGCCAAAAGACTAAACGCTGGGTTGATCTTCATTCCCAGTGAAAGGATCAAAGATCCAAATGATTCAAGAGAATCAATTGGCGTAGTCGGCTTTGACTGTACAACTGACGGCCTGGAGCGGGATATATCCCAAGATTTCATTTCCCGTCGGACACGAGCGATAAGATCAAAACTGTTCTCCAGATATCCCAACGCCTACAGCGCAATTTCCTCCGGGTTTAAGAACAGCACAATAATTTTTGTCGATGATTGCTTACAAACCAATGATGAAATTCTCAGTTGTTTAAGAGCGATTCGGAAACAGCAACCTAACGAAATAATTGTTGCCGCACCCGTCGCAAGCTACTTCGCCGCTCAGGGAGTTGCGGAAGAAGCCGATTCAGTAGTATTCCTTCATATTGTTTCTAAGGATTCGATCAATGGATCTTACCTTGATTTTGATGCCGTTGCTGATGAAGAGGTAAGGCGATTGATGAACTTATCGATCAAAGAGATAACGGGAAGCAACTATCAGATCACAACTAGTTGACCTGGCACTAATGTTTTATACATAATGAACACGGTAAAAATAAAATCTATTGACCACCTCACCCATGACGTTCTCAAAATTATAACCGAAAAACCTTCGACGTACAGCTTTGCGCCTGGGCAGGCCACAGAGATTTCTATCAACAAAGTCAAATGGAAAAACAAACGGAGACCTTTTACATTTACGTGTCTACCGGAGAACGATTATCTCGAGTTTGCAATTAAAACGTATCCTGCGCACCATGGCGTAACGAACCAACTTTTGCAGCTTCAAATAGGGGAAGAATTAATTTTACATGATGTGTTCGGAGCAATCCATTATGAAGGAGAGGGTGTCTTTATTGCAGGTGGGGCAGGCGTTACACCATTCATTTCGATCTTGCGATTCCTTGACTCAAAGAATGAGATCGGTAACAACAAACTGATCTTCGCCAATAAAACAAGAGATGATATCATACTGGAAGGGGAATTTAAAGAATTACTGAGGAATAATTTCATCAATATTTTGTCAAGGGATAAAGCGGATGGGTATGCTTATGGACATATCACAGAGGAATTTCTCAGGAGTAATTTGGCGGACTTCAATAAGAAGATTTATTTATGCGGTCCAGATCCAATGATGCTGAGTATAGAACAGCAGTTAGGTAATCTCGGTGTAGAAATAGAGTCAATCATCAAAGAGAAGTTTTAGAATAAATATAGTCGGTGAGATGGCTGGCGCATTGCCTTACATATAAAGAATGAGAAAAATGGCGAAAGTAAAGGTTTGCCTCTTTCAAAACCCATAAGCTAAGTCTTTGGTTTGAATGATCTCTTGAGGCTATTTCAAAAGAAATACGATATAAATTCACAAAATGAAAATCAAAATCAAACGAGTATATGAGAAACCATGTAGAGAAGATGGCATACGCGTTCTTGTGGATAGGCTCTGGCCACGCGGTCTGACAAAAGAAAAAGCTGCGATTGACATATGGTTGAAAAATATTGCACCCAGTACAGAGCTCCGAAAATGGTTTGATCATGATCCAAATAAGTGGAAACCATTCATGAGACGTTATCTTATGGAACTCAAAAGAAACAAAGAACAAACTTTAGTATTGAAAGAACAGGCGAAACAGGGGACGGTAACTTTGCTTTACGGTGCGAAGGATGAAGAGCACAACGAGGCACTCGTTCTTAAAAAGTATTTATCAGATAACACCTGAATTGGGATTATGAAAGTCATATTAATTGCATTGGACTATAGCCCAACTGCACCAAGAATTGCGGAAATTGGCTACGAACTAGCAACGACCATGAAGGCCCAAACGATTTTGTTGCACGTGGTAGCTGACGTCACTTATTATTCGTCCCGCAAGTATTCTCCGATCATAGGCTTTGACAATCTTAGTGACATAGATATAATACAAACTGATACTAATGAACAGTTACAAACAGCTTCCTATAAATACCTCGATAAGTTGAAAAAACTTTTGGGTGATGAGTCTATACAAACTGTGGTAAAAAATGGTGAGTGTGGCGAAATCATCGTAAGGACTGCAACGGAATTGAACGCTGATATAATCGTTATGGGTACCCATAGCCGGCGTGGGTTTGAAAAACTGTTATTAGGAAGTATAGCAAAAAATGTATTGCGCAATAGTTTGAAACCGGTATTGATTATTCCCATTAAAATAGCCCAGGAAAATAAAAGTGACAATTGAATTGTACGATAAACAAGGTTTAATAGAAAATGAAATGAAAAGAATAGCAATTAACGGTTTCGGTAGAATAGGAAGAGCAGCATTGAAGGTGATGTTGGATATCCCTGAATTGGAAGTTGTCGCGATCAATGATTTAATGAGCATTGAAAATGCTGCCTACTTGCTTAAGTATGACAGTGCTTATGGAGTATATGAAAATGAAGTAACCATTCAAGATAAAAGCTTGCTCGTGAGAAAAAAGAAGATTGCATTCTATTCCGAAGAGGACCCTCAAAAACTTCCATGGAAGAAGCTCGATATCGACATAGTAGTGGAAAGTACTGGACTTTTTACAAATCGGGAGGACGCAGAAAAGCATATTCATGCCGGGGCCAAAACCGTGGTGTTATCTGGTCCCTCCAAGAGCGCGAACACACCAACAGTGGTGCATGGTGTAAATACACAAGATGGAAAAACATCGATATTTTCATGTGCAAGCTGTACAACCAACAACATTGGCCCGATCGTAGAGATCATGGACAGGAGAATAGGTATTAAAAAAGCAATTTTAAATACTGTTCATGCGTATACGGCGTCCCAATCTTTAGTAGATGCCCCATCACGAAGAGATCTACGAATGGGGCGCGCTGCCGCAGTTAACCTGGTTCCATCTTCGACAGGTGCAGCAATTGCCGTAACCAAAGCCTTGCCTCAATTAAATGGCAGGTTTGATGGAATCTCCATTCGTACACCAGTGCAGGTCGGTTCTATTTCAGATATCACTTTTGTCGCTAGCAGGAATACATCTGCCGGGGAAGTTAACAATATCTTATCTGAAGAATCAAAAACCAGCCGGTATAAACTAGTATTATCAGTTTCAAATGAACCGTTGGTTTCGTCGGACATTGTCCAGAACACCTTTGCATCTATTGTCGACTTGCAAATGACTCGAGTCGTTGATAATGATTTAGTAAAAATTATGGCTTGGTATGATAATGAGTGGGGGTTTACCCATCAAATGATCCGACAGATTCAGACTTTATAAAGAATGTTTCTTCAGGCTGTGAGGCGCGGTGTCACTTCTTTTATTTTCAATTTTGTCACATCACATACAAGTAATTAAACAATACTACCATGTCTAATAATCCTTATCGGGTAAAGAAATTCTTAAAAACAGATCATGGCCTTCTCGCGTATTACAGCCTTGCAGAACTTGAAACGCTGGGACATGGCGTCAGTAAGTTACCTTTTTCCATTCGTATTTTACTGGAGAATGCACTCCGTAATTACGATGATTTTTCTGTCACCTTGGAAAACATTGAAACTATTCTTCAGTGGAAACCAGCAGGATCAGATAAAGATATTCCGTTTAAACCATCGCGTGTATTGATGCAAGATTTCACCGGGGTTCCCGCGGTTGTAGACATTGCCTCCTTACGCGCCGAAGCTGCGAGAAAAGGAAGAAATCCCGACGATATAAATCCATTGATACCAGTGGACCTGATTATTGATCACTCGGTTCAGGTGGATTATTTTGGAACAGATTACGCCTACGCCCGTAACATGAACAAAGAATATGAGCGTAATCAAGAACGTTATCGATTTTTAAAGTGGGCACAACAATCATTTAATAACTTCAGCGTGGTTCCCCCTGGAATGGGCATTTGTCACCAGGTCAATCTCGAGTACCTGTCGAAAGGTGTGGTTGAAAGGAATGGAGAAATATTTCCTGATACATTGGTAGGTACAGATAGTCACACACCGATGGTAAATGGAATCGGCGTATTGGCGTGGGGTGTTGGCGGCATCGAAGCTGAGGCTGCTATCCTTGGACAGCCTATTTATTTTATTGTGCCTGAAGTAATTGGATTAAAATTAAATGGCAAACTACCACTCGGTTCCAACGCTACAGATTTGGTGTTGACAATTGCGGAACTTTTAAGAAAATCCAGTGTAGTCGGAAAATTCGTAGAAGTTTTTGGACCAGGACTTGATAATCTCTCTGTACCCGATCGCGCGACCATCGGCAATATGTCACCTGAATTCGGCTGCACAGTTACGTATTTTCCGATTGATGATAAGACCCTTGAATACATGCGTAAAAGTAATCGTTCCGCAGAGCATATTAAGTTAGTCGAGGCGTATTGCAAGACCAATATGCTATGGCGAACCGGCTCCGAAAACATAACGTACACCGACACAATAGAACTTGACCTAACCAGCATAGAGCCAACGGTAGCAGGTCCCAAGCGACCCCAGGATAAAATTCTCTTGAAGAATCTAAAATCAAAATTTGTGGACCTTTTACAGGAATCCTTTGGCAGAAAATATAACCAGCCCACCGATCAACTGACGCGTTGGTTTACAGAAGGTGGAGGTCAGCCAATTCAATCATCACCACCAATGCCACCTGAAACAAAAATTGAAGAAAAAGTGGTTGACGGTATGAAATCGGTGTGGGTAAGCATAGGAGATGAAAAATTTATCGTTGCGGATGGTGCCGTTGCCATTGCAGCCATTACTTCATGCACCAATACATCAAATCCATTTGTAATGATTGGTGCAGGTCTAGTCGCCAGAAGAGCGCGAGAGCGCGGTGTAGGCATTAAACCCTGGGTAAAAACATCGCTTGCTCCGGGTTCAAAAGTAGTTACCGACTACCTCAAAAAGGCAGATCTACTAAATGATCTTGCTGCATTACAATTTCACGTTGTAGGATATGGCTGTACTTCATGTATTGGAAACTCCGGCCCGCTACCGCCGTTCATTGCTAAGGCCGTGGAGGAGTATGATTTGGTTGTGGCCTCCGTCCTTTCCGGGAACCGGAATTTTGAAGCGAGAATTCATCCACAAGTTAAAATGAATTTTCTGATGTCGCCTATGCTCGTAGTCGCATACGCGATTGCGGGAAGGATTGATATAGATCTTATCAATGAACCATTAACTTTTGATCCGAATCAGCAGCCTGTACTTTTGAAGGATCTCTGGCCAGCTGATGAAGAGATCAATACGGTAATGAGCGAAGTACTTTCAGCAGAAGATTTTGCTAGAAATTATTCTGAAATATTTGCTGGTAATGAGATATGGAGAAATCTAGAGATTCCAAAGGACAAGCTATATGTATGGGAAAAAAGCTCTACTTATATTAAAGAGGCCCCTTTTTTCCATAATATTTCCGATGATGCAGCCCCTTTAAAGGACATTCAAAACGCAAGAGCATTATTGGTATTGGGGGATAGTATTACAACCGATCATATTTCTCCCGCTGGACAATTTAATGAGCTATCATCAGCAGGTCAATTTTTAATAAGCCAAGGAGTAAAAAAAGATAATTTTAATTCTTATGGTTCCAGAAGGGGAAATGATGAAGTGATGGAACGAGGTACTTTTGCCAATGTTCGTATAAAAAATTCGTTGGCTCGAAAAGAAGGAGGATATACTGTGTATATGCCGACTGGAAAAGAGATGTCCATTTATGACGCGTCTATAAAATACCGAGATGCCCGAATACCATTGGTAGTATTGGCGGGAAAAGAGTACGGAAGTGGTTCGTCAAGAGACTGGGCTGCTAAGGGCACTTTTTTACTTGGAGTTAAAGCGGTATTGGCTGAAAGCTATGAGCGAATTCATCGGAGTAATCTGGTGCAAATGGGCGTTTTACCCCTTCAATACCGAGAGGGAGATACTGCGGAAAAATTAGGACTTACGGGAGAGGAAATCTTTACAATAGCTGGAATTGAAGAGGGCTTAAGACCACTAAAAAATATCCTGGTGTCGGCATTAAAAAAAGACGGTCGCGAAATTGGCTTCAAAGTAGTAGCCCGGTTGGATTCAAAAATCGAAATCGAATACTTTCGGCATGGAGGGATATTGCAATATGTATTGAGAAAATTCCTGGAGGTGACCAATTGATTTCTTTCAGGGAGAAGAATTATGGAGGACAACATCACTGAAGAGCAAAAACGGCTAAGAGAAAATTACTCTGGTATCAAACACTGGTTGAAATGGGGCCCCTATTTGTCCGAAAGGCAATGGGCTACTGTTAGAGAAGATTATAGCCCAAATGGTGATGTATGGAATCATATCACCCATGATATGTCACGTTCTAAAGCCTACCGGTGGGGTGAAGATGGTATAGCTGGCATTTCTGATTCGACCCAACGTATTTGTTTTGCTATTGCGCTATGGAATGGTCAGGATAAAATATTAAAGGAAAGACTTTTTGGACTTACACCCATGTATGGCAATCATGGGGAGGATGTGAAAGAATTGTATTACTACCTTGATAATACACCATCTCATTCGTACATGAAATATTTGTACAAGTATCCGCAGATGGCTTTTCCTTACTATGATCTTGAACAAACAAATAGAAATCGGACGAAGTATGAGAATGAATATGAAATAAGTGATACATCCATATTCGACGATAACAGATATTTTGATGTTTTTATTGAATATGCCAAAAATGACGATGAGGACATCTGTATCAGGATCTCTGTCCACAACAGATCCGCCGATATTGCGCCTATTACGATATTGCCAACTTTGTGGATGCGTAATATTTGGTCGCATGAATCAACAAATAAAAAGCCGATCATCAAATGGATAGAAAAGCACAAGGACAGAAGTGAATTAAAGATTATCTATCCTCAAGTCGACGATTATTCATTCTATTTTGAAAATGCCACGACTGTTCTGTTTACAGAAAACGAGACAAATTCAGAACAGTTATATCATATTTCAAACGAAACCCCTTTTGTAAAAGATGCATTTCATGACGCCGTACTTAAAAATGATTTTAAATTATTCGTCAATAAGAAAAGCGGTACAAAGTGTTCACCATTGTTTGTTTTCAATATAGAACCCGAAGGTTCTTCTACTTTAAAAATGCGCCTTAGCAAAAACCCACTCCAGGACCCCTTGTCAAAGGAATTTGATGAGGTGTTTTGCAAACGAATAAAGGAATCCGATGACTTTTATGACGATCTTATCCAATCAAAGAACAATGACTTAGTGAATATACAGCGGCAGGCTTTTGCCGGTATGCTATGGAACAAACAATTTTACAATATCGATATTCCGAAATGGTTAAATGGTGATCAGAACGGGCCTCCCCCACCCGCGCAAAGAAAACATGGACGTAATAGTGAATGGCAAACGCTAAATAATAGAGATATTCTTTCCGTACCTGATAAATGGGAATATCCATGGTATGCAACCTGGGATCTCGCTTTTCACTGCATTCCGTTGGTTATGTTGGATGCTCAGTTTGCAAAGGATCAATTGATATTATTATTAAGGGAATGGTATATGGATCCCTATGGTAAGCTACCAGCCTATGAATGGTCATTTAGTGATGTAAATCCCCCTGTACATGCATGGGCCTGTATGCAGGTCTACAAAATCGATATGGAACGTACGGGTATTGGTGACACTGTTTTTTTGGAGAGAACATTTCAAAAATTGCTGATCAATTTTACATGGTGGGTTAACCGTAAGGATAGGTTGAATAATAATGTTTTTGAGGCTGGTTTTCTGGGACTGGATAATATTGGTGTATTTGACAGGAATAGGGTACCCGGTGGCGGAATTTTAGAGCAGGCCGATGGTACCGCCTGGATGGGAATGTATTGCCTCAATATGATGGAAATAGCACTTGAATTGGCTCAAAACAATAGCGCCTACGAAGATATGGCGACAAAATTCTTTGAGCATTTTATCTATATCGCGAGTTCATTAAATCGTATTGGAGAAGATTATCAGGGATTATGGGATGAAGAAGAGGGCTTTTTTTATGACATGCTAAAAATGCCTGAAGGTAAATGCATTCCAGTAAAGGTCCGTTCGCTTGTTGGTGTAGTTACTTTGTTCGCCGTTCATATTATTGATAAAGATTTGCTAAGAAAAGTGCCGGACTTTCATCGCCGATTGAAATGGTTTGTACGGTACCGGCAAAAAAATAATCAATATCAGGTTATAGAGGATATAGATGAAAAAAGTGGAATACTACTCTCACTTGTGCCTTATAAAAGATTAAAAAAGATTCTAAGCGCCTTGCTTGATGAAAATGAATTTTTATCTCCTGGCGGTATCCGATCACTTTCAAAAATTCATCGAAACCCCTACACGATCTCTATTGGTGGAAGAACATTTGGTCTCAATTACCAACCGGGGGAGTCTAATTCCGATTTATTTGGCGGAAATTCTAACTGGCGTGGACCCATTTGGATGCCGATGAATTACCTGATCATCCTGGCATTTGAAAAGTATCATAAATATTTTAAGGATGAATTACAGGTTGAGTTACCGTCTCATTCAGGAAATATGGTAAATCTTAAAACTGTCGCGAATGAATTGCGGAAACGGCTGGCCTCTATTTTTGTAACAAGTCCCGAAGGAAAACGGCGCGTAAATGGCCACAATGATTTGTTCAACCATGATAAACATTTTAAAGATCTGGTGTTGTTTTATGAATGTTTCCATGGCGACGATTGCAGGGGAGTAGGCGCTTCACACCAAACCGGCTGGACCGGGTTGATTGCAGAAATAATTGGAGAATTAGACTCGCAGGATTTTAATCAAAGTGAGACTATAGGTACGGTTAACCATGCAATAAAAATTCAATGAAAAAATTCGTCATTATCGGAATTGCGCTGGCTTATTCATCTACGGTGGTTTTATCGCAAGAAAGCGTTAAGGTTTTCGTATCGGGTACTGAAAGGCAATAAAGTTTACCGCATTCCGGCAATAATCAGCTTACCCGATGGCAGTTTGCTTGCGTTCTGTGAAGGCCGTGTAAACGATGCGGGCGATTTTGGCGATATCAATATCGTCTCTAAGCGAAGCAATGATGGCGGAAAAACCTGGGGTTCTTTACAAATGGTCGTGGACTACGATGCATTACAGGCCGGAAATCCAGCACCTGTCGTTGACGTGTATGATCCTCGTTATCCGAAGGGCAGGATCTTCTTGTTTTACAATACCGGTAATAATCATGAAGGAGAAGTGAGAAAAGGAAAAGGGTTGCGTGAAGTTTGGTATAAAACTTCGAATGAAAAAAATAACTACAGTGAAATTGTATTTGTAAAGCAATATTGGAAGTAACAATCAAAATGTACCTGATCCTGAACACTAAGGTTTTACGGCGGAAACTTGCAGCTTCCGATATTCGAGAGCAACAGCAAGACTTTTCGCCTCGCAAAGCGCCAGCGTTGTGGTTTGGGATATTTCCGAAGAAAAGGCATTTAAAGTGGTTGACGAAATTAGAAAGGCCGTAGGTAAAGCTATTTCATAAAGAGCAATACTTCAAACCCAGATGATCATGATCGGCTCGTTAAAAAAACTGTCATGGCATTTGGAAACGTTAATTATAATATCGGATAAAAACATCCTTTATTAATCCGATCATTGTTATATTTGCATAGGTAAAACAAACGCTCCTTTTTAACAAAGGATTTCGTCAGCGTGAGAAAGAACTTTCTGTTTGAACTTAAAAATGTGAGTACAATGGAAACAATGAAAAAACCTCAACTTGAGACACACCGGGAGGGAAAATCGCTCAAGGTCTTAAGAGTGACCGGTGAAATGGGCATCCACATGCCTGAGCATCACAGCACCCAAGAAGTTGTTGTTGTTGCTCTCCGTGGGTCAGCAGCATTATCTATAAATGGCAAGGAACTAAATCTGACTCAGGGCGATGTGATTGTTATCCCTGCGGGGATCACCCACAGCCTAACCGCGAAAAATAGCTTTCAGGCACTTGCCATTATGAATGTTGAATCTTCAATCATATTCGAACAATAGGTGAAGCGATGGGCAGCAAGCTTGATATCGGTTCTATAAAATGGGTTGAGGGAAAAGCGAGGAGCTTTCATGGAAAGCCGCTGGCCGATTTAAACAATGACACTGCTAAACTGGTACGTGTCGATCCTGGTGCAGACTATCCACACCGTAGGGATCTCGATAAAACAGAGTATGCCTACCGTAGTACAAGCGTGCCTTGAGTTTACGATAGGTGACCAAGTTTACACCGGTAAGGTCGGTGATTTTTATATTTTTCCCTTTCATACTTTACACGCGTTACGCAACAAAAGGGACAAAGAAGGAATGATGCTCATTGGCGCAATCAAAGAAACAACCAACAAATTACATAGAACAATTTCACAAATTTAGAATCTATATTCTTAGCAATGGATATGATTGAACAATTAGTCGATTTCTTTAGACAGCCAGAAGAAAAGACCAAAAAGTCAACTCCCGAGGGAATCTGTCCGGTCTGTTGGGGACACCAAGAATATGATCATCAAATCAGAACACTATTTAGAGACAAGCAGATCGATGTAAACAATCACCAGGCCAGGTACTGGGTGATTCAGGACTTTATGATCGAACACATTGACGGGATACGACTCAGGCAGGGAACAATTGAAGGATGTCCAACCTGCGGGAATGGCCGCGAGCTCAAAAAGGAAGCCTGAGAAGAAAAAGGCTGGAACGTAGGCAGACTAATGACATCTGACAGAAGGATATCATTAAGGTCTTACACAAGCCAGTCATCGAATGTTTGTTCTTTTACGATGCATAATATGGTTTCGTGACAGGCTAACTTGGACAGTTTTCCATGTAACCTCAATTGCGGTCCTTCCATTTTACATTATTGCGGTATTGATCTCGACTGTGTTCGTCAGAATTTTATGCACCGGACATGCATTTGCCACCTTCAACAATTTTTTGCGTTGAACTTCGTCCAGGTTTCCGATGAATTGTATTTTACGGTTGATTATCGTTTTGTTCGATGCGTCCACACCTTCCAGATCAATCTCTATCTTAACTTCCTGAAGATCGATTTTGTTACGATCTGCATACATCTTAACGGTTGCACTTGTGCATGCTGCCAGGGCAGAAGCCAAAAGTTCCTTTGGTGAAAAGCCCAAATCCTTTCCTCCTTGCGCCACCGGCTCATCGGCGATGACCAAATTTCCTGTAGGTGACGTGATCTCAACCTTGTAGCGATCACTCTTTATACTTGATGATATCTTTGCCATAGTCATTAATTTCTTATTATTAAATTCTTTTGCCATTGCTTTGCGCTATCAGATGCGCAAATCAAACCGGCTCCCATCATGATGACATCTTTGACCGTAATCTTCCTTCCCCAGACAGATAGGAAAAACCATACTGTGGAGTTGGGAATCGTCACCGAATGCTGCCAGAGATGATTGCTATGTTAGCCATCATTATTTATTCAGTTCTTTCAATAGATCATCAAGGTTCAGCGGCCGCGTATACATATCAATGGAACCGTCTGAACGCCTTGGCCAATGTTCCTTTGGTCTGTCGTAGTACAATTCAACTCCATTACCATCGGGGTCATCCAGATACAAAGCTTCTGAAACGCCATGATCAGAGGCACCAGTAAGCGGGTAACGATTTTTTCTTAACCGATCGAGAATTACGGCAAGGTCTTTCCGTGTCGGGTACAAGATTGCGGTGTGATACAACCCAACGCCCTCGCGTGATGCAGGCGGAGCACCCTCACTGTGCCAGGTGTTCAGGCCAATATGGTGATGGTACCCTCCGGCAGAAATGAAAGCTGCCTGCTCGCCATAGGTTGTAATTAACTCGAAGCCGAGCAAATCGCAATAAAATGCTAACGCCCGGTTTAAATCAGCCACCTTTAAGTGAACGTGACCGATACGCGTTTGCGCGGGAATTTTATACGAGGTTTCCATATCGTGCAAGATTTAGATTTCTTAATGTTACCGTAAACTAAACAAATGCTTGATGATGATGAGCGACAATTACCCCGGAATTTCCGAGGCGATTATCGACTGATAAAGTTCTACTGAGCGAGATATCCGCCATCCAATGCATAATATCCACCAGTAGCAAAGGATGACTTTGACGAAGCCAACCACAAGATGAGTTCTGCGATCTCTTCTGGCTCACCCAGTCTTCCGATGGGATGTAGACCAACCAGTGCATCAAGTGTGGGTTTGTCAAGTGCGTTTATCACCAATGGTGTTTTAATATACCCTGGCCCGACAGCATTCACCCGAATATTTTTGTCAGCATACTCTAGTGCGGCAGCTTTAGTTAAGCCCACTACTCCGTGCTTTGCTGCAACGTAGGCGGGTGATCCCTTTGTACCAGCCTGTCCGAGGATCGAGGCAATATTAACGATGGCTCCTCCCTTTGCAAGCATGGCGGGAATCTGATAGCGGAGTCCGTAGAACACGCCTGATAAGTTGATGTCGATAACTTTTTGCCATCCATCTAGCGGGTATTCTCCCGTTGGGCCAATCGGTCCTGCAATACCGGCATTGTTTACAGCAATATCCAGCGCACCATATTGTTTCAAGGTCCGCTCAACAAGCACCTTATGGTCTTCCGCTTTGGAGGAGTCAGACTGGATGAAGTGTGCCTCTCCCCCTGCTTTCTCAATTTCATTTACTACTGCCGTGCCGTTATCCTTGTTGATATCGGACACAATAACTTTAGCGCCTTCCCTTGCAAAAAGAAGTGCTGTTGCGCGACCAATTCCGGAGCCTGCTCCGGTAATGATGGCTATTTTGTTTTCCAGTGTTTTCATTATCTTTTTATATTTATTTTTCTTTAATCGTTAACTCAGTTCTCATCAAGCCCGCTTGACAAACTGCACCTCAGCGGTGATCTTAACTTCCTCACTCACCAGTACCCCTCCCGTTTCGAGGGCTGCATTCCAATTCAGTCCAAAGTCTTTCCGGTTTATTTTTCCTTTGATGGAGAAGCCAGCCTTTTCATTTCCCCATGGATCTTTGTTCACACCACCAAACTCCACGTCGAGCTCTATTTCTTTGCTCACGTCCCTGATCGTTAAAATACCCTTCAGCGTGTAGTCATCGTCATCCACCTGTTTGAGTGAAGTACTCTTAAAGGTGACGGTCGGATAATTCTCCACATCAAAGAAGTCGGCGCTCTTTAAGTGGCCATCCCGTTGATCTTCGTTAGTGAAGATGGAAGCGGCGTCGATGGTTACGCTAATCGGCGACTTGGTAAAATCATCGCCGTCGATTTCAGCTGAGAATTTTCTGAACTCGCCTTTCACATTGGTGATCATCAGGTGCTTTACTTTGAATACCAGTTCACTGTGCGTAGGATCCAACGTCCATTTGGTTGCGATTGATTCGGTTGCTGTTTTCATAGTTGTCTTGTTTATATAAAATTCTAAAGTATCCGTTTGTTTGATAGCTCAAAGTTACAGGAGCCTGCACTCACATGCATTGATATGGAATAAGAAGGCGCTTGATTTAGATCAAGTATGTTGACTTCGCACAGCTCTTTTTGCAGATGCGTTGATCGGGCATCCTTTGAAAGTTTAACAATCATTAAAATGCACATTACGATTAGTACGATCAACGCGAGATAAGATTTACTTGATGTTTTCATATTTCTCATTTACTTTGACATAATTCATTTGTGCGGGATCTTCCAACCCTCCAGCCAATTGTAATTGTATTTCATCGTGAGTTGAACCAGGGGTAAATGCATTCGCTCGAGAGTTCTGCTCACGGCTAAATCACCTACGATGATCGGATTGAAACCGACCGCTTTCACCACTTCTGAAACCACTTCGACGGCCTCACCGCTGTTTCCGGTGATAAACACATCGACTGTTTTTTCCAATAGGTGGAGCGTTGAAGTCGGCGGCGAAAATTGTATTGAACGTCTTCACCACCTTGGAATGTGGCAGCAGTTTTTGCAATTCTTCTGCAGCACTGGTATCCGGTGGGGGGACTGAATCCATATAGGCATTGTTCAGCGGATTGGAGATACTGATTACAATTTTCCCGGTTGCTACTTCCCGTATTTTGTCGGCCACTATCTTTTCCGCTTCGTAAGGAGTTGCCATTATGATGATGTCGGCTTCCCAGGATGCTTCCTTTGCACAGCTTAATGCATCGACTTCTGCATCGGAATTGGATTTCTCCAGCTCTACTTTCAAATCAACGAGCTCGTCTTGTTCTTGAGACATGAGGAGCAGTCGATAACGGCCATTTTTGGAAAGACCTTTTGCAATAGCTGCGCCCATGCTTCCTGTAGCTCCTATAATCGCGACTGTTGTTGGCGTTTTCATCATTCGTCTTGTTTGATGTAACAAAGTTATGGCAGCGCCATGCGGAAGACATTGACATGAAATAAGAAAGGACTTGATGCAGATCAAGAGAATCCCCGCTTTGTTTCATGATATTGCAGTACCTTCTCAAACTATAAATGAGGGCAACCTGATTTCAACAATTAACTGAATGATATGAAAACCTACAGAAGCTTATCCGAAGCAACGAATGATTTAAAAGCAAGAGGCTACACGGAAGATTTCAATATTCAGCCCACTTGCATTGAATGTCCTTCCTTAAAACTGCAATGGCAGCCGGAGCAATTTACGATTGATGAGTTTTACCGGTTCGAAGGGATGTCCAACGTAGACGACAACAGCATCGTCTTCGCTATTTCATCCACCGATGGAGTCAAGGGTGTACTGGTTGATGCCTACGGCGTATATGCCGAAAATCTGAATGATGCAATGATCCGGAAATTAGCCATCAAACGATAACTATGTCAGCACTCGTTATCTTCTGGTTGATACCTGTTTGCGAATGCGGCTCAGCGTCTCCGGTGTTATACCTAAATAAGAGGCTACATGTTGTTGCGGTGCCCGGCTGATAATTTCAGGTTGTACTTCCATTAATTTGAGGTACACCTCTTCTGCAGAGTAGGTCTGCACGACACGAATTCTTCTCTGGAGCGCAATAATGCTGTTTTGCATAAGTAACCGGAAATAACGCTCCATACCTGGGATACTGTCAATCATTTCATCCATTGCAGATTTGGTCAAAAGAAGCAGCTCTGCCTCTTCCAAGGCTTCAATATTATAGGTCGCTTCCTCCTGGCTCAGGAAACTGGCCATATCTGAAATCCACCATCCCTCCATCGCAAATTGCATCACATGTTCATAGCCTCCTTCGTCCACGCTGAAGGAACGCATCAGTCCCTTTTCCACGAATGCGATGTGGTGACATACGTCCCCCGCGTTGAGCAGATATTGCCTCTTTCTCAACTTTTTTGGAATAAAGAACTTCTTCACTTGAGTCTCACCTTCTTCCGTCAAGGTTATTTTCTCCCGAATGCCCTTAATAAGTTGTTCGTGCATGGCTTTCCTTCATTCCATTAAATATAAACAGGTTTAGCCAGACTTTTTGTATCAATAGGAAGGTCCTGTTAAAGGATAAAGGCCGACTTGGACGAGCGTTCTACTGTGAACAGTTGGAAGTAAACCCAACCTCGTAAACCCTTTGACATTTCGCTCACACCACTTGCCCCAGTTCGAAAACAGGTAGTCATTGCCTCTGTGGTATAGACCTATCAACGCTTCGTATTTCACGTCACTAAATGAGAAATCTTTGCAGCATACACTGGTCCACAGTAAAGGTTGTGGTTTAACTACATCAAGATTTAACCCAGAAACAACTTCAATGACTTGCTTCGCGACGTATTCCTTAATCGGCGGAGCGCCTGCTCTTTGAGCTGACGAACTCTTTCCCTTGTAAGATGAAATTGATCTGCGATATCTTCAAGAGATTTTGCCTGAGTACCACTGAGTCCGAAATAATTAACGATAACGTCTCTTTCCTTTTCTGTCAATGTTGCGAGCGCACGTTCAATTTGTCCCCGAAGCGACTCCGCCATCAATGCTGAATCAGGTGTTCCTTCCATATTCTCCAATACATCTAGCAAGCTATTGTCTTCACCTGAAACAAAGGGTGCATTTATCGAGACGTGCCGACCCCCTGTATATAAAGCTTTATCCACATCCTCAATTGAAACATTCAATACATCTGCCACTTCCTGGTTTGATGCTTCACGTTGATATTTTTGTTCTAATTGTGAAAAAGTCCGATTAATCTTGTTTAGAGAGCCTACACGGTTCAGGGGAATGCGAACAATCCTGGACTGCTCAGCCAAAGCCTGCATAATTGATTGTCTTATCCACCACACTGCGTATGATATGAATTTGAAGCCGCGCGTCTCATCAAATCTTTTCGCTGCTTTAATGAGGCCTACGTTTCCTTCATTGATCAAATCACCCAGCGATAGGCCACTGTTCTGATACTGCTTTGCAACAGACACAACAAATCGCAAATTCGCTTTTGTGAGCTTTTCAAGCGCTATCTGATCGCCTTCTTTAATTCGTTTCGCAAGCTCGACTTCCATCTCTGGCGTAATCAGTTCAACTTTACCGATTTCCTGGAAGTATTTTTCCAAAGATTCACTTTCTCTATTCGTAATTTGTTTTACAATTTTTAACTGACGCATTTTATAATTTCAAGTTTTATTACATTTTCAAAATATCGTATTGCCTATTCGATCTTTGTTGATTGAAAATAAGCGGCAACTGCCAACAGATCCATTCCTGAGATTTAGCCTGAGGGAGGAGTTTAGACTTTGGTCTTGCTAGGATAGCATTAATCCCATGTCCATTTAACAATCCCATTGATGAAAAAATTCTCCGATAATTTCTTAGTGATAGTTTTATCAGAGGTTATTCAGACTCATTGACGAATAGGGATATGTTGAAACTAACCTGTGCTTATGCAGAATTTGTAGGATGAGCCCGTTCAAACCAGTCATAAAATCAAACCTGTCGTTATTCAGATTCATTGGCAAATGACTTGCATATTCAGAGACGTTCAGCAATGAATGGAGCAAGATTTTTCAGAATCGAGACTACCGGAAGCAATTATTTAGTCACATCATTTTATGATTAGCGTGGATAATATCATTTTATCCTGTTTCCTTAAAACAGTCTAGTTAATTAATTCTTTTTCCAATTTTTTTCCATTGCATTCGCATTTTCGAGATAAACAAAATAAGAATTACCACTGTGTTTAGAGCGCATGTCGAAAGCTATCTGGAAATCCCCTAAAAAAACAGGGGAACAATTTGTAACCAATCATAGGATAAATTATCCAATATATATGACGTGGTAACAATGACAAACACAGCTAACAGAACATTCCAGATTTCGCATCAAGTTCATGAACTCAGCCTTGATACCGATGTAAGTAATCTAAGCGAGAGCGACAAGATCAACACGATCGCCTTTCACTTTCGTAAAATTATGGAGGTATTAGGACTCGACCTCGAGGACGACAGCCTGAGGGATACCCCTTCGCGCGTTGCAAAAATGTATGTGAGGGAAATATTCAGCGGCCTGGAACCGAATAATTTTCCCGGGATAAGTGTGTTTGACAACACATACGGGTATAAGGAGATGCTTATTGAAAGAGACATCCAGGTGTATTCTTATTGTGAGCATCACTTTGTACCCATCGTGGGAAAGGCACACGTCGCCTATTTTCCTTCAAACAAAGTGATAGGCCTTTCCAAGCTGAACCGGGTCGTAAAATATTTTTCCAGAAGGCCACAGGTTCAGGAACGGTTGACAATGGATATCGCCAATGCCATGAAAGAAATTCTTCAGACAGAAGATATAGCGGTCGTGATAGAAGCGAAACATTTCTGTGTGGCAGCACGCGGAATCGAAGATCCAAAGAGTACCACAGTCACCACTCACTTTGGAGGACAATTTGCTCTGCAGGAAAACAAGAGCGCGTTTTACGCGCATCTAAAAGGCTAACAATCCCTGACAGCAAAATCGACGGTCCGCGCATGAGTGGCATCGGCCGGTAGAAATAAATGAAATTCCTTGTAACCGAAACGCTCTTCATTTATCAAACGTGCATAGAGTACACAATGGCTCCTTGAAATGATACATCCGCAGCATTTTTTCGTAGCAGGGATAAGTTTTCGAAAGACAAATATTCGGCTCCGAAGCAAATTTTCAATTTCACCCACCCAATGTTCTTCCATTTACAACTCCACACGCGTAGATTGTATTCGGCACTATTTCATTGTTTCCACTTGCAATCGCACGGAAATCTATGGCTTCGCTCCGTGCAAATATGTCCTCTACTCCCTTTTACAGCAACACGCAAACACGTCACCCGAAGAACTGAGCCAGTATGTGTACGCTAAACATGGGAATGAAGCAGTGAGACATCTGTTTTGTGTAGCCAGTGGCATGGATTCGCAAATTCCCGGCGATTATGAAATCATCTCCCAAATAAAATCCGCCTTTCAACTAGCCAAGGAACACCAGCGTACCAACGGCTATCTTGAAAGGCTTTTCAATTTTGCAATGCAGGTTTCGAAAGAAGTAAGGACAAAGACTTCCTTCTCGAGCGGAACCCTATCGGCGGTCTACGCCACGGCTAAAAAACTATCAAAGCAGAAGACCATCCGTAAAACCGTTGTTCTTGGCGCAGGCAGCACAGGACTACAAACTGTTGGCTATTTGAAGAAACTAATGCCCAACCTTGAGATTACACTCGTGAACCGCGACACCAGAAAATTGGAACCAGCGGCCTCGATGTTTAACATTCAAGGAGCGCCATTGGAGAACCTGCGTGATGAGCTCAAAGATGCTGATGCACTGATTGTAGCAACCAATGCTAACAAACCGCTGGTGCGCAGAGAACATCTCACCGGGTCACGGGTAAGATGCATTTTCGATTTATCTGTCCCACAAAATGTAGCCGAGGATGTCAACTCGATGGATCAGATCACGTATTACAACGTCGATTCAATCTCTACACTCACCGATGCTACTATCCAGACACGCTTATCAGAAATACCAAAAGTGAAGCGCATCGTCGCAAACTATGTGAAAAAGTTTGCCGACTGGGCGGCGCGCTACCAGTATTTCTCGTTGGCCTCGCAAGCGACCGTAGCTGGACATCCTTTGCCACGCAAAGAACTCGCAAGCCTGTTCGATCAGTGGCAGGAGTCCCAGCCGTACGATCGTACCGTAATGCCATTTTCTGCCAGCGCAAGCGACTCTATCATATCGGCGCTTAAGTCTGCTTATCCCGCGATCCGCCTGGCAACACCGCGCCAGAAGACTAGCATCGGTACGTCGTGTTGTACATATAGCCATTCACAGCAAGCCGACTTGTTATGCGACAAACACAGTCGGTTGTCATCAGATCCAGGCAACTGAGTATACGTCTTCAAATATGTTAGAAATCTTGTAACGTTTTTAACCGATCGTACTCTACTCAGTGTAGTACATCACGCACCAAAAATGCAAAAGCAATTAAGCGCGTAAAATTAATTGGTGTGCTGTGCTCATTAATGAAGACACTCACCAGTGCGAAAGGGATTTTGTAACGGGCCCGCAACCCAAATTGAATCAGGTATCAGGAAAGATTATTATTAGTTCAAAAACAAACCAAGAATTATGAAGACAAATGCAATAATTTCTACGTTGCTGTTAGCTGTCATTGCTATGTTCAGCGTTTCCAGTTGCAATGATGACGATGACATCGGTTACACACCTCCAGGTGAAGGCGACTTAAATTTACCTCCACTGGATACAGAGTTAGTTGAAGAGGGACAGGAGATATTTCGATATGAGACGTTTGGTGATGAAACATTTTGGACCGATGTCTTGCAAATGAATACAGTTATAGAATCTGCTGTGAGTCCCAATATCGCCTTATCGGTAGGCCTAAAGGTCGATGCGGAAGCTTTACCGGCGGAAGTAGTTACCGCCATTCAAAATGGACAAGTCGATTTGGATGACCCTCAAACCACGCTTGCCTTGTTGCAACTTAATGCTGTTGTTGGCGTACAGGGCCAGGTAAGCGAAAATCCGGATGGTACCTTAAAGCTGGATAGAATGGGGATAACTTGCGCGCTCTGTCATTCGACTGTAGACGACTCCTTCGCTCCCGGCATAGGCAGTCGGTTGGATGGTTGGCCAAATAGGGATCTAAATCCCGGCCTGATTATTTCATTGTCCCCTGCCCTGGACCAACCCACGAAAGATGTTTACGCTTCCTGGGGGCCCGGTATATACGACCCGCGATTCAACCATGATGGGTTGAATAACCCTGTTGTTATTCCTCCTGCATATGGTTTGTACGGACTTCCTAAAGCGATTTTTACCGGTGATGGCGATGTACAACATGAGCCTGTAGGACCAGTAGCCTATTGGAACAGGTACGTAGCCGTTACCCAAATGCATGGCCACGGCTACTTTTTCGATGACCGTATCAATTGGGAAGTCGATTACAGAGATAATGATGATTTAGTAACGGACAAACTACCGGCTTTACAGGCGTATCAGTTCTCCATCTCAGCGCCAACTCCACCGGCTGGTTCATTTGACGCCGCCGCCGCAGCGAGAGGAAAAGCGCTTTTTTCAGGAAAGGCACAATGCGCAACCTGTCACAACGGACCTTTATACACTGATGTTACTAACGGCGGTAAGTTACATCCTCAAAGCGCATCGGTGGCAGTAGACAAGGATTATGTGAAACGATCGGCGACCAAACAATGGAGGGTTACACCGCTGAAGGGCATCTGGCAACATCCTCCTTATTTCCACGATGGCTCCGCACCAACCCTTGCTGACGTAGTTGCAAGATACGACCAAGAGAAAAATCTCAACCTAACCGCTGCCGAAAAAGACGATCTCACTGAATATCTAAAATCCCTGTAGGACTGGTAGTGTCGGAGTTATCATACCCAGCCAAACAGGTATCCACATCTCTTGAGGGAATCACCCCTAAAGAGATGTGGATTTCCCGACATGAGGCAGAGCGTGCTTCTTCACGCCGCCGGATCATACAGGCCGTTCTCCTAATCTGATTATATACGAATGATGATACTCGTTATTGCGCGAATCCTGTTCTCCTCCCGTACCATGACGTTTCTTCTGCTATTGTTTGGCATATCGATGGCGGTTGCAACCTTCGTGGAAAACGCCTATGATACGGCCACGGCAAAAGCACTGATTTACAATTCGACATGGTTCGAAGTCTTGATGCTGTGGTTGATTCTCTTGTTTGTTGCAAATATTCGAACCTACCAACTTACGAGGCGGGAAAAGTGGCCGTTGCTGGCGTTTCACCTGGCTTTCATTTTCATGTTCATTGGCGGCGCCGTCACACGCTACGTGAGCTTCGAGGGGCAAATGCCGATTAAAGAAGGCCAGTCCACTAATGAGATAATCAGTGACCTCACTTATTTCCAACTGATTGTCACCGATGGAACAAAAACACTCAAGTATGACAAGTACCCGTATACGATGTCGTACCTTAATGCCAAAGACACCGAATGGCCCCTCAAGAGAACCTACACACAAGTCTATCGCTTTGGCGATAAAAAAATTTCGTTAAGAACCCTCGATTACATTCCGTTAGCTAAAGATTCTGTTCACACAACGAAATCGGGTAAGAAGATGCTCAATATAATATCTGCGGGAGAGGGAGGCAGAGTGAATAATTATATCTCCGAAGGTGAGATAAAGAATATTGGCAGAATAGCGTTCAGTTTCAACAACCCTGCCGGGGGTACCGTCCAACTAACGGACTATGCGGGCGACCTTATGATAGTCCTGCCTGTTGATGGAGAATATATGTCTATGAGAGGACAGCAAGTCGGGGCAGTAACTGATACAACACTATTGGCCCGGCGTTCGGGTAAACTTAAGGCGAACGAATCGACCCGTCTGGATCACAGCGCGCTCTACACCATTAACAATACGAATTTCATCATCCCTGCGAGCACTTTCAAAGGAAAACCAGTCTACTACAGCGGCGACAAAAACCATCCGACGGACAAAAATCTTCTGGACGTTATTCAGTTGGAACTAAGCTCTGGAAATGAAAGGGATACGTTGATAATCAAAGGCGGTAAAGGTGTTACCGGATACAACAAAACTTCAGGAATTAACGGACTGACTGTCTCATTGGGATTTGGCTCCAAGATACTTTACACGGCTTTCCATTTGCGATGTGACGATTTCCTGGTTGACCGTTACCCGGGGTCGAATAGTCCATCGTCCTATGAGAGTAAAATAACAGTCGTGGATAGCGGGGCGGAAAACCAGCATCATATTTATATGAACAATGTGCTGGACTACCGCGGATACCGGTTCTTCCAGGCAAGTTATTTCCCGGATGAATCCGGAACCATCCTTTCCGTTAATGCCGACCGGTGGGGCACAAGCATTACCTACTTAGGCTACTTTCTGTTGTTTTCAGCCATGTTTTTTACCCTATTCTGGAAAGGCACCCGCTTTTGGAAATTGAATGAATCATTAAAGAAAATGCACGCGAAGAGTTTTATTCCTATTCGTTTAATATTGCTGTTGTGGATGGGTGTGGGAATAAATCTCTCCCCCGCCCGGAATAGTCCGGTCCAAGTTAAGGATACGATAACGCTCTCCCATCAAGAACCCGGGCCGGACGCCCAGTTTGCAAGACGTGATGAGCTTGGACCGAATAAGATAATTGACCCTGCTCATGCCAGAAAATTCGGGCGTCTTTTGGCGCAGGATTTTCAGGGCCGCATTAAGCCCGTGGATACGCACGCGCTCGAGTTGCTCAGGAAAATTTACAAGAAAGATAAATATCAAAAAGGAACGATTGCCATATCCCCATTGCAATGGTTTATTTCCATGCAGATCGATCCTGGCTATTGGGCCAAGGAACCCCTGATCAAAGTAGGCCAAAAAGGAGGTGACAAACTGATCAGAGAAACCGGCGCCAATTCCGAAGGCTACACGTCCTACGTCAACCTTGTAGATCCGAATACAGGAATTTTTAAGTTGGAAGAACAGGCTAATAAATCTTTCAGCCAGCGAAGCGCCGAACAGTCCAATTATGACAAAGCTGTTATCGAAGTGACCGAAAGGTTCAATATTTTCAGCAGCATCGCTTATGGATATTATACCAATATCATTCCAATAAAAAACGATCCGGCACAAACCTGGGGAAGCTGGATTTACAGGTCCGACGAGAACACCGTAGCGATTGATGAGACAGCCTATGCGCTTCTAACCCCCTATTTCGACGGAGTAAAGGAAGGTTTGCAAACGGGTAGCTGGATCAAAGCAAATAAGCGTATTGAAGACATCAGTGAATTTCAGCAGGTTTGGGGAAAGGATATTGTTCCATCGAAATCAAAAGTCGATCTAGAAATTCTCTATAACCATTTAAACATTTTCTTTTGGTTGATGATAGCGTACTGCTTCCTAGGGATGACTATGATCATCCTTGGTTTTGCAGAAGTGTCTTCGTCAGGATCAAAGTATAATCGCATAATCCGTATGCTGACCAAAGTGCTGTTGGGAATAATGGTCATAGCGTTGACCATTCAGGCGATAGCTTTAGGTGTTCGCTGGTATCTTTCGGGGCATGCTCCCTGGAGCAACGGTTATGAAGCTATTATATTTATTTCAGGAATCGGTGTGCTGTCGGGGTTGCTACTTTACAGAAACAGGAATGCTTTCATTCCAGCCGCCGGCGCTTTGGTGGCCATGATCATGATGGGCTTTGCACACGGGGGTTCCATGCTCGACCCACAGATTACACCTTTGGAACCCGTTCTAAAATCCTATTGGCTTATGGTTCACGTGGGCATCATCACTTCCAGCTACGGATTTTTCGGCTTGTCGGCAGTATTAAGTTCGATTTCGTTAATACTGTTCAGCTTAAGACCTACAAACAAAATAGAGCATTCCGTAAGGGAACTAACCCTGGTTAATGAAATGGCTTTAACCGTTGGGATCTTTGCCCTCGCCATAGGTACTTTTCTGGGAGGAATGTGGGCCAATGAAAGCTGGGGAAGGTACTGGAGTTGGGATCCCAAAGAGACGTGGGCTTTTATATCGATTATATTTTATGCTGTGGTACTCCACTTGCGATTGGTACCGAGGCTTAGCGGAAAACTTACCTTCAACATTGCGAGCCTGTGGGCGATATGGTCCATCATATTTACCTATTTCGGAGTGAACTACTATCTGACAGGACTACATTCCTATGCCGCCGGCGACCCCATACCGATCCCCTCCTGGATTTACTTTACTGCCGGGGGGATGATTGTTTTATCGTTGGTGGCATATCTTAGAAACAGGGGACGTAATCAGATCCCATCAATTCCCAAAACCATCACTAGTCCGACCCTTCCTTCGCTCACTCTCTTCAATCATGCCCGCCAGGTCAGCAGCGGGACGGATTTCCCAGCTGCCCCTCTCACGCAGGAGGCGCAATGAAGGATATTGGTCCACCTTGATGTGGAATGGGTACATTGGCGCCAAGTAGGACGTCTGTTGTGAAAAAATAAGATTCAAGGTATTCCATCTGTTTGACGCGAGCTTTTTCAAAATACTCTTCCCAATATTCCTTTGAATAGTACCACTCCTTTTCGTCATCTTGGTTATCAGGAAAACCGCCATACTTCTTAGGACCTGGTACTCCTTTTCAGGCGACTTTTCAAATTCCAAAAGTTCGGATTTCATCTGGCCTACCAGAGAACTCGTGTGTTCATCGGCTATCCACTTTTCTCCGTGGTCATTGGTTTTTCTCAGAAGCATGTTTACAACTTACCGTCAGGAGTGACAATGGAAGAAGCAGAAGAATACCTGTATGCGTCAGCACGGAGCTCTTTTGCTTTTTCGTCACGGAGTGAACAACCTGCCCCAGCACAACATTAACACTCATCCTGAAAATCATGGCGCCAATGGTCCTTGCCTCATACGCAGCGCCTGAACTGATATGGAACAGTAGTCCAACGAAGGCGACTGGCAAGTACTGCAGCGGAAACGATGAGTGGACTGGCGGCCCAACTTTTTCTCATGACGAACCCCGCCGCCGACGTGAGAAAGAGCGTACCACTTATCAGATTCGCCCAAACGATAAACAAAACATAATTGCCTTCATGGGCACGGATGTCGAACAGATCTAGAATAATGGAGCTGCTAAGAAAGAGCGAAAGCAAACCGAAAGCGTCAACACGGCCGCGGTAATAAACAACGAACCAGGTTTCATGATTATTTCTGTTTAATTAGGATTAGTATGGATTCAATCATGTTGTCTCCGGCTTTTTTGATGTCGAATTGAAAGTTTGACACTCGCCACTTGAACATCTGGAGCCGAATGGCGCCCATCACAATGTGTAACAGATTTTCCAAAGGAACGGCCTTTGTAAATATTCCATTTGCCTGACCCTGCCTAAGAACCGGAACAAGGTGCTTCATTTTCACCGCCATAATTCTGGCGATGGTCTCATTGATACGTTTGCTCTCTTCCATGAGGCCGTCCGAAAAAACGGCTACGGCAAAATGTGGATTCTTCTTAAAAAAGCGGAATTGTTCATGGAACAGGGCCTTGAACCTCTCTTCAGGGCCTGCTCCCTGGGGTAAGCCCCCATAGCGCGCGTCCATGCTATCCGCAAGGTAACCGAGCATCGACACAATGATTTCCTCCTTGCTAGTAAAATGCCGATAAACGGCAGCCTCCGTAAAACCCATTTGGCGCGCCAAGTTCTTGATTGTCAAACCGCTTACGCCTTCCGAAGTGAGGATTTTGCCTGCCGCCTCGATGATCTCCAATTGCCTTTCGGATACTTCTTTGATCTTCATATTGTTTTGTCCGCTATTTCTTTGCATTTATCTGAAAGTTAGTATATATTTACTTACCAACGCAATAATACGGCGTTTGATTCAAAAAGAATCAAAAAAATTAGACGTCGTGCCGATGATCTGGAAATTCTCGTGCGATCGGTATGACGGAATTAGAACGCCTCCGGAAAAAGGAGTGCCGAAAAAGGTATTATCACTTGATCCTGCCATTGGACTGAAAAAAACAATACTATTAATTGACTCATTATGGAACAGCGATCAATCCTGATATTGTTCTTAATACTTGCCGGCATTGCCGTCATTGTATTTAGCTATGTCTATCTGTCCTCGAAAAAGGCAGAGCAATCGGCGCAGGGAATGGCCAATCCCCTGAGGAAAAGGTTTTGGTTCATGTTAATCCTGACCGTCATCCTGGGTGTCTTTGCTTCAGTAACCATTCCAAAATCACCCTACTATCTGTACGCCGATGAAACCCCGGCAAAAGTGATCCACGTCTCGGCTATGCAGTTTGCATTTCTAATGTCAGAAAAAGCAATCGACCCCAAACATCCTTCGGGCGAAGCCATAGAGATACCGGTAAATGAACTTATAGAGTTCAGGGTTACCAGCATGGACGTAAATCATGGCTTTGCAATCTATGATGAGACAGACAGGCTAATCACGCAAACTCAGGCCATGCCGGGATATGTAAATCGCTTGCGTCACAAATTCGTGAAACCGGGTAAATACACTACACTCTGCCTCGAGTATTGCGGAATGGCCCATCATGGTATGAGAGCTTCTTTTATTGTCAAATAGTAGCAATTCAATGTCATGGAATCAATAAAATCAAAACGAATTACCGCTGCTTGGATTGTAACAGTGCTCACTTTGTTCGTGATCAGTATTGTGTTAGGTATACTGATGCGCCTTAATCAGGGTGCAATCATACAACAATCACCTATTACCTTCTATGCAAATATGACGACTCATGGACTGACCATGGTCGGCATCTGGTTCGTGGCGGGCATGGCCGCGGTGAATTACCTGCTGCAACGTTATGTTAAAACGAGCTATAGCGCCAATATCATTGCCATGATACTCACTGTTGTAGGCGTTCTGATGTTTTGGGCCACGACGTTTCTGGGCAATTTTCATGCGGGCTGGACTTTTCTTTATCCGCTCCCCTTTAAAGTTATGTGGGCGCAGTGGGCAACGCCTCTATTTCTGGCCGCTCTGACCGTGCTCGGCGTTGGATGGCTCATCTGGAGCTTAAGCCTCATGACTCATATCCTTAAGAAATACTCTGTTCCACAGGCATTCGCCTGGCAACATCTCAAAAAGAACCCCGAAGTGGAGACACCTCCCTTCATACTGATCTCCATGATCACTCTTGTTGGCGTCGTTACCTGTCTGATCGCGGCCGTTATACTGATTGTGCTGCTTTTTGCCGAGTATTTCTCTGACGGCGCCTTTGTCAATGACGCGCTATTGATGAAAAACCTCACTTACTTTTTTGGACATACTATCGCTAATGAGATGCTCTATCTGGGACTGGCGGTGATCTATGAGTTGTTCTCCGAAGTCAGCGGAAGACCAAAATGGAAAACAACCTGGTATGTTGCGTTGGCCTGGAACTTCACACTCGTATTTATCCTGATGGCCTTCTTCCACCATCTGTACATGGACTTTGTGCAGCCAGAAGGCTTGCAAATTGTCGGGCAATTGGCATCTTATCTCGCCAGTCTGCCTGCTGCGGGCATTACGGTATTCAGCATCTTCGTGGCCGTTTATCGCACTAAGATAAAATGGTCACTGACAAACCTCTTGTTCTTCATCGGCACTGCAGGCTGGGTCATAGGGGGTCTGGGCGCTGTCATCGACGCTACCATCAGCAACAATATTGTATTGCACAACACGCTGTGGGTGCCCGCGCACTTCCACACCTACAATGCCATGGGCAATGTTCTGTTTAGTCTCGGGTTCTTCCACTGGTTCTCCACTCAATATGACGATGGTACCAACCATGAAAAATTCACAAAACCTGTATTGACAATGTTAATTATTGGCGGAGCTGGATTCCTTTTAGCCTTCTATATTGGTGGCGCGGATTCAATTCCGAGGAGATACAGCAACTACCCGTCGGAACTCTCTTCCGGAGTATTGCTTGCTGTTGTCGCTGCTGTCTTCGCCACTGTTTATTTGGTTGCCATTCTGGTGTTTTTCCATAATATCTCGAAACGATGTTTAAAAATATTATTCTCGCAATCATAGCCGTAGGTTCATGCTCCTTAACAAATTGTCAGTCGCTTTCAGGTGGTATTGCGGAGGAAACCAATATCTATCAGAAAATATACGATGCCCCGTTGATCAGGCCGGGAAAAGATAAGATAAGGTTGAACGACTTGCACAGTAAAAAACCGTTACTGCTTGGGCTCATCTTTACCCGTTGCTCGGGCGTGTGTAATCCTTTCCTGCTGGAATTAAAAGACAACCTGCGACTTGCAGCCAATAATACTTCCGTGAATGTTCTGATCATGAGCTTTGATCCGGAGGATGACGCAGAGGACATGACGTTGCTCGCTTCAAGCCTTGGGTTAACAGACAGCGAACAATGGACTTTTGCTATAACCGACAGCATCGACAGTCTCAATCGCTCCATCGGGTTTTATCCCCTGTGGGACAGCGTAAGCAGTCAATACGACCATGATGCGCTGCTGGTAGGAATAAACATGGAGGGGTATATTACCAAAAAACTGATTGGAGTAAGGCCGACACATGATCTAGAAAAATTGATCGCCAGCGTGAATAATGTTTTTCTGCCAAGCTACAGATTGCCGGGCAATAGTTCACTGTTTTCATGCTTTAACTACGATCCGCGAACCGGGAAAAACGTTCCTGGCCTGGGGCTGCTCTTTATCGCGCTTCCTGCTGTGATAACAACGTTGTTGGTTGCGCTGATCAGCTTCGTCGTCCGAAAAAAAATTGCGTAAACGCGAAAGAAAAGTTTACATTTGCCATTGTGAAGGATCCCTTCCAGCCTCATTCTCTTAATGCCCCTGCAATGTCTGCGTATAGCCTGGGAGTGATAACCGATTTCGAACTGAACCGCGATTACATTGCCGAAGTACTCTGCATCGACCGTAAAAAGCCCATCACAATGTTGCACGAATCCGCATCTGAAATGTAGTGCAGGGTCCAAACCAACCTGCCCGATTGTGCATCCTGAGCAGTTTTCAATTTAAGAGGACGGCTCGTGCTCTCGAGTGGAAATGCGTTCCAAAAAAGCAAGAAAAACATTCGTAATCCCAAATTTTGAGTGAAAGTTTAGTTTGCTAGCATAACCTAAATCACATTCTACAAATTCAACCAATAGGTCAGCTTCTTCATCTTCTCAAAACCGCTTAAAAAGTTGCTGATTTGTCTCAATAGCATTACCTGAGGACGAGCAATTTTCCACATAAAAACCTTTGGTAACATCAAATAAGTAACTATTTTTGTAAGTGAACGTTAACTTACTTAATGTTGTTCTCAATGAAACTTGATTCTATACCAAAACAATAAAATCGGGATTGAGGCTTACAGAAAGGAACATCCTTTCAGAACGACGTATCTAAAAAGAGCAAAGGACATGAACACAGAAATCTCAGAACGGCAATTTGAAATTATCGAGGCAGCCGGGAGCCTGCTTACCACCTCGGGAGTAGGTGGCTTGACGATCAAGAACCTGGCTAAAGAAATGAAATTTTCCGAAAGTGCTATTTACAGGCATTTTACCAGCAAAGAGGAGATTATTATAGCCCTACTGGAATACTTGGCTAATAGTATGGAAGAAAGATTCTCAGCCTTGACGGCAACGGAACCCGCAGAGCGTTTTGTTCAGACGTTCCAGGAGCAATTCAGATTTTTTAAGAAACATCCTCATTTTGTTGTTGCTGTCTTTTCCGACGGTATGATGGAAGAGAGCAAACGAATTAATGAAACGATTGCCAAAATCATGGCAGTCAAAATGAAACACCTCAAGCCCGTCATCATGCAAGGACAACAGAAAGGGATTTTTACAAATGCTGTTTCTACAGACGATCTTATGCATATCGTTATGAGAACCTTCAGACTGCAAATGTTCAAATGGAGGATTTCGAATTTTCAATCTGACATAAAACGAAGCGGTGACCATATGATTCAATCAATCCTCAAGTTGATATTAACCAAAAACTCAATATTATGAAATCAATTGGATTCTGGTCAATCACCCTTGCGTTAAGCTTGTTTGGTGTTGTTACTGTTTTTCTCAGTGGCTCCGTTATTCTGGATTTGTTCAACATCAGAAGCCATGAAGGAAACTACGTACTGTTTGTAGTATGGGCTAACCTGTCGAGTGGACTTTTGTTTCTTGCTGCCGCATTTGGATTCATTAAAAAGAAGGTGTGGCAAACGTTTCCTTTGGTGGTTTCAGCCGTTATTCTGATGCTGGCACTACTTGGCCTCATCATTCATATCAATGCTGGCGGTCTCTACGAAAATAAAACCGTAGGCGCGATGATTTTCCGAATTGCTATTAGCCTCATTTTATTTGCCACCGTACATTTCACCTACCGTGCACACGGGGTGGGAGACCGGATAAAAAAGGGACTTTTCATTTTCATTCCCATTCTTATCGGAGCTTGGGCATGCAACAGAGCCTCCGACAAGACTGATGCGCATGACCAGACGCATGCTAAAGATAATCACGAACATCACGATAATGCCGCAGCGCCCGCAATTGTGCTTGACAATGGCGAAAAATGGACGGCCGATGAAAATACGTTGCGACTGGTTCGAAAAATGGAAGATGAGATACTTGCCTTCGGTAAAACACCAGAATCTAACTACAAAATTTTGGCTGATTCTCTACGAAAGGACCTGGACCTCCTTGTTGCCGGATGCACTATGAAAGGAAAAGCACATGACGAATTGCATAAGTGGTTATTGCCCACTATAAATTATGTAAAAGCATTATCAGGCGCTGAAACCAAACAGGAAGCGAATGAGATATTGATGAGACTTGACGAGTCATTCGACGTGTTTAACCAATCTTTTAAGTGAACATTAAAGAACTACATCCGAGGACTAACAAAATCTCATTGGTCTCCCTTTTTTCACTGCAAAGAGGGGGAAATAATCGCACTCCAGATTTTGGGTCATCAGCAACTCAATATTGATCCCTTAGAAATACCGGCGCTTTTAATTTGCCTGGCCGGGGAGTTAGTGATCAGAGGCGAAAATGGGATAAAAGTGAATCTTGTTCAGAGTGACTACTTTAAAATGGATCCATGGATCAGTTATCGACTAGCTACCCATAAGAACAGTAATTTAATAATGATCAGATAAAACATTTTTTTAACCAAATATGTTAGTGAATACTCACACACTTATACCTACTGTACTTTTGGCTCTCACGACCAGTCTATTTAGCACCCGCGTTTATTCGCAAACCTGGACGCTCGGACAATGCCTTGATACCGCCCTGACGCATAATAAGAAGATCATGATCAGTCGAAACAATGCTAAGATGAGTGAACAAAAGTTCAGGGAGGTACAGGGGGGCCTAATGCCCAAAGTCTCCGCCAATGCGGATTATCGTTACTATACCGACCTCCCCTATCAGTTAATGCCTAAGTCGGCCTTCGGTGGACCTGAAGGTCTGTTCAATGAAGTCCAGTTCGGAGTCCCACACAATATAAACGCGAATGTGCAGATCGCAATGCCTTTGTACAATTCACAGATTACTGGCGCAATCAGAACAACAAAAATTGCCGCAGACATCAGTGAATTACAGCGACAGAAGACGGAGGAACAAATCTATTTTGAAGTTTCGAATGCTTATTATAATGCTCAGATACTGAAACATCAGCTTGCATTCATCGCGGGTAACCAAGAGAACACAAAGGCTCTATTGAGAAACATGCAACTGCTGAAAGATCAGTTGTTGGCAAAAGGCACGGACGTCAGCAAGGTTGCTCTTCAGGCAGAACAGCTAACCACGCAGAAACAACTCATAGAAAACAAATACGATCTTGTACTCAACTCACTAAAATTCCTGATGGGTGTGCCCCTGGAAACTAGAGTTGAGGTTGAACATGAAATTTTTTTCGACCCTGACGGGCACTACATTGATCAGACAGTCCTTGATATACGACTCGCCAGGTCGCAATATCAACTCATAGAAAGCGAGCGAATCACCTTAAGAAATTCACGCATCCCTACGATCTCACTTTTTGGAACCTTGGGCACTACCGGCTTTGGATATGACAAAAGCCCAAATGATTTTCTGCATTTCTACCCAATTGGATTCGCCGGCATACAGCTGACTTATCCCATCTTTAACGGCCTGTCAACTCAAAGAAAAATCGCTCAGAAAAACCTGGAGTTATCAAACAGCGAATTGCAACTGGACCTGTTAACAGCGCAGAACAGGATGCAAATCGAAAATGCCGGGAAGCAAAGATTAATTGCGCAAAGAACGGTTGAAACAACGTCGGCTCAAATTACACTTGCACAGTCAATTTACGATCAAACCCTCATTCAACAAAAGCAAGGAACGGCGAGCCTCACGGACACGCTGTTGGCGGACAATTCCTTGCGAGAGGCACAACAAAATTATCTGGCGGCAATAATCGATTACCTGCAAGCCGATCTCGAATTAAAGAAAATAACGGGAAATATTCTAACTAAATAAGCAAATGAAAAGAGTCTTCTATATTCTGATCCCCGTTGCATTGATGACCGTTGTAGCCCTTCGCCTGAAATCGAATAAGGCAACAACACAAGCCAAAATATATCAATATGATAAACAGCAACCGATAAACGTCCAGGCGGACACTTTAAAGCCAATGGATGTGGATGGTGATCATTTCTATACCGGCACTTTTGACCCTGATAAAGAATCGAGGATCAGCACGGAAGTACAGGGCAAAGTAGATGCTATCTATGTCGATGCGGGAAGCGTCGTAAAAAAAGGTCAGGCACTGCTTCAACTCGATAATTCATTATTGAAACTTCAACTCCAGGCAGTGGAAGTTCAAATCGAGGGGCTTCAAGCCGATGTAGATCGCTATACAGTTTTGACGCAAGCCGATGCTGTGCAAGGCGTCCAGCTAGAAAAGATGCAATTGGGGCTGAAAACTGCCCAGGTTGAGCGCAGCACCTTGCTTGAGCAGATAAACAAAACAGCTATACGAGCACCATTCTCAGGCATTATAACGGCAAAGCTAACGGAACTTGGCGCGTTTGCTGCTCCTGGCATCCCGCTACTGCAGATCACCGACTTAACTGAATTAAAATTTACCATCAACGTACCGGAAAGTGAACTGATTACTTTCAACGCGAATGCGGCTGCTAAGATTGTAGCCGATGCTTACCCAGATCAACATTTTTCTGGACGAGTTAAAATGATCGGAAGCAAAGGAAATGCGGCCAACAGCTTCCCTGTTCAGTTTAGCGTCAAGAACACGCCTGACCTTAAGATCAAAGCCGGAATGTTTGGCAAGCTTACCCTGCAGAAAACGGGAACAAAAAAGGAAATCGTTATTTCCGCTTCCGACGTTGCGGGCTCTGCGGTGAGGCCTCAGGTATATCTCATTAAGGATGGAAAAGCCGTTCTGCATGATATCAACGTTTCAAGGCGGTTCGGAAACAAGGCAATAGTGAGTACCGGCTTGCAGGAAGGTGATGTAATTGTTACCGGTGGCTTTATCAATCTTTTCGATGGAGCCAATGTGATCGTCAAAAATTAAAAGACAAACATCCATGAGTATAACCGAAATATCGATACGACGTCCATCGCTGATCATTGTCCTTTTCAGTGTGTTGATCCTGGCAGGAGCGATCGGGTTCAACAATCTCAGTTATGAATTGATGCCGGACTTCAATCAACCAGTGGTCGTTGTGAAAACAATGTATCCCGGTGCGGAGCCGCAGGAAGTGGAGACGTCCGTATCAAGAAAAATTGAAGACGCGTTGTCCAACCTTGAGGGTGTTGATTATCTGGTGACAAAATCTCTGCCGAACGCTTCTATTATCATAGCGAATCTTAAGTATGGAACCGACCTTGACAAAACCATGCAGGATGCGCAACGGTACATTGATAATATCCGCAAAGATCTACCGGAAGACATCTTAAGTCCAGTGATGAGCAAGGTCTCTCCCAATGACTTGCCGATCATGTCAATCAGCGCAACCAGTAACCTGGCGCCTACGGAATTCTTTCAGAAAATGCAGGACGAAATTCTTCCTCAGATACAGCAACTAAAAGGGGTAGCGGAAATTACTTTGCTGGGCGGGGAACAACGTGAATTCCAGGTTAAGGTCAGTCAGGAAAAATTGAAATTATATAAGCTTTCGCTAAGTCAGGTCGTTGATGCGATCAATCGCTCCGGGTTAGATCTTCCTTCCGGCAAAGTACAGACGAGCACCGAAAACAATTCGGTGCGGTTAACCGGAAAATTCCAAACGATAGAGGATATCCGTAACGTTCAGGTCTCGATGCCTGTACCGGGTAGCCCCGTCTATGTTAAGGACATCGGCACCGTCGTCGATGGGATTAAAGAAGTTTCGTCTGTAAGTCGCTATAATGGTAAGAACGGAATCGGGTTACAGCTGAAAAAACAAGGCGATGCCAACGCTGTGGATGTTTCAAAACTGGTAAGAGAAAGATTTCGGCTGATCGAGAATCAGAACAGGGACGCCGGTGTAAAATTCGTAATCGCTGATGACAGCACGGAGAATACAATAGCGGCGGTAGATTCGGTCGTCTTCGATCTCATCCTTGCTGTAGTTTTGGTTTCCGTAGTCATGCTCCTTTTTCTGAGAAGCTTTCGCAATTCATTCATTGTATTGGTAGCCATCCCGACTTCGCTGGTCACCGCGTTCGCCGTGATGTGGATACTCGGATACACTCTCAACCTGATGACCTTGCTCGCCATGTCACTGATCATCGGGATTCTCGTAGATGATGCCACCGTTGTTCTGGAAAATATCCAGCGCCACCTGGATATGGGGAAGGATAAGCGCGTAGCCGCATTGGACGGCCGAATGGAAATAGGTTTCTCAGCACTTTCAATCACCTTGGTAGATGTTGTCGTGTTCCTGCCAATTCTGTTTCTGCAAGTTTTTGTCGCTGATATGCTAAAACAATTTTCTATTGTTGTAGTCACTTCCACATTGACCAGCTTGCTGGTAAGTTTTACGCTTACGCCATGGATGGCATCGCGCATTGGCAAATCTGAAGATCTGAGGCCGACCAATCTTTTTAGCCGCTTCTTGCTTTGGTTTGAAGGGCAGCTGGAAAAATTCACAAACTGGTACGGAACACAGCTCGAGTGGGTTCTGAATCATAAACTCATCTTCACAGGTATCGTCTTGTCTCTCTTTGTCTTTACTGCTGCAATGATGAAGCAGGGAATTATCGGCAAGGAACTGATCTCTACAGGTGACCAGGGAAAATTTCATTTGAATCTTGAATTTGATAAATCAATTTCCATTCAGCAAAACAACATTGTCTCTCAGAAAATTGAAAACTTCATCCGCCAACATGACGAAGTGGCAACTGTATTCAGCAACATCGGTGGGCCAAGTACAGGTATCGGAAGCCTGAGCGTTGGTTCAGCCAATAAAACCGAATTCACTATTCAATTAAAACCGGACAAGGATCGTAACAACATAGAGACCGAACAATTCATGAAAGAACTTCGTGAAGAGCTCAAGGAGGACTTCCCTGTCATAAATTACTCTATGGCGTCGCTTGGACTAATTCCCCGTTCTGCTCCTATTGAAATTACTTTAAGCGGAAGCACCACAGAATCGGTCATGGAAGCGGGTAATCATCTTAAGTTCGTAATAGAAAAAATTCCTGGTGCCGACAATGTGCGTCTTTCTGTCGAAGAAGGTAGTCCCGAGTATAAGGTAGTGCCCGACAAAGATAAAATGCAACGACTTGGACTGAATACTGCCTTTGTTGGTATGCATCTTAGATCTGCCTTCACCGGCAATGATGATGCGACGTTAACAGAGAATGGTAGTGAGTATCCTGTCCGGGTGTGGCTGGATGATTTCAGCCGGAAAAATTATGAGGATCTGAAAAACATTTCAATTGTCAATCCAATGGGAGCTTCTGTTGATGTTTCTCAGTTTGCACAGGTTGTTCAGGATAATTCGCCGTCCCTGCTTGAGCGAATGGACCGTCAACCTGCTGTCACGTTAACAGCCGAGGCATTAGGTAGACCCTCCGGTACGGTCGCCGATGACGTTGTTGCTTACCTGGAGGAGAATCCATTGCCAGAGGGAATTCAACTTGCATGGGGTAGCGACATAAAACGGCAGAATGACAGTTTTGGCGCGCTGGGTTCTGTGTTGATCATTTCTTTCATCCTCATCTACCTGATTATGGTTGCGCTTTATGATAGTTATATCTATCCGTTTGTTGTTTTATTCTCAATCCCGGTCGCGGTGATCGGTGCCTTCCTCGCGTTGAACCTGTCACTGAATCACCTTAGCCTTTTTGCATTACTTGGTCTTATCATGCTTATGGGATTGGTTGCGAAAAACGCAATCCTGATTGTCGATTTCACTAATCAGTTAAAATCCCAGGGAAAACATTTTAAAGATGCATTGATTATTGCTGGCAAAGGAAGAATGCGCCCGATCTTAATGACGACGCTCTCTATGGTTATTGGCATGCTGCCCATTGCCCTCGCAAAAGGTACAGCGAGTGAATGGAAAAATGGGCTTGCATGGGTCATTATTGGTGGCCTGGCTTCTTCGCTGATCTTGACGGTGTACCTGGTCCCAACGGTCTATTATGTGGTTGACAGCATAAAACAAAAATGGAATATAAAATGAAATCGATATCAACAACACTGTTCATGATCGCCGTATCGCTTGCAACGACCTCGTTTTCTAATCGCAGACCGCGAACGACTTTTTCCCTAACCGTTCTGGCAAAAGAATTACGCAACTCCGATGGTACGCTGCAATTTGCTCTTTACAACCGTGAGGGGTCAATTCCCGACGAACACTACAAAAATTACTTCAGGTTTTTGAAGACGGACATCAGCAACGGCTCGGCTCAAATCACTTTCTATGATATCCCTGCAGGAACGTATGCGGTGAATATTCATCATGATGAAAATAGTAATGGAAAAATTGACAAAGGATGGGTCCTGCCAAAGGAAGGAATTGGGTTCTCGAACTATGAGTCTATTGGTTTAAGGAACAAACCGTCCTTTGAGAAAGCAAGTTTCTTTTTACGAGAAGACAAATCAATTAGCATTAAGGTAATTTACATGTAGGATGGGCCGTTGTCAGTTCACTAGTTGAGTCTTGAATCAACCGCTTTCCCCGTAGCGCCTCCCCTTTATTCGACTTAAGGCTTCGCAACACCATTGCCAGAATTAATGATACCTAGAACCTGTTGCCACCAAACGAGGTCGACCGCGAGGTCAATGGCATTTCGGTGTTCTAGCCGATTGAATTTATCCTAATGGGACGGCGGGTCGGTGCCAGTTTCCCACGACAATTCAAGTAAATCTTGCCAATGGATCTTGCGCCGCAAGATCCTAAGACGTAAGTATGATAAGAGCAATAATTAGCTTTGCAATAGATTCCCTTTGTCATTTCGAATTCATTGAACAGCTTAATTCGTTCGGCCAATCTAGGCCGATAATCTAATCGGGATTGCATTCAACTTGCCTGGAAATAATTTTTGGTAAATCAATTTTACCAAACTCACGCTCGCAATGATGAATGATCTTTATTATCAGGTTTTCCTTTTCAATAAACCACCGGACCTGATCCGGCCATGTTTTGCAAATTCCACTTCAGCACGTTGAACCAGTTTCGCACTTTCTGCCGAGAATAGTGAACCTATTTTTGACATTCTTGTAAAATTTCCATTGTCAGAAATTACAAGACTGAAGATTTCGTCTCCAACAATAATACTGCTTCGACATTGGTGGAGAAAGTATTGTTTTTGCTGATTAGGGGACCCGAGAGTTGGTCACAAAGATAAAAGCGGCATCATATGTAGAACATGTAATATAAGAGCCCGTTGAGACTGGTGATAAAAAGTCGCTTGAGGTTATGGAGAGAACCTGCTCACTTGGTACTTTTCTCTCCAGATTTTGATTTATATTTTTTGATTTTTATCGTGAGGTGAGATCAACGTTAGTGGCAGCTTCGCCGGCATATTCACCTTAAGAGTTCTTTTGACCAATCCGTAGATGATACAGTGATGTAGCTGTCTGGCATGGATAATGTAAGTTTTTCAATAACGAGTTACAACTGGAGAAAAGTTTTCTTCCCAATTGTTAAATGAAACACAATCCTACTGAAGAACATAGACGGTTAAAGGAGAACTACTCCAACGCAAAAAAATGGATGAAGTGGGGCCCTTATTTGTCGGAAAGGCAGTGGGCAACTGTTAGGGAAGATTATAGCGCGAACGGCGACGTGTGGAATTATATTACCCACGACCTTTCCCGTTCCAAAGCATACCGCTGGGGAGAGGACGGCATTGCTGGTATTTCGGATGATCTCCAAAGGATTTGCTTTTCTGTTGCATTGTGGAATGGCAAAGACGAAATATTGAAGGAGAGGCTTTTTGGCCTTACACCGAGCCACGGCAATCACGGGGAAGATGTAAAGGAGTTGTATTATTACCTGGATAATACTCCTACTCATTCATACATGAAATATTTGTATAAATATCCGCAGCTTGCTTTTCCTTATCGTGATCTGGAACAGACAAATAAAAGCAGGACCAGAAATGATGATGAATTTGAGATCGTTGATACAGGTGCATTTGACGATAGTCGCTACTTCGATGTTTTTATCGAATACGCCAAGAGTGACGATGAGGATATCTGTATCCGAATATCCGTTTATAACCGATCTTCGACTCATGCACCAATTGCCCTACTACCTACCGTGTGGATGCGGAATACCTGGTCCTACGGGTTAGCTAAAAAGAGACCGATAATAAAATTAGTAGAAACAAATCTTGCTAATTGTGAATTAAAGATCAGTCATCCAAAAATGGATGATTATTTTTTTTATGGTCAAAATCCGAAGAGGGTCCTGTTTACGGAAAATGAAACAAATGCAGAACGCTTATACCAAATATCAAACGAAACGCCTTTTGTAAAAGATGCATTTCATGATGCAGTAATAAAAAATGATTTTAGATTATTCGTAAATAAAAAAGAAGGGACAAAATCTTCCCTTGTATTCCATTTCGACGTTGCACCGGGTGGTCACGTCACCGTAAAGTTACGTTTGAGCAAACGGTCCCTTGTCGATCCGTTAGATAAGGGCTTTGATGAGGTGTTTACAAAACGCTTAAAGGAGGCAGACGATTTTTATAATGATATTATCAAGCCAAAGGATGACGACCTAAGAAACATCCAGCGCCAGGCTTTCGCTGGGATGTTATGGAATAAACAATTTTACTCGCTTGATATTCCCAGTTGGTTAAATGGTGACAAAAATGGACCATCACCCCCCGTGCAACGAAAAATTGGTCGCAATAACGAGTGGTATACTTTAAACAATGAAGATATATTATCGATGCCCGATAAATGGGAGTACCCCTGGTATGCCACCTGGGATCTGGCCTTTCATTGCATCACACTTGCCTTCGTTGATCCACAGTTTGCAAAGGACCAGCTAGTTTTATTGCTAAGGGAGTGGTATATGAATCCCTATGGTAAGCTTCCTGCATACGAGTGGTCCTTCAGTGATGTAAACCCTCCTGTGCATGCATGGGCTTGCATGGAGGTGTATAAAATAGATAAGGAACGGACTGGAATTGCAGACACTCTATTTTTGGAAAGAACGTTTCAGAAATTGCTAATTAATTTCACCTGGTGGGTTAACCGCAAAGACAGACTAAATAATAATGTTTTTGAAGCTGGCTTTCTTGGATTGGATAACATCGGGGTCTTTGATAGAAATAATGTACCAAGCGGTGGAGTGTTGGAGCAGGCGGACGGTACGGCATGGATGGGAATGTACAGTCTGAATATGATGGATATAGCTCTTGAACTGGCACAATATAATCGTGCTTATGAAGACATGGCTACTAAATTTCTTGAGCATTTCACATACATTGCCAGCTCATTAAATCAAATTAATGAAAATTTTGAAGGAGCATGGGACGAAGGAGAAGGGTTTTTCTATGATGTCCTAAAGCTGCCTGATGATAAATTTATTCCTATCAAAATCCGCTCCCTGGTTGGACTTTCCTCATTATTTGCCGTACATGTTATTGATAGGGAATTGTGCAAGAAAGTGCCAGAGTTTCATCGCCGTTTAAAATGGTTTGTGAATTATCGTCAAACCAATAACCAATATCAGGTTATCAACGATTTAAATGACAAAGCAGGGATATTGCTTTCCCTTGTACCCTATAAAAGACTAAAAAAGATCTTAGTGGCACTTCTTGATGAAAATGAATTTTTATCTGCCGGGGGTATTCGATCACTTTCAAAAATTCACAAGAAGACATATAAGGTCATGATTGGGGGAAAAGAATTTGGCCTCAACTATCAACCCGGTGAATCCAATTCTGATTTGTTTGGTGGCAATTCTAATTGGCGCGGACCTATTTGGATACAGATGAATTATCTTATCATCCTGGCCATTGAACGATATCATAAATATTTTGATAATGAATTACAGGTTGAGTTACCTGCGCACTCAGGTAACATGGTAAACCTCAAGACCGTTGCAAATGAGTTACGCAATCGGTTAACAAGCATGTTTGTAAGAAACTCAGATGGAAAACGACTGTTCAACGGAGAACAGGATCTGTTCAATAAAAATGAACATTTTCAGGACCTAATTCAATTTTACGAATGTTTTCATGGTGATAATTGCCGGGGAGTCGGTGCTTCACACCAAACAGGATGGACTGGCCTTATTGCAATAATAATTGAAGAATTGTATTCCAAAAATATTCAAGCAACTGACATTGGTCCAACCGTATATTGAATGTGTAACGTCCACTAATGGCCGGTGGCAGCCTTCACGGGTTTGTGAAACCATCAATTGAGATTCAAAATTGTCTTTCCGGTTATTCAGCCTTCCGCTTTCGAAGGCAATACACTCGCACAAAAGTTATTTGTTATAGAATCTTCTGTTTCATGATGATAAATGTAAGTTGTATTATCAACCTTCATCATCGCGACTCGAGCATCCTTTGCACGGTCAAATAAATCAGCATCAGTTCCAACAGGCATTTTTCTGAATCCACTTAAGGAGATTAAAATACTCCTTTCAATGAAGAAAGTTCCACCTATGACACACTTGTTAAGGTTGATCTTACTGGAATAATTAAATCTATCCGGAACGTATTGGTTGCCGATAATCTTTGCACCACCATATAGAAACTTAACGGATGGATTCTGCATCAGAATACTTTTCCTGGATTCAAGGTGACTTGGAT
Source organism: Cyclobacteriaceae bacterium (assembly GCA_036273935.1). Lineage (GTDB taxonomy): Bacteria > Bacteroidota > Bacteroidia > Cytophagales > Cyclobacteriaceae > ZC4RG29. Next base: position 16,992 of record DASUGQ010000228.1, on the reverse strand, counting down.
GATATTCGTCATCAGAATCTAAAAAAGAAATATACTTCCCACTCGATGCCCATATCCCTTCATTTTTTGAAATGGCTTCGCCACTGTGAGCCTTCCTTAAATATTTCATTTTTTCGCAGGACCTGAGATAAGGTGAAATTTGTGAATATATATCATCTGTACTTCCATCATCTACAATAATTGCTTGCCAATCTCCTTCGGTTTGGGCAAGCAAGGAATCAATAGCTCTTTTCAGAAGCGGTGCCCTGTTATAGGTTGCCATTATTATCGAAAAAAAAGGCCGAGTAAGTAGTCTCTCACGATTCCACACAAGGTGCTTATGTTGAGTCTTCATTACCTGTTCTTTCATTTCATGCTTTTAAGGTGGATATCCAATCTCAATTTCTTAAGGTGCATTATTCAACGTTCGCTGACGCATCGCCTATTGCCAATTCAGGAACACGTAAGCCGAAGGTTCGTGAATATTACGTACAGGTGGTTTCACTCTGAGACTTTTGCTTAGCTCAGCACAGTTCCTCGTTTTTCAATGGCATCCTCCAGGCTATCATATGCCTTGTTAAATTTCCGAAGGCCATCGTCTTCCAACTGTTGTGTTATGTTGTTGATATCAATTCCATTTTCTTTTAAAGACGAAAGCAAAAGAGTTGCTTTTGTCAGGTTTTCTCCCAAGCGGTTTTCAGAATGTCCGTGATCATTGAAGGCTTGAAGCGTTTCCATTGAGAGGGTGTTGATTGTTTCGGGACCTATCAATGCTTCTACATATTTCACATCACTAAATGAGGGATCTTTACTACTTGTACTGGCCCAGAGTAAACGCTGCGGTCTGGCGCCTCTTGCTGAAAGTTTTTTAAACGCGTCACTCACAAATGCATTTTTGTAGATATCATACGCCTTTTTGGCGCACGCAATAGCGACCTGGCCCTTCAGTTCATTTAATCCTTTTTTTTCTAATAAAGGATCGATCATTACATCAATTCGACTGAGGAAGAAGCTTGCCACTGAAGCAATGTCATTAATAGGCTGATTATTACTCACCCTATCCTTAAGACCTAGTACGTATGCATTGATCACTTCTTTGTAGCGCTGCAAATCAAAAAGAAGTGTAACATTAATATTAATTCCTTCGCTAATGCAGCGTCGAATGGCAGGTAAACCTTCCAGCGTGCTGGGGATCTTAATCATTACGTTCTTGCGGTTAATAGCTTTCCAAAGTCTTCGTGCCTGATTAATTGTACCTTCAGTATCATGGGCAAGGCGAGGCGAGACCTCGATACTTACATAGCCATCATTGCCATTGGTTTTCATAAAGACAGACTTAAAGGAATCGGCTGCACGTTTTATATCACTCACTGCCAGCTCAAGGAAGATATCATCGTTACGATTTTTTTGTTTGAACAGTACTGCGATGTCTTCGTCATAATCTGAACTATTGGTAATTGCCCTTTCAAAGATTGAGGGGTTGGAGGTCATTCCTCTGACACCGTCTTCATTAATCAGTTTTTCCAGTTCTCCTGAGGTCATAATTTTCCGATCCAGGAAATCAAGCCAAATACTCTGACCTAAATTTTGGATATTGTTTATTTTGTTGTGTTTCATAGTATGATTACGGTTGTCATCTAAATACTTTGCTTTTGTCTGCCCTCCCAGCGGCCACGACCTGCACCGATGTCTATTTTAACCCTGTACTTCTGCAATCAATATTGCATGCTTATTGAATTCCTTCCACGTTTTGTTTTATGACGTTTTGATTCCCCATAGCTGAACGGTGCATTGAACATATCCGGTGTTTTGGTATCTCATTCATATTCTTCACAGTGCCATGTGCCTGGTACTCGCTGAGGAAGCCTACACACATCAGCATTGGCGCAGGTTGCGCACAATCGTTCTAGTCGGATCGAGCTGGCATGTTGCCACTCCCGACTCCATTCATACAATTCGCACTGAATGATAATCTTGGTGCTAGTTTTCGATATGTGCAAGTGCTAAAATGTCCACAGTTCATACAAAGTTCTTGCAGCACCTCTAATACAAATTATCAATTGACTCAAGTGTCGTCAACAGCTCGCTTTGTGCATTCAATCCAAAATGCATACCATTAATAATCTGTTAAATGGGCTATGATCAGGCGGAAGCGATTCTATCCGCCTGGTGAGAAATTATTCACATGGTACTTTTCACTCCAGCTTATAATTTGTATTTTTTGATTTTATCGCGGAGTGTCTTTCTGTCGATTCGCAAACTAACTGCTGGATTCATGCTCTAATGGGTTGGTGGAGAAAAAAGCTCGAAACTTTTTTCTTTATTGCAGCTCACATTCCAGTTCCTGTATCCTTAACTGTCAAGCTGATATTTTTCCTTTTCGCTTGGTGATGATCGTTACTTCTCCCTGAAGGAAGCGTAGGAAAAACCGAACTGCGTTATTCGTTTTCAGGGAATGTACGGTCAGAATTAGTCGGGGAGGTAATTCGATATGCCTGAGTGGAGTTAGCAAGGCCTACCACAAAATATTTTTGTTTCTGAGTATCTGAACTCCGTCTCTTTTGGGAAGATTCTACCCACCGGGTAGAATCGAACCGTAATATACTTGTATACACTCATATTACTCCATTCTAGGCCATAGTTATCTGGCATAGATACTGCATACACTTCCATAATAAATTACTTGTAAGTGAAATAGATGATTGTGATCAGTATGAAAATTAACATTCAATCATTAGTCTTTCACGCGAGTGATCCGCAAATTGAACTTGTTGAGAATAAAATCTATGAACTAAGCTGCTATATTGAAATGATTATGGAGGCCCAAGGTGACTTTAAAGGTTGATAGATCGGGTACCAAAAATAATAGGATCTGTGAAAATTAGGTTGGTAGTTCCTGGCAATGGCCTTGCTAGCAACCGAAGTCATTCATTCGAAGTGGCCATTTTAGAAACAATTGAATCTCTGAAACGGTCGATACTACGCTGGAAGAAAAAATATGAGAGGGTGCTCCCTTAACAATATTTCATCTCAGGGATATCGAAAGTTATAACAAGCGTAGTCCGCGTTACTCTTTTCGTTGGAAATAATAAACTTTACCTCTATGAAACACGAAAGCTCAACTCATTTTATTAACAGATACCACGCAGCCCAACAACTGATTTCTAACCTTGGTAGATTTGAAAATAGTAATTGCTGCGTAATCGCTATTTCGAACGGTGCCGTAGCCATAGCAAGTCATGTAGCAAGGAGGCTAGACGCCGAGTTAATTTTCATACCAACTGAAAAGATTAAAGACCCTGCTGATCCGTTAAAATCAATCGGTGTAGTGAGTTTCGACTATACGGTGGCTGACAGTATACAGAGGGATATTCCTCAAGACTATATTTACCAGCAGACGCGTAGGTTGCGATCTGAGCTTTTTACCAGATATTCCGATATGTATAGCCCCATTGATTCCAAATTTCACAACAGGATTGTTATTTTGATAGATGATCTTGTACAAACCAGTGATGAAATTCTTGGTTGCTTGAGAACAATTCGGGCGAAAGAGTCCAAGGAAATAATTGTAGCGGTTCCTGTTATCACTCAACGTGCTGCCCATGAAGTTATACAGGAAGCTGATTCAGTAATATTTATTCATGTGGCCTCTGAGGACTCAATCAAAAATTGCTACATGGATTTTGATACCATAACTGATGAAGAAGTACGTGAGTTAATGAAGCTATCAATTGAAGAAATAGTTGAAAGCAAATTATCAAACCACAACTAACAGCTTGGGGGTTGCTATCTTTTTATTACAACAGATGAAATGAACATGCATACAGTAAAAATAAGATCAATTGACCACCTCACCCATAATGTCCTGAAAATTGTAACCGAAAAACCTTCGGAGTACAGTTTCACACCCGGGCAGGCGACAGAACTATCGATCAATAAGAAAGGTTGGCAGAACGAAGGAAGACCATTTACGTTCACTGGTCTTCCAGACGATGATTACCTCGAGTTTACGATTAAAACATATCCTGCACACAATGGTGTAACCAAACAATTTCTACAACTCAGAATAGGTGAGGAATTAATTCTACATGATGTTTTTGGTGCAATCCACTATAGTGGAGAGGGTGTCTTTATTGCCGGAGGGGCGGGCGTTACTCCATTCATTTCGATCTTTCGATATCTTAAGTTGAAGAATGAGATTGGTAACAACAAGCTCATCTTTGCCAACAAAACAAGAAGTGATATCATCCTAGAACGAGAATTTAGAGAATTGCTAGGGAATAACTTCATTAATATCTTATCACGAGACAAAGCAGATGGATATGCCTATGGACACATCACAGAGGAGTTTCTTAAAGCGTATATCAAGACACTAAACGGGAAGGTTTATCTATGCGGCCCGGACCCTATGATGGAGGCAGTAGAACAGCAATTAGATCATTTAGGTATTGAGACTAACTCCATAATAAAAGAGGAGTTTTAGTCTGGTACAAAGAGGGCGGAATACGCATTAAAAAGGAGAAACAATGAAATGCAAATCTAATCATCATGAATTATCCAGTTCCTAGAAAAAGTGTATCAAGTAAATACGACTTGGCAAATGGTTAAAGAAATTGGACGTAGTTGAGGTTTCATTTACACCGATGTCAAAATCGTTACTCCGGAACAGAATTAGTAAATATGATTGACGAAATTGCTGGTCTTTGATGTTGAATGATCTGTTGAGACTATTAGTAGGCAATACGCCAGGCACAAAATGAAAATCAAGGTCAAAAGAGTTTATGAGAAACCAAATAGAGAAGACGGCGTCCGCATTCTTGTGGATAGGCTTTGGCCTCGGGGTCTCACAAAAGAAAAAGCAGCAGTTGATTTATGGCTGAAAAATATAGCTCCGAGTACGGCCCTCCGAAAATGGTTTGATCATGATCCAAATAAGTGGAAAGAATTCATGAAGCGTTATCGTCTTGAGCTCAAAAAGAACAAGGAGCAGATTTTAGTATTGAAAGAACAGGCGAAACGAGGAACGGTAACTTTGCTTTATGGTGCAAAAGATGAAGAGCATAATGAGGCACTTGTTCTAAAAGAATTTATTAAGCAGCTAATTACTTAATTGAATAGTATGAAGAAACTATCAATTGGGTAAGACTTTAGCCATGCCGTGAAACAAGTTGTCGCTGTTAAACTTAATGATATTCAATAATGAAAAAAATAGCAATTAATGGTTTCGGAAGAATAGGAAGAGCAGCATTGAAGGTGATGATGGATACGCCAGACCTGGAAGTTATTGCGATCAATGATTTAATGAGCATTGAAAATGCATCATACCTGCTGAAATATGACAGTGTTTATGGGGTGTATGCAAATGAAGTAAGCATTCAAGATAACACTTTGCGCGTTAAAGGAAAGAGGATTGCATTCTACTCCGAAAAAGATCCTGAAAAACTTCCTTGGAAGAATCTGAATATCGATGTAGTAATGGAAAGTACTGGATCTTTTACAAATCGGGAAGATGCAGAAAAACACATTCATGCAGGGGCGAAGACTGTAGTGCTATCCGGTCCCTCCAAGAGCAAGGGCACGCCAACCGTGGTGCATGGTGTAAACACACGAGATGGAAAAACATCCATATTCTCATGCGCAAGCTGTACGACCAATAACATTGGCCCAATAGCAGAGGTCATGGATAGAAGGATAGGTATTAGAAAAGCAATTCTAAATACCGTTCATGCCTACACCGCTTCCCAATCCTTAATAGATGCTCCTTCGAGAAGAGATTTGCGAATGGGGCGCGCTGCTGCGGTTAACCTGGTTCCATCCTCCACAGGGGCAGCTATTGCTGTAACTAAAGCCCTGCCCCAATTGAACGACAAGTTTGATGGAATCTCTATCCGTACACCAGTTCCGGTCGTGTCTATTTCAGACATCACTTTTGTCGCTGCAAGGAATACCTCTGTCGACGAAATTAATGCTACCCTATCTGAAGAATCAAAAACCAGCCGGTACAAATTGGTTTTATCGGTTTCAAATGAACCATTAGTTTCGTCGGATATTGTTCAGAGTCCTTTTGCCTCTATTGTCGATTTAGAAATGACCCGGGTTGTAGATAATGATTTAGTGAAAATTATGGCTTGGTATGATAATGAATGGGGATTTGCCAACCAAATGATCCGACAGATTCAGGCTTTATAAAGGGCGGTTGTTTTGTTATGCATATGCCCTGCGCTATTGATTGCTCGGTACTTCGTTATTTCAAATTTCAGGTGTCCCATATTACATATAAGTAATTAAACATCAATATCATGTCCAAGAATCCATATCAAGTAAAGAAATTCTTAAAACAAAATCATCGAAGCCTTGCATATTATAGCCTTGCAGAACTTGAATTACAGGGACATGGTATCAGCAGGCTGCCTTTTTTCCATTCGCATTTTGTTGGAAAATGCATTACGTAATTATGATGATTTGCAGTTACCTTAGAAAACATTGAAACTATTCTTCAGTGGAAACCAACAGGATCCGACAAGGATATTCCGTTTAAGCCGTCTCGTGTATTGATGCAGGATTTTACTGGTATTTCCGCTGTAGTTGACATTGCCTCATTACGCGCAGAAGCTGCAAGAAAAGGAAGAAATCCTGAAGAGATAAATCCGTTAATACCGGTTGATCTTGTTATTGACCATTCTGTTCAGGTAGATTACTTCGGAACTGATTATGCCTATGCGCGAAATATCGAACAAGAGTACGAGCGTAATCATGAGCGGTATCGATTTTTAAAGTGGGCACAAAAATCATTTAAGAACTTCAGTGTGGTTTCTCCCGGAATGGGTATTGTCACCAAGTTAACCCGGAGTACCTATCGAAAGGTGTTGTTGAAAGAAATGGAGAAATATTTCCGGATACATTGGTAGGTACAGATAGTCACACACCAATGGTAAATGGAATTGGCGTATTGGCGTGGGGTGTAGGTGGCATTGAAGCTGAAGCAGCAATCCTAGGCCAGCCAATTTATTTTATTATGCCCGAAGTAATTGGACTAAAACTAACCGGTCAGCTTCCGATTGGTTCCAATGCCACAGATTTGGTGTTGACAATTGCGGAACTATTAAGAAGATTTGGTGTGGTCAGAAAATTTGTAGAGGTTTTTGGACCTGGGCTGGGTAGTCTTTCTGAGCCTGATCGCTCGACCATAGGCAATATGTCCCCTGAATTCGGCTGCACAGTAACCTATTTTCCGATCGATGATAAGACCCTTGAATACATGCGAAAAAGCAATCGTTCTGAAGAGCAAGTTAACTTAGTTGAAACGTATTGTAAATCCAATGTGCTGTGGCGAACCGGCGCTGAAGATATAATGTACACTGATACAATAGAACATGAACAGTATCTTCTTCATGAGATTGCTACTATTGGTTTCTGTGATTGATTAAGTGTCTATGCTTACAGCCATGCTGAACGAATAGTTAATCGCGCGAAGGAACAAAAGAGTCATGTCCTATCAAAAGAGGATGACACGCCAGGGCACTGTTTTATGATGCTAGGAATGGCCATGGGTTAACAAGCCAGGGAACGGATGCGATACGCTATGCCCAAGTGTAATCGTCAAAATAACCAGCTAATCGAAAAAGCAAATGATTTTTGAGAGGCGTTAAAAATTAGGGAAACGGTGAAGCACACTTTCGGTGATTGTGCTTGAATACTAATCACTTGACGCTTTTTTACCATGTTTAGGTCAGCCCTCGAGAGGGGGGCGCTTGTTACTCTGTTGTTACTATAACAGTCGAGTAACAAAAATTTCAGCCAATAATCAGGATAAAAAAATCGTCTTCAGCAACCTTGTGCTGCTGGATTAAGTCACCGAAAAAGCCGTTAGTTGAGTCTTGAACCAAGTAAAATTTTAGGTCTCGTTGGCTTCGCAGCTAGTATCAGCACCTGAACCCCCAGCCCCGCAAAAATAAGCACTGCAATCTCCGTCTGAGAATTAAGGTAACTTAATGACCTAAGGCTATTCGAAGACGCCATCACCTTCTGGACTTCTTCTACCTGAATCTTCGAAAGTCGTGATAATTTTTCGCCAAGCTTCCCGTATTGCACCACAATTGCATCCAACGAACGACTATCTCTTTTTTCATTCATTGACACACCTGGTCCCTCCATAACCTTAAGAGCATCGAACTCTTGTATCAACCCAACCAATAAAGAAGCCTCTTCACGAGTAAGCGTTGTTTTCCTCAAGTCGGATATTAAAAGGTCAATTCGGCTATTTGATAACGATCTATCCCCTTTGAATCCAAGGTGAGAATTGTCAATAAGAGCGATTCTTTTCGCATTTAATTCGTCGGCTATTTCATAGATATACGCTTGCGCCAGCAACCGGTCCTCATAAACCGAAGTGAACGATCGGTGAAGATTGTTGAATTGCCTTTTATCAATCAAGTGTGTGACGAGCAGCAACAACAAAAACATCATTGCCGTAACGGCAACGTGTATTTTTCGCTTTATAACATATGTCCATTTTGTTAGCATCACACTTTTCATTCCTCGTCCTTGCAAAGATTTGCAACGTCTGAAATCACAATCCTAATAGTCAACATCTGTACCAAATAAGAAATTCGTCTTTTGAAAGGCATCCCATCCATTCCGACGGATTGAATTGGCGCGAAAATACTCAGTGATACTTTTTGACTCACCCTAGGTTTAAACTGAACAGCATTCAACCCATCGCAGTCTGCGGTGATCTAACGAGTCAAATTCTTGTTTCCCAGACAACCAGCAACAGGGGACTTGTGCAGGATCTCTCCATTCGCTAAGCGAATTAAAGCTGGAGCCGTTTGGGTTTTGTCATCGTGTGCTTTCATCCAGCCGTTAATTTTTTTCTGATCAATTTCTGCATGAACACATTGCTTGGCATAGTAATCTCTTCGTTGTTGGCCGTTTTTATGGTCAGGAAGAAGATTCCAATATCAGTAATCTTTCCCTCAATATTGTAGTCTGGGTCCAATACTGTAATAGTATCTCCTAACCGCACCGGATGGCTAAAGTAGATTATTAATGTTGACGTTACATTTGATACAATCGACCATTGTGCAAAAAACGCGATTCCCACCACTGCCAAAAGCGAAGTGGTGAAATACAGGAAGTCATCCCGATCAACACCCCAGATCAACAAAATTAATGTAGTCAGGATTATGAACAATATACCATTTACGATTTTGCATACTACCTTTACCCGCACAGTCGGGTAGATGAATCTTTTTCCAACATTCTCTATGATCTTATTTGTAATGTACTTGGTTGCCAAGTAGACAATCAGCACAACCGCAGTTGCAATTAATTGTGTTTTATTAGTTTCCATTATCTTTCAATTTTTTCGGAGCATTCCTTTCAATAGTGAGCTTGCTTGGGTGATTACCTCAAAAAGTTTACCGAAATCATTTACCTCCATGATCGATGCACATGGCCTCAACCTAACTTTGTCTTCAGCAATCAAGTAGTATTATCCACTATTTTCCGTACCTTTGCGAAAACAAGACTCAATTGAATACGTTAGTAGACAATATGTGCGGCTTTCTAAGAAATATAATCGTGAATTATCATTTAACTAACCCAACATTCGGGTTAGTCCTAGTAATTAAGCGCGGCGCCTGCAACACTCCGGCCTTTAAGGTCTTCCATGCCTAACAAGGCCCTATCTGCTCACTCGCAGACCAAGGCCACATCAAAGTCAAAATTGCTTGCTTTATCGAAGGGAAGACTCAGCACGGTTGAAGTCTTCATGCGACCGTGTCCATAAGAATTCCTTTGGTACGCAGCGTGACTCAACAAGCGCATTCCAGGCTTGTTCTTAATTGATTATCAATTATCGTAAATAAAAAAAATCAGAATACTGATGGCTCAGCATCTGCTCAAAATCACCATAGTCTTTCATGTTTTAGTCCATCCAAATCACTTTGGATGAGTGCGTTGTGATCATCTGGTCGCATTGCACCGAAAAACTCTTCTCGAAACAAGTTTCAACTTAAAACATGAAGGATTATGACTATGTCAAAAAATGAGCAATTGATCATGACTGAAGCGGATCGGGAAAGATTGATCCATTGCATTACAAGCGGATTGGCATTGAGGGATACTGAAACACCTAAAGGTGATATCCTCAAACAATTAACAACAGCGAGGATTACTTTCGATACCGATTTCCCTCGTAACGTCTCCCGTTTGTACTCAACTATAACAGTGCGAGACACCATCGCCAGAATTAACCATACCTATAAGCTGTTGCCACCAAACGAGGTCGACAGCGACGTCAACGGCATTTCGGTGCTGTCGCCGTTTGGATTTATTCTCATGGGACGGCGGGTCGGCACCAGTTTCTCGTGGCAATTCAATAATAAAAAGAAGTACTTCCTTGTAGTGGATATCGTCAACTCCTATTCGGAAACTTCTGTGAACCAGTCGCAATAAAGTTGGCTAAAGCGAAAGACGGAATGGATGGGTGCAGCAATTAATATCTTATTTAACCTGTCCATCCTCTTCGCCTATGAGGCGTGAAAACACTGTAGGGGAATTATCTCTCCTTCCAAAACTCGTCCTCCCAATCACATCTTGTAGCGTTTGATTGCAGGACCGGGTTGGAGGCGAGGTTTTCGAGGTCATGCATGGATACACTTCTTTGGATCTCTTCAAATAGAACCCGCTCCTCAAACCTGATGTGATCCTCCAACTCCTCTTCGATACGACTCAGTGACCTGTTGACATCCTCTTTGTCTTCGAACAGCCTTCTCAACCTTCGGTGATCAGCGAGCGCTTTTTTGACCAATTCGTGGTCAGCGTCCAATAATGGAAATATGACCTTTTCTTCCATTTCAAAATGTGGAAGCAACTGCGTGGAGTAAAACCAGTTTGTATAACTTTTGATCCTCATCGGATTGATTTTCTTTGATAACCCTGACCGGATCTTCCAGCATAATATCAACCCATCATGATGCCCGTGGCTTAGTACATAAAACGCGGCATGTCTTTTTAGAGGTTTACCTTTATTCATTTCATTCTTATGTTATCAGGTCTATGTCATGACGATATAGCGGCTCAAAATGCAATGCAATTTTGATGGCTGCCAGTTTTGCCTCGTCTGCATTACTCCCTGCAAAATTCTCATTTACCGTTTGAAAAAATAGAAATGTCCATCTTTCAAAATATTTTTTCCCAATTGGCAGCTTTGCGTATTGCTGGAATTGTTTTTCATAGTCATGCTTTTTTTCCAGGATCAGTGCGTTCCAATAAATCGACATTCTAGCGACATGACCGTCCCAATTGCGACCAATGATCCTTTCAAAAGTGCTGCCTAGAACTTTGTCATTTTTCACTTTTTCATAGAATGCCCGGACCAAAAATTCAACATCTCCATATGACAATATATCAGTCAGGTTTTCCATTCGCTTCAATTCAACTCACGATCAATCCCAAAAAACTGCTACGCATTGAACAAATGCATTGATTTATCTTTTCAGATAGGTCAGGCCGTCCTTTAAGTTCATCGAAAGCTCATAAACTGTCACACTTTCGAGCATCCTCTTTAAATCGTCTCTGATGACTTTAAATTTATAATGAACCGGGCACGGGCGTTTTGCAGAACACTCAGGAAGTCCAAGTCCACATCCTTTATAAATAGTGTCACCATCGATCGCCGATACGATTTCACTGAGGGTTGTCTCCTTCACCCGATCCTTATTCACCGCAAATCCGCCAGACGGGCCCTTTGCCGAATCAATAATCTTCGCCTTAACAAGCAGTTGTAAGATCTTTGCCGTAAATGCCTCCGGGGAGTCAATCTTATTGGCAATATCTCTCAATCCAACCCGGTTTCCATGCAGCGACTGCGTAGCAATGTGCACAGTGGCTTTTATACCGTACTCACAAGCTTTAGAGAACATCGGTCAATTAGGTAAATCAAATGGCAAGATAGATAATTCCGGATTACCGGACAATTTTATCCGAAATTATTAAGCAGATACTCTATATAAAGAGTCCTGTTTGTGTCATATTGAATCCAGGACTTCTTTTAGCACAACAGCATTTGTGACTATTATCCTTCGCTGCATACAATAGAGTGACCTTACCATTTGCCTTCGCAAGAGCCCTGATTTGAGCTAACAGATTCTTTTTTCGTTCAAATTCCTTCTTATACTTAAATTTAAATCGTTCCCATTTACCAGGGTCATGGTCAAACCACTTCCTTAGTGCACTGCTTGGCGCAAGTTCCTTATGCCAAGCGCTAATGTCCAACTTAGCTTTCCTCGCTCCTCTTGGCCAAATACGGTCAACCAAAATACTACATTCGTTTCCCCTTTTCCTGTGACCATATACTCTTGTCAGAACTATCATCTGAAAATGAATTATTATTCGAGGGCCTTCTTGAGATCAAATAATATATCTTCCACGGCCTCAATGCCAACCGATAATCTTATCAAGTTATCTTTGATGCCGATACTTTTTCGTTTATAAGAAGACAACGAACTGTGTGATGTCCTTGCGGGTACGCAAATCAAGCTCTCAACTCCACCGAGACTTAAGGCCGGCTTAACCAATGCGAGTCTGTTCAGGAAGTTGTCTATGCCATGCTTATCCTTTTTTACCTCAAATGAGACAATTCCGCCAAAACCGCTCATTTGTTTCATTGCTGTAGCATGGTTGTGGTGGGTCTCCAATCCTGGATAAAAAACTTTTTTAATCGACTTATGATTACGCAGAAACTCTGCTACAGCCATGGCGTTTTCATTTTGTCTTGACACCCGCAACGACAATGTCTTAAGGCTGCGCTCAGCACGATAACAATTTTCGGGGGAAAGCGACGCACCATACAATTTCGCAATCGGAAGAATGCGTTCCTGCATCTCCTTGTTGCTTGTTACCAATGTACCGAATTGCAAATCGCTGTGGCCACCCAGATACTTCGTACCGCTCTGAATCGATATATCACAGCCCGCTTCTATCGGTCTTTGATTAATCGAAGTCGCCAACGTGTTGTCTACAATGGTAATGATTCCATTCATCCTTGCCCATTTCGCAATATCACCCAAAGGAAGAATGGTCAGCAGTGGATTGGACGGTGTCTCTAAAAAAATTAGTCGCGTATTCTTTTGAGTCAGTTGCTGATAGCTCTCCAGTGAAGACTCCGCAAAAGAACAGGAAATACCCATTCTCGGTAGCTGTTCAGAGGCAAACGTAAGGGTCCCACCGTACAATTCTTTTGAAAAAATTACATGATCACCTTTATGAACAATGATAACACAGCTGTTCCGATCGCAGCCATACCGGAATTAAAAACGATGCCCCAGGCTCCCCCATCATGTTTTGCCATAATCGTTCCTAAACGCTTCTGATTATAAGTGGAAAAGAATCCCGGGTAAGTCAGTTCCTTCCTGTTAATATGAATGTAGGAGGTTGCAGTTTGAATGGATGCAACAAGGGGGGAATCGATCTGATATTCCTCAGATAAAGGATGTACGCATAACGTCTCAATGTGTTTTTTCATAAATGGCGGTAGATGCTATTTGTGTTTTTAATTTGTTCCCGAGGCTAGTTCAAGCTGCCAGATCTGTGGCCCAAAAGAGAATAGAGGGTCGCCCGTAAACACGAGCCACAGTGGTTATCGTGTAAAACAATGCAGGTAAGGCGTCGCCTGACGGTTGATTTGTGAAAACTGAAATTATTTCACTGCATCGCTTAACGCCAGTACCTGCAATATCGTACACCTATTCACCCATGATAAACTAACACGGTTACCTTGTCAACTTCTAACGAACAAGCTACTCTCAATTGATTGGATGTGGCGTATATCGTAAGTACGGCTTTATTCTCCGATGACCCTTAGGAAATTTAGCCGCTATTTCACTGTCCTGAACTGAAGGAAGAATCACTACATCCTGCCCGTATTGCCAATCTGCAGGCGTCGCAACTTGCTTGTTCGCGGTAAGCTGAAGCGAATCTACCACACGAAGAATCTCCTGAAAGTTTCTTCCTGTCGACGCCGGATACGTAATAGTTGCTTTAATCTTTTTGTCAGGTCCGATAAAAAAAAAAGAACGAACAGCCTTGGTCTCCGATGCTTTTTCATGGATCATGTCATATAATCTTGAAACGACCTTATCGGGGTCTGCAATAATAGGAAAATTGACGACACAATCTTGTGTTTCATTTATATCGTTAATCCACCCATAGTGTGAATCAAGATTATCAACACTTACTGCAATCACCTTCGTTTTGCGCTTGTCAAATTCCTGTTTTAGAATCGCTGTTCGACCAAGTTCCGTCGTGCAGACGGGTGTGTAGTCGGCCGGGTGAGAATACAAGACTCCCCAATTGTTGCCAAGCCACTCGTGAAATTTAATCTCACCCTGCGTCGTCTGAATTGAAAAATCAGGCGCGTCATCTCCAATCTTTAAGCTCATTTTTTATTGTGTTTAAGTGAAACATTATTGTATGGTGCTATCCTCTTCATTGTCCTTCTGGCCTAGATTTATTTCTTCCCGTAGAAACTTGATAAAATAGTCAAAGTACAAGGGATGATGGCCATCCCTCATTTTAGCGAGATACTGCTGACGAAAAAAACCGGTTTGACCAATCTTAATAGCTTTGATGCTTTGATTCCGGTAGGGCTTCAACGCCCAGTTCGCCAATACAATCACGCCCATGTTGGCTTTTACAAGCTCGATCGATGCCTCTGTCAACGGAAGAATGATTAACTCCCTGGGATGTATTCCTTTGGGTTCAAGCAGATTTCGAAAAATAGAAACCGTTTCCAAGGGAAGTGAATGTATGATCAGTTTTACATCCCTGAAATCGACAGCATTTACGAATGGCAATTGAGCCCAATGATGAGAAGGTGAAACAATTGCAAACATCTCATCGGTAAAGAGTTCAATATACTCCACCTTGTCCTTCAATTCAGGATTACTGGTAATGGCTATATCGAGGTTACCTTCTATCAGTTTCTCAATGGGTCTATGGGTTGCCTCGAACACGATCTCGACCTCGACGTTCGGGAACTCGCCATTAAATCGTTTCAAAACCTCCGGAAGCCAGTGATAGCTGGTGTAGCATTCCGTACTTATCCGAATCACGCCTGTCTCTCCGGCGACGAGCTGTTTAATCTCAGATTCGGTCGTATCGATTTCATGCAACACCTTGATTGCTGTGTTATATAATTTCTTTCCGACGGGCGTCAGAATAAGTTTCTTATTCCTTCTGTAAAAGATCGGTGTACCTATCTGTATTTCCGCCTCTTTAAGCTGGTAGCTCAACGCGCTTTGTGTGAGATTCAGTTTATGAATCGCCCGGGATATACTCCCTTCTTCGACTATCGATTTAATCAATCGTAAATACCTTGTCTCCATATTACAAAGTTCGAAACACTACCGGGAAACCATGCCGAAGATCAATGAAATGTCGCGATGCATATGATTAGAATTCCGGATGGAAACAATCAATATGCTGAGGGCTTCAATCTAAGCCCCGTTGATTCTTCGAACCTTAGCATGATGTTCATATTTTGGACAGCTTGCCCTGCCGCACCTTTTAGAAGGTTGTCAATCACACATTCGATGAATACATTATCTGCATTCTTTCTGATGGAAATGAAGGCATTGTTTGTATTGACCACCTTTTTTAAATAAACCTGATCTCCATTGATTCGAACGAAATGGCTATCCCCGTAATAGCTCCTATAGTGATTCCTTATTTCTTCGCCACTAAGGGACGTGCTGGTATAGAGTGTAGTGAATATTCCGCGTGCATAGTTGCCCCGAACCGGAACCATGTACAACCTTGAGTCAAAACCAGGATTCAACCTTTGCAAAGTCTCAGTGATCTCATCCAAATGCTGGTGCTCGAAGACCTTGTAAGTCGATATATTATTATCTCGCCAACTGAACAACGAAGTTACGGAAAGCCCCTGACCGGCACCTGTGGAACCCGTGATAGAATGAATATGAATATCATTGACTACGGTTGTTGCCAATGGGATAAGAGCTAACTCGATCGCCGTAGCGAAGCAACCTGGATTTGCTATTGAATCGGCTTCTTTGATAAGCTCCCGATTTAGTTCAGGCAATCCATATACAAATTCTCTGCCCTGGATGGTGCGAGAAGTTCTCAGCCTAAAGTCCTGGCTCAGATCGATGACCTTGATGTTTTTTGGAACATGATTCTCTTCCAGGAATTTCCTCGACTGGCCGTGGCCTTTACAAATAAATAACACGTCGACATCTGGTTGCCACGTGTCAGTAAATACCAGGTTACATTCGCCCTCCAGGTCGGGGTGGCAGTAAGAAACCTTCTTCCCTGCCTGGCTGGAGCTTTGAATAAATTGAATATGAGTGTTGGGATGTTGGAGGAGCAACCTAACCAACTCCCCGGCCGCGAGCCCAGCTCCTCCTAGAATCCCAATTTTTACTTTTTCTTTCATGGTGATATGCTATCCAAATGAACAAGATTAATCATTGATAATTTCATTTTCTCCATGAATTGTATACATCACTTCCATGAAGAAATTGAATGGAATCAAAATCTCAACAAGTCGAGTTTGTAGCGGAACACTTCGGCGATCTTGATTGCGCGAAACTTTGCTTCCTCGGCCACTAAGCCTGCAAAGTGTTCATCCACCGTCTGATGAAACAGCGTGATCCATCTGTCAAAATGTCGATTACCAATTTGTAAATCGATATGTTTAGCAAACGGCGCACCGCGATACGTATGCTGATCCAGCAGTAACGTCTGCCAAAATTGATACATCGTTTCCAAATGGGGTCCCCAATCTTTGATCCGTTCGTTGAAGATCGGAGCAAGTAGCTCGTCCTTTCTTACTTTGTCATAGAATGTGTCGACCAGCACGCGAATGTCATCCATTCCATCTATTTCTTTTTTCATTAGCGCTTAGTTCTGTTTTATTATCTCAATCACTTAAGCCATTCACCATTTGGTTTGGCTAAACTCCCTCGTTGTTTTCTAATTGGCAGGATC
>DASUGQ010000227.1:0-3858 GCA_036273935.1 Cyclobacteriaceae bacterium | reverse complement strand
TCTCGTCTAACTCACCCCTCAGGTGCGCTTGTTTTGTTTGATACCTCTTTCGGCTCTATCTTCTTTCTTTACTTCAGAGTCTCTCCTTTTTCAAAGATCCTCCGTGAGTCCGCTATCAATTTCCATCTATTCAAAGAACGTTTCAATTCTCAACATTGCTGCTTGAGAATGATTGTGGTTTGCACCAGTAAAAATTTCGCTTATTCCTTCTAAAAAAGCGCTTTTATAAAATTTGGGAGCGCAAAGATAACTGAAAGGACCTGCTTAACAACATTCTTTCAATTTTTTTGTCCGGGATCTTTCGCCTCAAACCTTCTATTCAAAAGGGGTTCAAAAGTAATTGTTGTAGTCATTGAAGACAAAGGAAGGACAGAAAATTTATCCACAAAATTACCTTTCACCTGAATTAGTTCGCCTTTGATTTCTTAAAAAGAGGAACCGTGCTGCATGGCTCACCGAACATAATACTGCTTGCATAAGGCCTCAGTCTATTAATCGTTTCTACATAAGCCTGGATCGGGACATTTATTTTGCTGCATCCCTTCACGACGACTTTTGCATCATTGAATTTTTCCCAGTCAATTTTTGCCAACGCCTCCTGAAAAAGGATTATTTCCAGATCTTCCAAGGTGCCGTAAACTACTTTTTTTGCAAATGGCTTCAGCGCTACTGCCAAAAGCATGAACGCCCAGGTAGGAATAACTGCGTCGGTGGAACAATTGATAGCAACAAATTTATTTTTATAGCTTTCCCATGAATAATCCCTGATAAAGGCGCGAAAATCTTTTTCCTTCAGAATCAACCCTTCGTACAATTGCTCCCTTATGTCCAGTAAAACACGATCGCCGGGTTGATGTAATTCCTCAAGATCAAAACTTATTAATGAACTTTGGGCGACACGATTAGTTATTTCCTGATTTTCCATATCGCAGTTAACAACATTAAGGCTGACTTTCGTTCGGCTCAGATCTCAGATTAACGTTTTCGGTCTTTTGGCTATAAAACTTTTCAGATAAAATGGTTCATAGCTGGAGAGATCTTCAAAGGAATTCTCAGCGTAACAACTAAATGCAAGGGGACCCATCGCTGAAGCCTTTGGATAAAGACCGTCAAAAAAAATAGCGTTCTCATGCTTAATAGTAGTCTTACATTTCTCAGCACCATTTCCAAAAAAAATGATCTTCCGCTTCACCAGTAAATCTGCAAAACTTTCTTCATCGATTACCCGCGACTCAACCGGTAAAATAACATTCCTCCTCAGATCCATGACACTGCAATATACTTCCATCCTCCGTGCATCAATCATTGGGCATAACAGGTGATCTTCAAAATTCACCATCTGACTCACCTGTGAAGCCAGCAGATCGAGCGTTTCAATGCTGATCAGAGGAATATCCAAACTAAAGCACATTCCCTTAGCCAGTGATGTACCGATCCGAAGGCCCGTATAAGAACCAGGCCCAGCAGACACAGCAACGGCGTGCAGATCTTTCGCTTCGCATTCACCGGCAATCAGGTTTTGCTGAATCAGGACTGCAAGTCGGGAGGCATGGGACTGCTCAATATGAACCTCGCTGGTTGTAATTAAACGATCTCCTTCGTGCAATGCCACCGAGCAAACCTGAGTGGAGGTTTCTAAACTTAGTATGAATGCCATTAGTTTGCTGTAGGCTTTAGAATCTTATTGTATAATGAAAGATCAATCAACGTCTTCCGCGCCTGAATAATGTCTTCATCCTTATCCCATGAATATTCGGTTTCGCCCCTGTGTAATGCGTAGTGAAAAGAAATTTCGCGCTCAAGAATCTGTTTAATTTCAGACTTAAAACGAATAAAATCATTTGCCTTATTGGTTGCAATTGTCGCCTTAAGTGCCTTGAGCTGATTTTCAATGGTTGGAAAATAACGTTCGCTCTGTGCAGTACTATAAAGTTCGGACGCGCTTTGCTCAAGACTTGTCGAATAGGATAAATTCTGGCTCTTTGCCCAACTCACAAATTTATGATATTCAACATCGTCAAGTTCAAATGCCTTAAAACCGGAAGGCGCTGGTTTTTCATTAGCATATTTTGTTGCATAATCAAAAATCAGTCCTTTGGTAATCAAGGCTATCGTAATAGCGCCAAGATATTGATCTTGTACGACGATATCCGGGTCCAAGCCACCGCCATCGAAAACCTTTCTTCCTCCGCGGGTAGAGAATTCTGATTTTAGTGAATCAGCAATTTCGCTGACCGTTCCGTCATCACTGCGGTGCGTATAGTCCATTCGTTGGATACAACGGCCACTTGGAATATAGTATTTGGCGGTAGTTACCTTCAGTTGCGCATTATAAGACAATGGACGCGTTGTCTGGACAAGACCCTTTCCGAAGGTTTTCTGACCAATTAAAACAGCACGGTCGTAGTCCTGAAGCGCCCCGGCAACAATTTCCGATGCTGACGCACTTCCTCTGCTCGTCAAAACCACCAGGGGAATATCCTTATCAATTGGATTATCTGATGTGAGATATGTTTTGTTCCACTCCTTCACTTTACCCCTTGTGGAAACAACCTCCTCACCTTTCGGAACAAATATGTTTACAATATTAACTGCCTCATTCAAAATTCCACCTGGGTTTTCGCGGAGGTCAAGGATCAACCCACTTGCTCCCCGTTGCTTTAATGAAAGCAATGCATAAGCAACTTCTTTCCCTGCTCCGGGAGTAAAATCATCAAGCTTGATGTATCCAATGCCAGGCTCAATTACGCCATAGTAGGCAACATTATTAAGGTTAATTTTTTCGCGACGAATATTGAATGTCAGTTCGTCTTTCACCCCAGGTCTTCTGACTTTTATCGACACATCTGTTTTAGGTTGTCCTTTCAACAGGGCGCTTACATCTATGGTTGATCTGTCTTTAATAGTTTTTCCATCCACGGAGATAATTTCATCACCGATTTTTAATCCTGCTTGCTGAGCAGGGAACCCTTCGTAGGGCTCTGTGATTACCAACTTATTATTCACTACCCCGATCAGTGCGCCAATGCCTCCATACCTTCCGGTAGTTGTAATTTGAAATGCTTCGAGGTCATCTTCGGAAATGTAATCAGTGTAAGGATCCAATGATTCCAGCATACCCCCGATGCTTTCTCTGATCAAAGTCTCAGGTTCTATTTCATCAACATAATAAGCATTGACTTCTTTGAAAAGCGTAGCAAAAATGTCGAGGCTCTTGGCTATATCGAAGTACTTTTCAGCAGGCTCGCGCAACGCGGTTGTAATTCCTACAACTACAATCAACAAGGCGATCCATTTCAGGCGTCTCTTCATAACTCGGAAAACAGCACTATTCATCGTTTCATTCCCATGATTCCCAAGTAAAGATAATCATTGAAACAAAAAGTCCCCTGGGTTATTATTTGGGGTTTCCAATGGAATCGTTTGAATACTTAGCCATCTTGTGCACTTTGCCAAATGCCAACAACATTTTTTGTTCGATTTCGGCGAAAGTAAGAATCTCTTTTGCTGAATAAATGAATGCCATAGCAAGTCTGGCTTCCGGAAGCTTGTGTTTTTGCAATCGGTAGGCCTCACGCATTCTTCTTTTAATTAAATTCCGGTCTACGGCACGTTTAAAATTTCTCGTCGAGACCGAGATTAGGACCTGATGAACTTCTGCGGCTGGTAATGGAAGAAAAAAAATCCTGAAAGGGTAAGAATAAAAAGAGGAACCCCTTTCGAAGAGTTCCTGAATATGCTTTCGCTTGTTAAGCCTTTCGTCTTTTCCAAAGCTAAACCCCATAGGCGAAAATACATTAACGCCGGGGTTCAATGCAGAAAGGCTCTGATTATTTACGCTTGAATGTCTTCTCGTCA
>DASUGQ010000226.1:0-3004 GCA_036273935.1 Cyclobacteriaceae bacterium | reverse complement strand
TAGAAAAGTAGAAATAAGACAGTCATGAAGAATACAGATATAAGGGCATTGAATGTCAATGAACTGAAGGAAAAAATTCTCAGTGAAACAGAAGCGCTGCGCAAGATACAGTTTGCTCACCAGGTTTCAGCGGTAGAAAATCCGATGAAGATCAAGGAAACAAAAAGGCTTATTGCCCGCTTAAAGACTGAACTAACAGCTAAAGAATCACAACAATAATTCCGATGGAAGAAAAAAGGAATTTCAGAAAAGAACGGATCGGTAAGGTCGTCAGTAATAAAATGCAAAAGTCCATTACCGTTGCTGTGGACCGTAAAGTGAAACACCCGATCTATGGGAAGTTCGTAAACCGAACGACCAAATTCATGGCTCACGACGAGAGTAATACGGCTGGGATAGGGGATACCGTGCGGATTATGGAAACGCGTCCATTGAGCAAGAATAAACGCTGGAGATTGGTTGAAGTGATCGAAAAAGCTAAGTAATAACAAAGATTTAAAGAGACAGGTATATGATACGCACAGAGAGCAGGCTAACAGTAGCAGATAATAGCGGAGCTAAAGAAGTCCTTTGTATGCACGTGCTTGGCGGCAGCGGAAAGCGCTATGCATCTTTGGGGGATAAAATTGTCGTTACCATAAAGTCAGCTCTGCCGAGCAGCCAGGTTAAGAAAGGAACAGTGTCAAAAGCAGTTGTTGTCCGCACCACGAAAGAGGTGAGAAGAAAGGATGGTTCTTACATTCGCTTTGAAGACAATGCCGCTGTGCTTCTGAATAACCAGGATGAGCCAAGAGGTACCCGGATTTTTGGACCGGTCGCCCGTGAACTCAGGGAGAAACAGTTTATGAAAATTGTATCATTAGCGCCAGAAGTAATCTGATCATGGAAAGAAAATTTAACAAGCAGCCCAAGCTGCACATCAAAAAGGGTGATACCGTAAAGGTTATTGCCGGGGATGATAAAGGCAAAGAAGGCAAGGTGCTTGAGATGGACTTGATCAAAGGTCGTGCCTTTGTTGAGGGTGTCAACATTATAACGAGACATGAGAAGCCATCAGCCGGTAAGCCTGAAGGCGGCATCAAGAAAACGGAAGCATCGATACATATCAGTAACCTGATGTTGGTCGACCCTGCGTCCGGTAAACCTACCCGGGTTGGACGCAAAGCCAACACAAAGGGGAAACTTCAGCGATATTCAAAGAAAACAGGAGAATTCATCAAATAATGGCAGCGCCGAGATTAAAAGAGAAGTATCTCAAAGAAATTGTACCCGCACTGAAAAGCAAATTTCAGTACAGGTCAGTCATGCAGGTTCCTAAAATTGAGAAGATCTGCATCAACAAAGGTATGGGGGTGGCAGTGACCGATAAGAAGCTCATCGATGTGGGACTTGAAGAAATTACCAACATCACTGGTCAGAAAGCGGTTGCGACCAAATCTAAGAAGGCAATTTCCAACTTCAAATTGAGGGAAAATATGCCCATTGGTGTTCGCGTGACCCTACGCGGAGACAAGATGTATGAATTCCTGGACCGCCTGATGAACATAGCCCTTCCACGGGTTCGCGATTTCAGGGGCGTAAGCAATAAAGGGTTTGATGGACGTGGTAACTATACCCTTGGCGTCAAGGAACAAATCATTTTCCCGGAAATCTCCATCGACAAGGTCAATAAGATCAGTGGAATGGATATCACTTTTGTTACCTCTGCCAAAACTGACGAAGAGAGTCTTGAATTACTGAAGGCGTTCGGAATGCCCTTCGCACTAAAAAATTGATATAAGATATGGCAAAATTATCTGTAATCGCCAGACAGGCAAAAAGGGAAAAGCTGGTTGCAATTCATGCGGCAAAGAGAAAGGCATTGAAAGAAGCAGGTGACTACCTCGCTCTTGACAAACTGCCAAGGAATGCTTCGCCTGTGCGATTGAAGAATCGGTGCAAATTGACTGGCAGGCCAAAAGGATACATCCGCAAATTTGGCGTCTGCCGTAACGTATTCAGGGAAATGGCCCATGATGGCAAAATACCTGGACTAACCAAAGCGAGCTGGTAAAACTCGTTAATTGGCCTTTTGAATAAAGAGAATAGTTCGATATCTTTGCAGCCCCGTTTTCGTGACGGGTTTGCTTTTAAATAAAAAAGGATAAGGAAAATGACTGATCCGATAGCAGATTACTTAACGAGGTTGCGTAACGCCATCAAGGCAAATCACAGAGTGGTTGAAATTCCGGCGTCAAACCTGAAGAAGGAGATAACCAAAGTATTATTCGACAAGGGTTACATCCTGAACTATAAGTTTGAGGATGGAAACAAGAATCAGGGCTCCATCAAAATAGCTTTGAAGTACAACCCTGAAACCAGGGAGTCTGCCATCACAAGCCTTGAGCGGGTAAGTACACCTGGATTAAGGCAGTATGCGAATACTGAGTCCATGCCTCGTGTTATGAACGGCCTTGGAATTGTGATTTTGTCTACGTCAAAAGGAGTGATCACAGACAAGGAGGCTCATACGCTGAATGTCGGTGGTGAAGTTTTATGTTACGTTTATTAAACAACAGAGATGTCACGCATTGGAAATAAGCCCGTAACCCTACCTTCTGGAGTAACTTTTAACTTCGCCGATCATAAGGTGACCGTAAAGGGCCCCAAGGGAGAGCTGAGTCAGGCAATTGACCCCGATTTCGTCATTAAGACAGAAAATGGAGAGGTCGTTGTTCAGCGCCCCACTGATCAAAAACGACACAAAGCCATGCATGGATTGTATCGTGCTTTGATAGCTTGTATGGTTGAAGGGGTGACACAGGGTTATAAAATAGATCTGGAACTCGTAGGTGTTGGTTACAAAGCCAATGTTCAGTCGAACGTGCTGGAACTAAGCCTGGGTTATTCACACAACATATTTCTTGCTGTTCCTTCAGAAATCAAGATACAGGCTGCCCAGGAAAAGGGAGCCAATCCTATAATCTCATTGCAGGGCATCGACAAGCAATTGATCGGTCAGGTT
>DASUGQ010000225.1:0-12738 GCA_036273935.1 Cyclobacteriaceae bacterium | reverse complement strand
TAATGACAGTGCTTTGTAAACGTGCTTCATCAATGCTGAATTTGCTCATAATAGGCAGCCAGGGCCGCCATAGATTTTTCTTTATTGTTCTGGAAATCCAGCCGATTCTTGCTGACAAACTGATTAAGTAACCGTTTCTTGTCCCGCAGTACCCGCACCATCCCTGCCTTGCCCTTGACGGGGAAGTACGTGCCTTCCCTTACAAGGTAGTAGTTATTTTTTTCCGGAAATGAGACCATTAACTGGTTGAAATTAACATCCTCTGTCACCAGCTTCTTTCTTTTCACCAGGATCATGATCGTGCCCTTGTGAAGAACGTCATAGAAACCATCTTTAAGGACACCACCCGTCGAATCGCCCGCAACCCGAATGAAGGTATGATCTAATAACCGAAAGGACTTTATTTTATGCTGATGGGGACTAACCATTCCAACGTAACCCTTTTGATCATAATGTTCAAGGATCAGCACATCGGTAATCAGATCGTATTGGAGTGGAATATCTTCATACAGTTCTCCATCATATAATACGCTACCCTCCTCAACGTACTCCGATTCGAAGAAAGGGTGTCCGTCGTAAGGTTCAGGGTAGGGTTTGTACTCAATCCCATTGTAAAGCAGCGATTGGTCTCTTATTGATACATTATATAACGCAACCGCTTTAGCCATAGATCGGTCAACGCCGGTGCTGTCACTCATAGCATGCTGTCCCTGCAAAGTGCCCAGGAGCAGCACCTGAATTGCGACGATCATGAAAGTTGACTTAAGATACATTGGGAGCAGCGTCAATTATTTGAAGAAATATGGCTAAAAAACTAATTCACTTTTCAAAACTTATATGAACAGTCGCAGTTACTCGATCAATACCACAAACCGGAAGATAGTTCCGAAAATTCGTCTTTCAAATCTCATCCGCCCATCAGTCGTTAGATTTAAACTGAAGAACATACATCACGACTTTGGGTTCGGCAACGATGGACAACTTCTTTGCCCGACGCTTCAATATCCGAAAGAAAAATCAAACGGCAATTGGAGCTTTGATGGAGGGATGAGCCTGGTAATTGACGATCTCAAAATCTTCGTATTGGTATGCAAATAGTGACTCAGGCTTTCTTTTAACTACCAAAGCAGGTAGCGGATATGGGCTGCGTGACATCTGAATATTAGCCTGATCAATATGATTGCTATACAAATGCACATCTCCTCCGGTCCATACAAATGTACCGGGTGCAAGATCACATTGCTGAGCCACCATATGAGTCAGCAGGGCATAAGATGCTATGTTAAAAGGGACGCCCAGGAAATAGTCGGCGCTACGCTGATATAACTGACAGGAAAGTTTTCCATCGGCAACATAAAATTGAAACAACGCGTGGCAAGGCGGCAACGCCATTTTATCCACTTCAGCCGGATTCCATGCCGTGACGATGTGGCGTCGGGAGTTTGGGTTCCTTTTGATTTGTGCAACTACCTGGCTGATCTGGTCAATAGCCTGGCCATTTGGCGCCGGCCAGCTTCTCCATTGATGGCCATATACCGGGCCGAGTTCGCCTTTTTCATCTGCCCATTCATCCCAAATGGTTACACCATGATCATGAAGGAATTTAATATTTGTATCACCCCTCAAGAACCACAACAATTCGATGATAATTGATCTGAGATGAAGCTTTTTTGTTGTTACTATGGGAAAACCCTGGGATAAATCGAAATGCATCTGCCTTCCGAAAACGGATAAAGTCCCTGTCCCGGTGCGATCCCCTTTCTGCGTCCCATTACTCAGGATATCCCTCATCAAATCCAAATATTGCCGCATAAGTTTTCTCCAGTTCAGGCAAATATAACCCAGAAAACGGCTCCAGTAAATCCATTAAATAATAAATCCCGCTCTTATTGAGCGGGATTTATTATTTGAATACCAGCGATCTAATCTTAATATTTTACCTGCCAATTAGTTATCCACACTTATTGAAGAAGATGCATCACCAATTGCAACTGTGACTGAGCGGTCACATGCGCCGTCGCCATAATCGATCGTCAACTTACGACCTTCGGACCCAAAAGACTTGATACCCTTTACCGCCATGTAAATTCCCTCAGAAAGGACGCAGGATCTCTTGTAGATAAGTGTCTGGTCAATGTCCATTGTGTAAGACTTTCCTCTGCGATTTGTCCCTGAAGCACTTCCGTCCAAATAGACAGCTTGTTCATCAAATTTGATTTCACGTGTAAATGAAGATTCGCGCGTGCTGGTCAGTCCATCAGGCCAGAGCGCCTCTCCGTTTTCGACTGTTATCTCGTGCTTAACTGATGTTTCACTTTTCGAAAGTAATTCAATAGTCCTCGTTCCTGTAAGGGTGACCCCGTTGATAGAATAGCCGTCTGTTGTGGTCACGACAGTGAAGCCCACGTTTCCTGCAGGGCCATTAACATATTCGAGAATAATTTTCCCTTTCCTCATGTTTCCCCTGGGGTCTGTACATCCTGTACCGAAGTCAATCGTAATCCTGCCACTCGCCAGTGTTGATCCTTCGCCGATAAGTATGCCTGCGCAAAACCGATCATCGCTGGCTACCCTTCCACCAGCTGGACTATCATCACTTTCAACTGCCACGATAGACATATC
The DNA here is from genome assembly GCA_036273935.1 of Cyclobacteriaceae bacterium. Taxonomy (GTDB): domain Bacteria; phylum Bacteroidota; class Bacteroidia; order Cytophagales; family Cyclobacteriaceae; genus ZC4RG29. The sequence goes on along the minus strand of DASUGQ010000225.1, from coordinate 10,116 downwards.
GTCAACATCCTCAAAATATGAGTCCGTCAATGATTCTGAAACAACATCGGCCGTGTCAGTGGCGGTCACCCTTTCTTCGTCCTTGGTACATGAAGCAAGCGCTGCGATGCAGGCAAAGAGAGCGATTCTCATCAAAAAATTGGTTTTCATTGGTTTAAAAGTTTTGTTTTAATGCCTCTTAGAGCAAAAAAATAACCCCCGGTTTAATGAGATGTACTATTTATTATTTTTTTGCCTTAATATGCTTCCGATTTGGGTTCAAATCAGCTTTTTTATCTGGTATGAAGCATTTCTTAACAATCATCTTTTTTATTGCGATCAGTGGAACGGCCTTAAAAGCGCAATACACGCTAAAAATTGCGAAGCTTAAATACAATGGTGGTGGCGATTGGTACGCTAATAAAACCGCCCTTCCTAACCTCATTCAATTTTGCAATAGAGAGCTGGGGCTCATGCTTAGCCCTGAGGAGGATATCGTTGAAGTGGGTAGCAAGGACCTGTTTCTTTACCCGTATGTTTACATGACAGGCCATGGGAACGTGGTCTTTTCTGATTCCGAGGCTTCCAATCTAAGAAAATACCTTATCGCTGGGGGATTCCTCCATGTTGACGATAACTATGGGCTTGACAAATTTATCAGACTGGAATTGAAGAAAGTTTTCCCCGAATTAGAGCTTGTTGAAATCCCCTATGACCATCCGATATATCACCAGAAGTTTAGCTTCCCGAATGGCTTACCAAAAATTCATGAACATGACGGAAAGCCAGCGCAGGGATTTGGACTTTTTTATGAAGGAAGGTTGATATTGTTTTATTCTTATGAGTGCGATCTTGGAAACGGTTGGGAGGATCCCCGAATCTACAACGACCCTGAAGAAAAACGGCAACAAGCTCTTCGAATGGGTGCCAACCTTATTTCTTACTGCTTCACCTACTTAAATTAGATGAACACATCATCGTTAGGACTTTTTATCATAGTTCTAATTCTCGCTTTTAACTCATGTAAATCCCGTGAGGAACAGGAGGAAGCTGTTGCAAGATCATACTGCAGCAGCTGTCATATTTTTCCTGAACCTTTGCTGCTTGATAAAGAGACCTGGAAAAAATCAGTGCTTCCTCAAATGGCCTTTCATATGGGGTTTTCAGATTATGAAATCATGTCAAAAATTCCAGAGCAGGACCTGACGGTCGTTTTGAAGTCACTCCCTGCCCGGCCGATGGTGACTGATCAACAGTGGAACATGATAACAAACTATTACCTGACTCATTCGCCCGATTCACTGCCCAGCGTTCACCAAATTATAAGCGACAGCATAAAGCTTTTCAGCATTAAGCCTCTTAGTCTTTTTCCTAATCAATTAATAACGCTGATAAAAATTGATACGGCGAACCAGCTTGTATATGTTGGAAACAGGTTGTCACAGCTTATCAAATTAAACAGCGATCTTGTGCCGACAGATACAGTGTCGTTAACGAGTCCTCCTTCATGTATCAAGATCTTCGATCGCACTTCAATCATCTCTACGATGGGGATCATGGATCCTAATGATCAATCGAAAGGTCAGATCGTTTCTATCCGCGATCATATATTGAAGGAATTGCTCGACTCCCTTAAACGACCCGTTCATTTTGACGAGGCCGATTTCAACAACGATGGGACCATCGATTTTGTCGTTTGCTCCTTTGGAAATTTCACCGGCGACCTTTCCATCTATGGGGCAACCACAGATGGCTACGAAAAGCATATTATAAGCCAGGCGCCCGGTGCCCGAAAAACAGTTGTTAAAGATTTTAATAACGACAACAGGCCCGATATCCTTGCACTGATGACTCAGGGTAATGAACAGCTAGTCCTCTATATAAATGAAGGTAATTTCCACTTTGGCGAAAAAGTATTGTTAAGATTTCCACCCGTTTATGGGACGACCTATTTTGAGATTGCTGATTTTAATGGCGATGGTTTTTTTGATGTCTTGATTGCAAATGGTGACAACGCAGATTACTCATCCATATTAAAGCCCTATCATGGCATTCGTATTTTTGAGAATGATGGAAAAAATAATTTTCACGAAGCATATTTTTTTCCAATGCCGGGTGCATCCATGGCCATGGCAAGAGATTTTGATCAGGACGGAGATCTTGACGTTGTGGCCATTTCATTCTTTCCCGATTTTGAGAACGCCCCTGAAGGAAGCATCGTCTACCTGCAAAATGAAAATCGAAATTATCAGTTCTCACCTCAAACCACAAAACTTGCTAAACGTGCGCGGTGGCTTGTCATGGACGCTGGTGATTATGATTTTGACGGCGATTGCGATGTGATTATTGGTGCCATGAATTTTAAAGGACTGGGTGCAAGCCAGGAGGATTACGAGAGTTGGTTAACGCAGAAGACTTCTCTCCTGGTCCTACGCAATAAATTGTTTGAAAAGTGAACGCGCAAATACTTACCTACCTTGTTAATCGATAAATCAAAATTGCTGTCCTCTTAATTAGATCGTTGATCGTACGCAAGTCAACATATTCGTTTGGAGAATGTGCACCTCCGCCCATCGCCCCTAACCCATCAAGGCAATCCAGGTATTGTGCAACAAACGAAATATCACCGGCACCTCTTTTACCAGGATCAAATGGTTTAACGGAGCCTTGCCTGAGATCCAAACTTACCTGACTCAACATTTCAAGTATTCTCATATTGCCAGCTGTGGGGGACATTGCCGGGTAGCTGTCCTCAAAAACAATTTCTGCATCGGTGTGTGGAAGATTGCTTTTTACAATTTCACGCATCTTGTTGCGCACCTTTTCTTTTTGCTCTTCGCTAATGAATCGAAGGTCGCTGTCAACCAGTACTTCTTGAGGTACAACGTTCGATTTGCCAAAGGCTTTGCCTAATGAATTATCAGCGTCCATCTCGGCAGTTGTGCCGCCGACAATCAACCCTGGACTATAGGTAAGCAACTCTTCCTGGAGATCTGTATAAAATTGATGCAAAATACGACTGGCTTCATAGATGGCGCCCGCGCCTACTTCATCACTAAATATACCTGATGAATGTGCCTGTTTGCCCGTAACCTTCAATTGCCATTTGCTCGAGCCACGGCGGGCAATAGTCGCATCGTTGAATCCTGTTGACGTTTCAAACGCCAGGGCAACGTCACTTCGTTTTGCTGCGTCAACAATGTCCTTCCGGCTGATCGATTTAGGATCACCCGCATTTTCTTCGTCGCCGTGGAGCGCAACAATAATTTGGGTGTCGTTGAGAACATTCGCCTGATACAGTGCCTTCAATGCATACAACAAGATCATGTTCCCACCTTTCATGTCGTTCGTGCCCGGACCATAGGCTATTGAATCTTGAGGCATGAACATTTGAAAGGGACTGTCCGGCTCAAACACTGTGTCCAGATGTCCGATCAACAACAGGCGTTTACCTTTTTTTCCCTGGCGTTCTGCAAACAGGTGTCCAGCCCGATTCATTTCTTTGGGCATGTCAATCCATTTTGTCTGAAATCCCAATGCATCCAGTTCGGTCTTATAAATTGCGCCGACCTCTCTGACCCCAGACGGATTCATCGTGCCGCTGTTGATGTTAACTGTTTTCTCCAGGAATAGTGTTGGATCTCTATTAAACTTTTCAATTATTGAAATAATTCTTCGTTCATCTTTTGAAAGCTTTTGTGCGTTTACAACCGGATGCAAAAAAATAATTGCGCAGGATATCGACAAGATGCAGTTTCTAAACGACATAACATTTCAAAATTTATTGAATGATAATCAAAAAAATCAATGTTACAAATCAGAAGGTAGCAACAAGTAAATAACAATCATGATCTTTTTGATTGGTTCTTTCCCCATTGATGCACCAAGGAAAGATTGAGCAAATCGATGATTAACCCCAGGCCTTTTCGCCTTTTTGAATTGGGATGCACGCGTCATAACGACCGGGCACTGCCACATGTCTCAGCGCCTGAGTTATTCCTATCTCGGAAGAAAAATAGCCCATGATGGTGAGTTGTTTGATCATTGTGTAATAATGCGGCGTGTCTCCAGGTTTCTTACCTTCATTATATTTTCGGGATTCCTCCTCCAACTTTAAAAGAAGGCTATTCTTATCTTCATCCTGCAACGAAGTAAATGGCTTGTCAAATTCTTGCCGGCAAAGAGCGTCCATTTTTTCCAGGCCGTCGAGGAATATTTTCTTCTCGTCTTCATTATAACAATCCTGCAGCATGATATCCATAAACTCGCCAATCTTTGCTGCCCTGGCTCCGCCCGACGAAGCTGTCTCAGGTATGATGACCTCTCCAACTTCGTCTAAGAATGAAATCTGATCCCCGTTAAGAAACGCGCCACTTTTTGTTGAAGGTTTGCTGCAACCTGAAAGAAATGCTTCAGCCCCGATAATCGTGCCGCCCAGGAGGAATGAAACTGCGGATAAGGCTTCTCTTCTGTTCATGTTATTATTTCTAAAGGTTTTGTTTATTCAATTCTTTCACTGCGTAATCAGCGGCGCGAGCTGTTAGCGCCATGTATGTCAGAGACGGATTCTGACAGGCAGAAGAAGTCATAGCCGCACCGTCTGTCACGAAAACATTTTTCACGTCATGAACCTGATTCCAGGAATTCAACATTGAAGTTTTAGGATCCCTCCCCATCCGGGCTGTGCCCATCTCATGAATATCGAGGCCCGGCGCCTGCTTGCTATCGCTTTGGCGGATATTTTTGAAGCCTGCTTTTTCCATCATCTCCGCCCCCGTGGCCAGTAAATCCCTGATCATGTTCTCCTCATTCTCGCCGTATTCGCAGTCTATTTCGAGCAGAGGTATTCCCCATTTGTCTTTTTTGTCCTTACTCAGGGCAACCCTGTTTTCAAATCGTGGGAGGTGTTCCCCCATTCCAGTCATACCCATCGACCACGGACCAACCTCTGTCAGCTTTTCTTTGAACTCCGCCCCAAACAGCGGATCGCCCTCATGAACATTACCCGTTCTACGGCTGGCGCCTCCCGAAAATGAATATCCACGGAGAAAACCTGATTGTTTGTCCTGGCCCCAGTTCCTAAAGCGTGGCAAATACCACCCGCCTGGCCGTCGCCCATAATAGTACATATCCTGAAAGGCGTCATGATCTCCGTAAATTCGCCCCCGGTAATTGTGATCCATAAGGTAATGTCCAAGCACATCGTGATCGTTACCCAGTCCATTAGGAAAGCGAGTGGAAGTGGAGTTCAAGAGTATTAATGTGGTATTAAGTGTGCTCGCATTAACAAAGATGATCTTCGCATGAAAGTCCATCGTCTCCATAGTCTCGGCATCGATCACACGGACTCCGGTCGCCTTTCCTTTTTGTTCATCGAAAATAATTGAATGAACTACTGAAAAGGGTCGTAATGTCATGTTACCCGTAGCGATCGCAGCCGGCAAGGTTGCTGAGTTTGCACTGAAATAGCCACCGAACGGACAGCCTCGTTGGCACATGTTCCGGTATTGACATGGACCCCGATCGTTATGCCGCTGAGAAAGATTTGCTATCCTGGATACCACTACTTTTCTGTCGCTGTAGGCTTTATTAACGCTCTCCTGAAAATGTTTTTCCAGGCAGTTCAGCTCCATCGCCGGAAGGAATTCACCGTCTGGAATCTGTGGCAGGCCATCCCGATTGCCGCTAATCCCTGCAAACTTTTCGACATAAGAATACCAGGGTGCAAGGTCATCGTAACGGATAGGCCAATCACATCCATTTCCATCCCGGGCATTTGCCTCAAAATCCAGAACACTCCATCGTTGCGTCATGCGTGCCCACATTAACGACTTTCCCCCGACCTGGTATCCGCGGATCCAATCGTATGGTTTAACCTGCACATACGGATGCTCTGTATCTTTCACGAAAAAATGCTGAGTCGTTTCATCAAAGGCATAGCATCGGCTCACGACCGGGTTTTCTTTTGTAATGCTCTCGGGCAAACGACCGCGGTGCGGAAATTCCCAAATTTCTTTTGTCGCTGTCGGATAATCTTTGATATGCTCCACATTTCTGCCGCGTTCGAGCACAAGTGTTTTCAAACCTTTCTCGCACAATTCCTTTGCGGCCCATCCCCCGCTCATACCGGAACCAATAACGATTGCGTCGTATGTGTAGCCTTCCCGGGCTTTTCCATTGATGTTTACATCGTTTATTGAATCATTTTCTTTCATTGTCGTTCAGATATTCTATAGAATAAAATTCAAGTTAATAAACACCTTCACGGCATCAGTTCAATCACAAAATAACAACCTGAATCTATGGAAAAACAAGAATTCTTTCTTTGTTTACCCGGTTTTTAGCAATTGATTTTGACAGGCGGTACAATCAGGCAACAATAAAAAAGGCGTCCAACCGAACGCCTTATGTTATGTTGCAAGAGTCTGTCTCAATCAGTTCTCCATGCCCAACTCTTTGTAGCGCGCTTCAACACGTTTTACCTGAGCATCCATACCAAGATCACCATACATTGAGTATAACTGGTCAAGTACCTCCTGGTCGCCCGGGTTAATGCGTTCAGCTTGTTCCCAATAAGGTAATGCAACCTTTAGCTTCTCAACCAGGACTTTATCCATTTCGAATTTTTTCTTTTTATCTGCTTCACTTATGCCAAGGGTGGACATCTCTTTCTTAATAATCGCTGCAGGCTTGTACATCTCCTTCGCCAGGAAAATTTGTGCCTCAAAATATTTCGGATCGATTCGCAACGCATCCTGATAGTTCTTAACGGCAGCTTCGCTGTTGTTCAATGTTGAATTTGCATAGCCAAGATAGAAGTGGAGTACCTTATTGTCTGGTTCCTTTTTTATCGCGTCTTCAAGTCCCTTTTTTGCTTCATCTATTTTTCCCTGATCAATCAATATCCCAATTTCAATCTTGCCGAAGTCGGGATGATCGGGGAATTTCTTCTTTGCCTCCCTGACGACTTCAAGGCCCTTGGCTTTGTCTTCCTTAGGTCCATTGTAGATATTGATCATCATTGCATAGGCGTCAGATGATGTGCCTCCCTTATCAACATATTTTCTAAAGTTGTCCAGTGCCAGGTCATATTTCTCCAGATTGTTAGCCACGAAGCCAGCATAGAAATAAGCAGTAGTATCATTGGGTGTTATTTTTTGAACCTTCTCGAAATTTGTTAGCGCGCCATCGAGGTCGTCTTCCTGGTACAGAGTAGCGCCTTTGTTGAGGTACGTATTCGCCCAAATAGTGATCTGCTGCGTTTTCAGTACGGGCAAACCATTTGCATCCGTAATGTGATATTCACTATTGTCTTTCGCCATCTGATCAGCCTTGGTAAAAGATTCCAATGCTGTTGCAAAGGCATCCGGTGCGAGTCCTTTGTACGCTTCGTTTGAAGTTGTATCCAACGATGCGTAGATCAATCCCCGATAGTACCACGTGTCACCGTTGTTCATTGTTTTTTCATAGGTGGTACACAAATCAATAATCTCTTTTGCTTCATCAAGCTTTCCTTCCTTCCATGCAGCAAGCGCCTTATTAAGATTTGGTTTGACCGCCTTTTGTCCAAACACCAGGGAGGGTATTAAAAACAGAATGAGTAATACGCGTTTCATTTTATTAGAATATTAGGTTGTTTAAGTTAAAGGTTCCGTTTGAATTCTGTCGTCTTCAATTTTTTGAATTTTTTCTATTGAGGATATCTGATCATCATCATTGAGTTTGATTAGACGAACTCCCTGTGTAGCACGTCCCATCACCCGCAATTCATTTACTTTTATCCGAATGGCAATGCCGGAACGATTGATAATCATCAATTCATCATCGTCGCCAACCTCCTTAATCGCAACAAGCTTGCCAGTTTTCTCCGTGATGTTTATGGTTTTGACCCCCTTGCCACCTCTTTTGGTTATTCGATAATCATCCATCGAAGACCGTTTGCCATAACCTTTCTCTGAAACCACAAGCAAGTTAGCGTCTTCTCTTGTAATGCAAACCATCCCGACAACTTTGTCGCTTCCTGAATCTAATGTGACACCCCTTACCCCTGCCGCCGTGCGACCCATGGGTCGTACATCCGACTCGTTAAAATGAACAGCCTTGCCCTCTGATTTAGCTATAACAATGTGATTATTACCATTTGTTAATGAGGCATTTATAAGTTTATCTCCGTCGTGAATTGTGATGGCGGTAATACCTCCTTGCCGGGGTCTTGAATAGGCTTCAAGGGAAGTTTTTTTGATGGTTCCTTTCTCAGTGCAAAGTATTACGAAATTATTATTAATGTAATTTTCATCAACCAGGGTCTTGACATTGATCACTGTTCTCACGCGATCCCCAGGCTCAATGTTAATCAGGTTTTGAATAGCCCTCCCCTGCGAAGTCTTTGATCCTTCCGGAATTTCATACGCGCGTTTCCAATAAACTTTGCCCTGATCGGTAAATATCAGAAGGTAGTTATGTGCCTGGGCGATAAACAAGTGTTCTGTGAAGTCGTCAATTTTTGTTACCACGCCTCTTGATCCGATTCCGCCGCGTCCCTGCGTCCTGTATTCCGTTAGCAACGTGCGTTTAATATATCCCTGGTTGGATATGGTGATCACCATATCCTCATTGGCAATCATGTCCTCTGTGGTGATGTCATCGTCATTATGAACCACCTCAGTCCTTCGATCGTCCCCGTATCGCTCTCTGATTTCGGTCAATTCATCCTTGATGATCTGCATACGGATCGGCTCATTTGCAAGAATCTCGTTGAGCTTTCCGATGAGTTCCTTAACCTCTTTATATTCCTGTTGAATTTTATCACGTTCAAGTCCTGTCAGGCGTTGTAGCCTCATATCGAGGATTGCCTTTGCCTGAATTTCAGAAAGTGAAAACCGACTCATCAATTCATTCTTGGCGGTCTCGGGATCTTTTGAACTTCGTATTAGCGCAATTACCTCATCAAGATTATCCAAGGCGATAAGGTATCCTTCCAGAATATGGGCACGGCGCTCCGCCTCAGCAAGCTCAAATTTCGTCCGGCGAATGACTACCTCATGGCGATGATCGACAAAATGTTTGACTAATTCTTTCAGGTTCAACGTCTGCGGTCGACCCTTTACCAGGGCAACATTGTTGACGCCAAATGAAGTCTGAAGCTGCGTATACTTAAATAAGTTATTCAGGACAATGTTGGCGATGGCATCTCTCTTCAGGTCGTATACAACGCGGTAGCCATCCCTGTCGGATTCATCGCGGATATCGCTTATTCCTTCTATTCTCTTTTCATTGATAAGGGCTGCCGTCTTTTCTATCATCAGCGCCTTGTTTACCATGTAGGGAATCTCTGTTACAACAATCTGTTCGCGGCCATTCGCGAGAGTGACGATTTCCGCCTTTGCCCTGGTGATGATTTTTCCCCTTCCGGTTCTATAGGCTTCACGAACCCCGTTTACCCCATAAATAATTGCCCCTGTTGGGAAGTCAGGCGCGGTGATATACTTCATGAGATCTTCAATGCTGACCTCGTTGTTGTCGATGTAGGCAATCACGCCGTCCACTACTTCCCGGAGATTATGAGGCGCCATATTTGTGGCCATCCCCACAGCGATACCGGACGAACCATTCACCAGCAGATTTGGAATCTTTGCAGGCAGTACGGTCGGTTCTGTAAGTGAGTCATCGAAGTTTGGCTGGAAGTCAACCGTGTCTTTGTTGATGTCTGCCAGCATCTCCTCGGCGATTCTCCTGAGGCGGGCTTCGGTATATCGCATCGCGGCAGGAAAATCTCCGTCAATAGAACCAAAATTCCCCTGGCCATCCACCAACGTATATCGGAGAGACCAATCTTGCGCCATACGAACCATGGTGTCATAGACTGACGCATCTCCATGCGGATGATACTTACCCAGTACTTCCCCCACTATCCTGGCGGATTTCTTGTAAGGTTTATTGTAATTGACACCTAAGTCCTGCATGCCGAAGAGTACCCTTCTATGAACGGGTTTAAGTCCGTCTCTCACATCTGGCAAAGCACGGGAGATGATCACTGACATCGAATAGTCGATGTAGGCTCCTCTCATTTCATCTTCAATGTTAATGGGAATTATGCTTTGTCTTCCAGGGACCTGGCTACCGGTATCTTCTGCCATC
>DASUGQ010000224.1:0-13941 GCA_036273935.1 Cyclobacteriaceae bacterium | reverse complement strand
TTTTTTATCGCCTTTTCCCATGCGTCAAAATTTTACGTGGCAATTATAGCAAACCGGCAGTTATTTACCAAAATCTATTTTTAATCACTACCAGATTTTCACTCTTTGCTGGGGTGAGCGGTACATTTTATCACCCTCCTTCACATTAAAAGCCTTATAAAATTCGTCGAAATTACTAAGTGGTCCAATGGCACGGTACATTCCCGGTGAGTGTGGGTCTGTGTTTATTAAGGTCCTAAGGGTTTCATCTTTATATTTTACCCTCCAAATGGTAGCCCAGGATAAGAAAAATCGTTGTTCGGGCGTAAATCCATCAATGAGTCCCGGCCTTGCATGGGTTCGGAAATGAATTTGGAGACCATCGTAGGCAACTGAAAGCCCGCCCAGATCACCAATATTTTCTCCCAGTGTGAACTCGCCATTTACGAAAAGACTGTCGAGCGGTCCATAGTGATTAAATTGGTCTGCCAAAGCCTTTCCTTTTTCTTGAAACTCTTTTAAATCGTCTTCCGACCACCAGTTCTTTAGGTTTCCCTCACTGTCGAACTTGCTTCCCTGATCATCAAATCCGTGCGAGATCTCGTGACCAATAACGGCACCAATGCCGCCGTAATTCAAAGCGTCATCCGCGCGATAATCATAAAATGGTGGTTGAAGAATGGCCGCTGGAAATACAATTTCATTGAATAACGGATTATAATAGGCGTTGATGGTTTGCGGGGTCAATTGCCATTCTTTCCGATCGACGGGCTTTCCGTATTTTGCAAGATCCTGCTCGAACTTAAAGCGATTGCTGTTTAATACATTTTGAATATAGGATGCCTTTTCAGGATCCTTATCTACAGCCAGTCCAGCATAGCCCTTCCATTCTTCCGGGTAGCCAATCTTTACGTTAAACGTACTCAACTTTTGTAGTGCCTTTTGTTTCGTAGAGTCAGACATCCAATCGAGATTCTTGATTCGCTCAGCAAACGCCTGTTTAATGGTATTCACCATCTCCAATGCTTTTTCTTTTGCCTCGGGCGGAAAGTGTTTGTCAACGTACAACTTACCCATTGCCTCGCCCAATGCATCATCAGTGGTGGCCAGCACACGTCTCCATCGCGGTCGCATTTGTTCTATACCACCCAGATATTTTGAGTAAAAATCAAAATCTGCCTTTACGATATCGTGATTGAGAAATTCAGAAGAACGGTTTATTACAAACCAGCGGAAATAGGCCTTTATGTCATCAAGTTTTGCCGTTGAAATGATTGTTTCAACAGCGGGAAGAAAATCAAGATCGGTAACAATGATGGAGTCGGCATCTTTTATACCCATATCCTGAAGGTATTGTGACCAGTCAAAAGATGGAAGCATCTTTGCGAGCTGATTCACTGATCTTTTATTGTAGATCTTGTCGGGGTTGCGTTTGTCTTCTTTTTTCAGCGTGGCGCCAGCCAGTTTCGTCTCAATATTCATCACCGCCGAAGCCTGAGAGGCTGCCTTGTTTTTATCTATCCCGCTAAGCCCAAGCATTTTTGCAATGTGTTCTAAATATTTTCTCCTGATTTCTTTTGATTTTTCATCCATCGAGAAATAATAATCACGATCCGGAAGTCCGATGCCACCAGCGCTAATGTAAAGCGACATCTCATTACTTTTCTTAAGGTCCGCTACTGCATCAAGGTCGAAAAAAGCATCCCAGCCATAGTGTTGCTGTCGCGTGAAATATTTCTGAATATCTTCTTTACTGTGAATTGAATTGATCTCATCGAAAAATGTCGCCAGCGGTTTAATGCCAGCTTTTTCCGCTAAAGAAGAATCCATCCCGATCTGAAAAAACTCAGAAGCCTTGCGTTGATCCGACCCCTCGGGGTATTCATCACTTTTCGACGCTTCGTTAAGGACGTTTAACACATCGGTCTGGGTTTTTTCCCTTAGCTCATAAAAGCTCCCCCAACTACCGCGGTCGGCCGGGATTTGTGATTTATCTAACCATCCGCCATTGGCAAAACGAAAAAAGTCATTTGCCGGATTGGCTGTGGTATCCAGATTTGCGAAATCAATTCCAACGCCTTCTGGAAGTTTTGTTTCTTTGTTCCCCTTAGAACAAGAAGTAAAAAGGATTGGTAGAATGAAAGAGAGAGCGATGATTGGTTTACTCATAACTTTAGAATCTTGGCGCCAAAGTTATAAGAATGGAATTAATAGTGCAGTCGATCGATTATAAAACTGACGAATAAACCGTCATCCATTTGTGCGCGAGAGAATTCCAGTTCAATTCCTCCCGTATCATGCGGTATGCGTTGCGGCCCCGTGCGTTGTAGCCATCCGGGTCTGTCTGATAAATAAAGTAAGCGTCATGCAATGCAAGGGTCAAACTTTTTACGTCATTTCTCGACAAGAACCATCCCGCCTCATACTGACGAACAAATCCCCCCAGATTGGTCTCTTCTGTCACGATCAAAGGAATCCCCTCCGACGCTGCTTCGAGCGCATTCATCGGAATACAATCTAACCGGCTCGGTTGTACAAACACATGGGACTCCGTCATTCGTTTCTTCTTTGCATGATTGTCCAGGTCTCCGTAAAACTTAACCTTATCATCAACCCCAAGACAACGCACGTTCTTTTTTAATTCATTTTCATCTGCGCCACTGCCGATCAGCCATAGCTCGGTCTGAGAGTACACTTCATTTGAAAAAGTAGCAAATGACTTCAATAAAATATCCAGACCCTTTTCATATACATTCAGGTGACCGCTATAGGTCACTATAAAGGTTTCATTATTCAAATAATCACGCCTTGAAGGTTCCTGCAGTTCGTCTCTTGATAGCCCATTCGGTATTGATACAAATGGTGTGACGTTATTTAAATAAAACGTGTAACCGCTTACTTCAGCCGGACCTATCAGGTGAAGCATTGAAGCATTTCGGACCAGGTGTTGCTCGAAGAGATAAAAATATGCCTTGACAAAAGTAGACAAACTCCGGAGCCTGGCTTCGCTATACAATCCGTGGGGGGATAACACCAACCGATATGGCGCGCCTGATCGCTTTAGTTTTCGGGAAAGTGTGTAATACTCGGGGACAAATCCGTTGTGCAGATGAAGGATGGTTTTGTCAGGAAGGGTCTCTATGGCTTCCATGAATGATTTAGACAAACGGAGCCTATTCATTGTTGATGGAAAGGTCTTTGAATCCAGGGGTGATAAACTTTCTTCGAACTCTCCAATCTTCCAAACCGAAACGTCAAGGCCCATTTGGAACTGAGCCATGGCCAAGTCCCTGATTAGCTGCAAAAGCCCCGGCTTACTCTTCTTCCCTCTCTGACGCGCAATAATGTGAACTACCTTTTGCATTCTATCTTCCCCTCAATTAAAAGAAAGGCACTGGCCAATCCAGGAGCAATATGCTCATTTCATAACCAGCGCCTAACATGAACCAACCCCGGTTCACGACTCTTTGATTTAACTTCCAACTATAATCAATAACGATACCGACAGTAAGCCAAGTCTTATGCCAAAGGGCAAAGGGCGTTTTAAAACTCAAATTCAACGCCTAAGCTCAAGCATTTGATCTCATTTTGAGACTACATTATATTTTTGAAAAAAATGTCTCGATGAACTTACTCATGAATTTCGTGTTAACTTCAAGTAGGTGATTTATAAATGTTTAAGATTATGGCAAAAGCAACCGTTGAAATTGTTGAGGTCCTAAGGAGGACAGTCCGGAGACTGGAAAGGAGTGACGACTACCAATGGGGCCATATGGGCTCCTGCAATTGTGGGTTCTTAGCTCAGGAGATAACCCATCTTAGAAAAGAAGAGATCCATGCCAGGGCAATGAGCCGATACGGGGATTGGAGTGAACAGCTCAATGACTATTGTCCCACCAGTGGTTTCTTAATGGATGATTTGATTAGTGAAATACTGGCATTTGGTTTTGACAGAGATGACCTTGTTCACCTGGAGCGGCTGTCCCATCCAAAGGTTTTGGCCTGGGCTGATCCAGCCGAAAATTTTCAATACAATGAGAAAGATGACGCCATCCGCTACTTACTCACCTGGGCTGATATGCTCGAAAACGAAATGCTTGATGCGATAAAACTTAAACTCCCCGAACCGATCGAGTCTGCTCAAGTGGTAATCTGAATAAGATGCAATCCTTTGGCCTGTTGCCTTGATTTACAAACCGGAACCAATTGCGAAGTTCCGCTTCCTTTACGAGACCCCCTTTTAACAAAACCTTCTGAGAAGCTACGTTCTCAACATCCACAAATGTATATATTCTAAAGACCGCCTCTTCACGCCGCAAAAGGTCCATCATTCTGCTTACCGTTTCCGTGGCGAACCCCCTTCCCCACTTTGATGGGCATACCACATATCCAAATTGAATTTTACCATTTTCATTGATGAAGCCGATGCTACCCACGAATTGGTCATTTTGCTTTAATCTTATTGAAAAGGAGTAGTCCGTGCCAGTTGACCATGCTGCGTGAGCATAATGAAGAAAAATCCTCGTATCTTCTATACTGGTATGAGTTGGCCATGAAACGAACTTCGTTGCTTCTGGCTTACTTGCATAACCAAAAAAAATTTCCTCTGCGTCTTCGTACCTTAGCCGTTGAATTAACAGCCGGTCTGTTTCAATACGTTCAGGTAAATTGAGACGAACCATAAGGCATTCAAAGAAAATCAAAGATGGCTAAAGGAAGCAATATCGTTCATCAATATTTCAAACGTGACTTTGACGGATTCAAAGTGCTGGTGAAGATCAATCCGCTGGGCTTAACAGGAGTTGAAATCACGAGATTTGATGATGGCAAAATTAAGATGCGTGATTTGGAGGTTGATGAAGACATATTTGAGGATCTAAAGTCAGATGGTTTTGATGAAGCCAGTCCGCTGGAGTTTAATCTTTATTTATCCGGTCTGGCCTGACCAATCCGCCCAATGGAGTCGGCGGATACTCAACGCTGCATTATCAAGCTCAACTAATTTGAACGCTGCACGCCAATTAAATGCCCAGGCCCAAAACTTAAACCCTCAATGTTTCAACACCTCAACACTTTTCCCTACTTTTGCCACCCGGCAAGCCGGCACGACCAGCTCCTGCTGAACTCCCCCAGGACCGGAAGGTAGCAAGGGTAAGCGGTTGTAGCGGTGCGATGTTCGGTTTGCCCTTTTTTATTTTTAGCATCGAATTCGCGCTTTCGACCGGAATCTTTACAAGTTGTTTCTTTTGCGCACCCGCAATCATGCTTAACTTTACACTCCAGAATATTTATTAAATCAATTTATAAATCTTATGAAATTCTTCATTGACACAGCAAATCTGAATGAAATCAGGGAAGCCTATGATCTCGGCGTATTGGATGGCGTAACCACAAACCCTTCCCTTATGGCGAAAGAAGGTATCACGGGCGAATCAAACATACGAGGACATTACAAAGCTATTTGCAACATAGTGGATAACAACGTAAGCGCAGAAGTTATCGCCACCGACTTTGACAACATTATTCGCGAGGGGAAAGAACTGGCGAAGATTGACGATAAAATCGTTGTAAAGGTTCCTATGATCAGGGATGGTGTGAAAGCATTAAAGAAATTTTCAAGCGAAGGTATTCGCACAAACTGTACCCTGGTTTTCTCGCCTGGACAGGCGATCCTCGCAGCAAAAGCCGGGGCCAGTTATGTTTCTCCTTTCATAGGAAGACTGGACGACGTGTCAATTGATGGTGTGGACCTCATTGCGCAAATGCGATTAATCTATGACAACTACGGTTTTGGAACGGAAATACTCGCTGCTTCCATTCGCCACGTCATACACTTGATTAAATGCGCTGAAATTGGAGCTGACGTAGCAACTTGTCCGTTGTCTGTCATTACGGGGTTGCTGAAACATCCTCTTACCGATATTGGCCTGGAGAAATTCCTCGCCGATCACAAGAAAGCAGGCGAGAAGGTAAAAGAAAAAGCCCTGGCTTAAAACAGAGATCGCCGTAAGCGATCAGAAAATTTTTAAAGTATTCAACATCATTCAGCAAATGTTTTCTAACGACCCGGTAGTGCATGTAAGTGGGGCCAGCATTTTTCAGGATCACAATACCGTGCTTGGAGATATCAGCTTTGATATCGAGAAGGGTGAATTTGTCTTTCTCGTTGGACGAACTGGGTCAGGTAAATCTTCCCTCTTGAAAACTTTATATGCTGATTTGCCCCTCCGTCTTGGCGATGTTACCGTTGTGGGATTTAAGATCCGCGACATCCACAGTGCTCAGGTACCGCTGCTGCGCAGAAAGTTAGGAATCATCTTCCAGGATTTCCAGCTATTTCCGGATCGTACAGTTGCCGAAAATCTTCTCTTCGTGATGCGCGCAACGGGCTGGAAAGACAACAGCAAAATGCGCGCGCGCCTGGCGGAGGT
Organism: Cyclobacteriaceae bacterium; assembly: GCA_036273935.1. GTDB lineage: Bacteria > Bacteroidota > Bacteroidia > Cytophagales > Cyclobacteriaceae > ZC4RG29. The sequence goes on along the minus strand of DASUGQ010000224.1, from coordinate 7,531 downwards.
ATTGATACAGGTTGGATTGGGATCAGTTGAAAAAAAGATGCCGCACCAATTATCGGGAGGGGAACAACAACGTGTGGTGATCGCACGCGCCTTGATTAATGAACCGCAAATACTACTGGCTGATGAGCCTACTGGTAATCTTGACCCTGAAATTTCAGACGGTATTTTGAAATTGTTCCAGCAAATCAACAAGAGTGGTACTGCTGTGCTGATGGCAACACACGATTATCGGGTGATTAAGAAATTCCCGACGCGAATTCTGAAATGTGAGGATGGCCGGGTAATCGATTCGACGAAGGAACATTTTGAATTGGCAGAAAACTAGACGACGATTACCTTAACAGGATTAAGCCAACATCTTATCGCATTTCTACCATTGCTTTAATGACGCCATTGGCCGGATCCAGCCAGGACCTGAACTTTTCTCTTACGTCGTCAAATGAAACCCGGTGGGTAATGTAGGTTATGGGATCAATGCTCCCATTCTTCAATGCAGAGATAACATGCATGAAATCTTCACGTGTAGCGTTGCGGCTACTCATTAAGGTTGCCTCTCGTTTGTGAAATTCCGGATGACTAAAACTGATATTTTCTTTTTGCAATCCAATCAGAACATAGCGACCTCCATGAGACATGAATTGAAATCCATTGTTGATGGCCTTCACACTGCCCGTAGCGTCGATAACTACGGATGGCATATCACCGGAAGTCACTTTCATCAATTTCTCCACTGCATTTTCAGATACGGGATTTATGGTATCCGTAACTTTAAGTTTCTGCTTGCAAAAATCAAGGCGTGATTCATTGATATCCATGGCCACCACATTACCACCGGCTATGCGCGCGAATTCCATTGTTCCCAATCCAATTGGTCCCGCACCAATGACAAGAACAAAATCCCCATTCCTTATACCGGCCCTTCTTACTCCATGGGCTCCTATAGCTAAAGGTTCGATCAGGGCCAACGCCTCTTCACTCAGTCCGTCACTATGAACCAGGGAATAAGAAGGCACGGAAAAGTACTCCCTCATCCCGCCATCAACATGAACGCCGCATACCTTGATATTTACACAACAATTCGGTTTTCCATTCCGGCACGCGATACATCGTCCACAATTGAAGTATGGAATAATGGTTACCTTTTCTCCACGACTAAAACCAGGCGCATTATCAAAATCAACCAACTCACCCGAAAGCTCGTGTCCGAGAATTCGCGGATAGGAAAAATAAGGTTGCGTACCCTCGTATGCATGAAGGTCTGTTCCGCATATACCTATGCGTTCCACTTTAATGATCGCATGATCAGATTCTAACGCAGGTCTTTCGTCGTTTCTGTATTCAAAATTTCCGGGGGTCGCGCAGACTAAGGTTTTCACTAAGAATAGTTTTAAGAATTGGCAAGAGCTCTGTCAAGGTGAACATAACCACCGTCTACATGTATAAGTTGTCCGGTAGTATGACTCGATTGTTCCGACAGCAGAAATGCAGTCATGTTGGCAATTTCCTCAGCGGTAGTCATCCTTTGCTCCAATGGAATGTTGGCAACGATGGAAGCTAGTTTTTCTTTTGGGCTTGGAAGGGTTTCAATCCATTTTTGATACAGAGGTGTCCAGCACTCTGCAACAATGATGGCGTTGACGCGAATGTTGTACTTCAATAATTCAACGGCCCACTCACGGGTTAACGCATTCCTGCCACCATTTGCCGCCGCATAGGCTGATGTTCCGCCCTGTCCTGTTTCTGCGGTCTTGCTACCAATGTTTACAATTGATCCCTTTGTCTCCTTCAATGCTGGCAAAGCATAGTGGGCCATTAAATAATAATGAACCAAATTCTTATGCAGTGACGCTATAAATTTTTCATACGTACCCTGTTCCAATCCAATACCATCATTCACACCGGCATTGTTGACCAGACCGTGAATTCTCCCAAATTGCTTTAGTGTTTCCTTCACTGCTTTTTCCGACTCTTCGGGCTTGGTAAGTTCAGCCACCACCTGATGGGCCTTCCCTCCCTGGGCTTCAATTTCAGATAAAGTTTTTTTATTATCCGCTTCGTTACGACCTACAATTACGGGAATTGCTCCCTCACCGGCGAGAACTTTGACGATTCCCTCACCAATACCTTTCGCTCCTCCCGTAACAATGATGATTTTATCTTTAAGTTTAAGATCCATGAACGTTACATTTATAAATTATAAAATTTTATTGCGTTGTCACCAAAAAACATGTTCTGCTCCGCCGCGCTGAAGGTAGAAAAATAATCTCTCACAATGCTGAACATGTTATCATAAGAAGCAGCAACTAAACATACTGGCCAATCACTTCCATACATGATCCGTCGCATGCCAAAGGCCTCAACCACGACATCGAGGTAGGGCCTAAAGTCACCATGTTTCCAATTTTTCCAGTCTGCCTCGGTGACCATTCCCGAAATTTTACAGGAGACATTCTCGTATTTCGCGATCGCGTTCATATCCTGTTTCCACTCATCAATCTTTTTATCCTTAATATAAGGCTTGGCAATGTGATCGATGACAAAGGGTTGATTCGGAAACTTTTTTACAAATTCTTCCGTGAACTTTAGCTGATCATGAAAAATCAGAATGTCGTACGTGTAGTTGAATTGATTTAATTTATTGATGCCACTTAAGAAAGATGGTCGCAACATAAAATCACGCTGCTTTTCACCCTGCAGGATGTGGCGAAAGCCCTTCAATTCTTTATGTTCTTTGTATTTTGCCAATTTTTCACCAACATCTTCGGCCTGAAGATCAATCCATCCTACAACACCCATGATGAAATCCTCCTGATCAGCCAGCGAAAGTAAGAAGACATTTTCCACTTCGGACTGGTCGGCCTGCACGGCTACACACCCTTTAATATTGTGATGTTTCAACAATGGCTTCAGATCATTGGGAAAAAAATCGCGTTGAATCACAGCCATATCATCCGTTATCCAACTATCCCTGATGGGATCAAATTTCCAGAAGTGTTGATGCGCATCAATGAGTTGATCAGGCATGTGCTTATCAAAAATTCAGGTATGAACTTACCGATTATAATTGAAAAATCTTATCCATTAAAATCCACTTTTCGCCTTTTTCCGCCCAGGGTAAGGGCTGTTGAAATTCCCACATGAGCTTCTCCCACTCTTGCACCTTAGGGTTTGTCGAGTCCATCGATGCCTTGACGTTGAAACTAAAATCATCTCGTGTTTCCATGATCATGAATAGTCTATTACCTGTTCGATAGATTTCCATATTCACGATACCAGAGTCAAGAATGCTTTTCTTTATTTCTGGCCAAACACGCTGGTGCCACCCTTCGTATTCTTTGATCAGTCTTTCATCATCTTTCAGATCAAGGGCAAGTGCATACCGTTTCATTTCAGGAGGTTAAAAATTGATTTCGGAAAAATACGGAATCAGATTCCATATTATCCATCTTTTAAAAAAGAAATTACTCGAGACGTATGCTTTCAATTGCTACGGCATGTTTTTTCTCGACTTCATTTTCAGATAGTCCCGGTCCAATGGAAATTTGCAGGACCTCAACATCCCCGAGGTTTAAAGGTTCTGAAAGATTGCTCTCAAAAAAGTAAGGAAGAAATGTGGGATAGGGCCTTGGTAGGGTTACAAGTTTAACCTTTTTAAGCCCGCCAATATCCAGGGCATAATCACCGGTCTGAGTGTTGATTTCCAATATTCCACCATAGGCCATCCCCCTTTTTGTCACGAGTGCCAGTTGAATTTTTTCTAATCCTTCGTTAAGAGAGTGTCCCCGAACGATAATCTTTTTCATGCCACTCAAGTCACGATCGGAAATTTTATCTCCGCAAAAGTAGCGCATGGAATAATCATAGATTTTTTCACCTTTCGCATTCTCCGGATCTGCTGAAAAAAGTTTTTCAATAACAATCCTAACCTCAGCATCACCAGGGTCTGCAAGTGGAACGACCGATGAAGTTCTGAGCCAGTGCCTTGATAACCGGTTTTCATCCTGCAACGCATCAAACAAATGCAATGGGAAAACATTTTTGAGAATATGGACTTCATAAGGTCTGCTGTCATAGAAATCCCAATCGGAGGGTTTCGCATTTATGTCTGAAGGAAATGTACGGGATCCATCGGCTTCATTTACCGTGATATAATAACGAAGAAATCCCTCCACCACATCATCAGCCGGAATGGTGGCTTCATAGTGATAACCAGAAACCCTTTTCATCTGGATAACTTTCGGCCGCCATCCCCTGCCATAGACGCTAACTTCAATTGATTCAGGTTCCTTCGTGGAAACTACTGTAGCCTGAATATTCATAGGTGATCCATTCCTCCACACGCTGCGAGGCGAATGAATAACATACGTTTTCTTAACAGTAGTCGTTGGCGCTACGAATTCTTTTAATGTTATATTCTTCCATCGGTCGTTGCCTTTCACTTTTGTCACCGTTCCTTTCCTCACCAGCAAGTAAGTTCCGGGCCTGATGTTAAATGATCTGCCGCTGACTTTCGTTGTATAATTATTTCCTTCGTTGATGGAGACAAGTGAATAGTCGTCACCAAGGTCAGGCAGATTGATCCACATTGGCCATGTTCTCCAATTCACAACCGCTACCTCCTTTTTCAAACTGTTTCGGCCGAAAATATTATCGACCCACACCGCATCCGGCATCACTTCAAGGCGCCAGACACCTCCTTCAATCCTGTCGAGAAAATAAGCGCCTGTACCTTCATAGGTCACCACAGGTGAATTTTCCGTACCCGCAATTTCATTTAACTTATCCGGTGAGGGCGGATTTGTAGTCGTGTTGTTGGTATAAATAAATTTTTCATCCGTAACCATTTCAGCCAAATCCTTTTCATAACTCACATAGAAGGGGCCGAAGGATGAGTTGGCAGGATAGTCTCCATACGTTTTGTTCATCGGAATATGATGAAAGACTTCTCCGGCAAGTTTAAGACTCAGGGCTTTCTGCGGAGCATAGGCAAGGTTCATGTAATGGGTGTTGTATTCGGTATTAGCGTAAGCGAGATAGGTAGGGTCGTAAGCAAAATGCGTGGCCCACTGAATTCCCGCCGCTCGAAAACTGCGCGCGATGGCAGGATAGATATAGGAGCGCCCGACATCAGCTGCATCAAATTCATAGACAATCTTTGGTCCTTTTTTAAACTTTGGATTGGCTGCAAAAGGAATCGTATACCGGTCCACATTCGGCAGGAAATTTCCCCTTAACTCATGTTGAGCACCCAGGCCGGTTGGATACCACTGAAAAGTTCCCCCATCAATACCCGCTGCATAGTAAGCGTCAACCAAATGAATGCTATGGCTGATGTTATAGAAAATTGGTTTTTTGCAACCCGTCCTTCGCATAGACTGAAGCATCCTCTTAATAAATGCAGTCACCCTTGCAGGCTCTTCCCGGTGGTGAGGTTCATTGCTGATTTCAAATGCGACAACATCCGGATCATTTTTATACGCTACATTGGTATACGGATTGACATGATTGAGAAACTGGAATAGATAATTTTCCTGAGCCTCGATCGCGTCTTCATTGGTGAGACAGGCGTCCTTACCATATTTCCGCGAAAAGCCAGGTGTTCTTTCTTCCTGTTCGGGATAACCGTTACCCCAATACGCTATTGGTGTCAGGATAAATTTCATTCCGCGCTCCTTCATCTTTTTCAACATGTAATCAAAGAGGCGGAGGTGTTCATTCTCAAGAAGATTTCCAACTGTGTCACTTATTTCCGTATCCCACACGTGGACACGATAGGCGTCAAAACCCAGTCGTGCGAAATGATAAACATCATCATCGATGGCCTTCTCCAAATCAACATTCAATTTTTTAGCTGACCGGTAGGCATGAGCAAAAGGTGCTGTGTAATTCACTCCAAAGCCCTGAACTTCCTGTTTCGTTTTACCCCAGCGCATAACGCCATTCTGATCGACATAGACGTCATTTGTTTTTTGTGCGCATGCATATCCGTACAAACAAACAGTAAAGAAAATAATACCTCTAAGTCGTTTCATCATTAGCTGAGGTTATCATTACAGTGAGATCGGGGTAGCAATCAAATCATTGGTAGTTCGTAGAAATAAAGTCAATACCCAAATTAGTTTCTCCGTTGAAATCAAAGAGTGCGCAATTCTCCCAGGCAGAACCCGTTCCCCAAAGGTCTTTCATATCAGACGATATCCAGGCCGGCTCCCAATAAATAATTCCAAGACCACCACCTGCTTTCACTTCTTCAGTTAACTTCTTAAGGATCTCAAATTGGCCTACGGGCGTAAACTCGAACCCGGGAACCGGATCCTGGTCGCCAAATATGTTAGAATAATTATCGTTGCCTTCTTTCGTCCAGGGATATGCTGTTTCCAGGATCATGACTTCCTTTCCATACTTACTTTTAAAATTCGAGATGTTGTCTGACAGTTTGGGGATGGAAACGGTCGTGTGCCAAAGCGGGTAATAAGAAAATCCAATGATGTCATAATCAGTTACCAAACCGATGGCCTGGACATTATCAAACCACCATTCAACATTTTTTGGATCAGCGACGTGAAGGATGATTTTAGTCTCACTCGATACATCACGGACGGCTTTAATTGCGCTATTAATCACATCCCCAAGTTCCTTCCATTGTCCGTCACAGGCGTTGCAAGTGGGAAACCCCGTAGGCGCATTTGAATAAAGCATCCCGCAATTTATTTCATTACCTATCTGGACAAAGTCCGGCAACAGACCCTTCTTGTCAAGGTACTTTAACGTCTTAAAAGTATAGTTATAAACAGAGTCTTCAAGAATGTCAGGGTCTGTAATATTTATCCAAGCAGCAGGGATTTCCTGTGTGTCCGGGTCCGCCCAGGTATCAGAATAATGAAAATCAAGCAAAACCTGCATCTCATGTTGTTTTGATAAAGCAATGGCCTGCTCAACATCTTTCAAATCGTTATATAATTGTTGGCCATCATTGCCATAGACATCCTTCGTCCAGGTTGGGTTATGCCATAAGCGCAAACGCACCAGGTCGGCTCCGTTATCCAGAAAAATTCTGTAAGGTGTGCGTCGTGCCCCACCGTCTTTATAAATGCCGCCATGATCAAGTATCTGGTTGACATAAGACAGGTCAACACCAAAGTAAAATGGATCATCTGTCACCTGACCTCCTCCCGACGGTGTCTCATCTTTTTCACTACACTGAATAAAAAATAATAACGAGAAAAAAATTACGAGATAAATGGTAATGTTCGTGTCATGTCTCATCTTGTACTGCTCCAGTGTAAGTTCGTAAATTAAGTTGAATTTGAGTAGCACAAATGTACGATCTGAAATCCGATACACTGACAACTAATATGCAGCAGAATATCGTCACAATACAGGAAGCCAATTTGGCCGATGCAGCCCTGATTGCTGATCTGGGACAAAGGATTTGGTGGCCAACCTATTCTTCAATATTAACGGCCGACCAGATCAGCTATATGTTGGATACAATATACTCAGTTGATGCGTTAACAAAAGTCATGCAGGC
>DASUGQ010000223.1:0-29589 GCA_036273935.1 Cyclobacteriaceae bacterium | reverse complement strand
TTAAAGAAATTAATCATGTGAAACTACATTTCCCTCCTTATCCATTCTCAGAAAAGGATTAAACGCGAGCTCCCAATAATTATCCTCAGGGTCCGCAATGTAGGCATGGTATCCTCCCCAAAAAACCTTCTGCGGTTCCTTAACAACGCTTACACCTTTCTTTTTCAGGCTAGCAACCGCTTCGTCAACCTCCGCCTCCGAATGGTAATTTATTGCCAACGTAAATTTTTTAAAACCCCTCCCTTCCGGCGTCACGCCAATATCCTTCGCCAGCTCATCTGCAGGGAAAAGCGCCAGGATAAATCCGTTGAGTTTAAAAAAGACTATTCCAGATTCATCCTTCATCGGCTTCCATCCAAATTTTTGAATGTACCAGTTCTTCATTTTGTCAAGATCATTGACACCGATGGTGAGAAAGGTAAGAAGTTGTTTCATAGTTTGATCCATTTATTGCCTGTCGATTCGTAATATGATTCTTTGGTTCGGGTACACCAAAAAAATATCGTCTCATAATTCATCATCAGATCGCCCGAGGGATTTATTGTGCTCCTTCAAAAAAAACGACTAATGCCGTATCTCTTTTTTTCAGAACAGACCATCGGAGCCCTTTGAGATATATAGGCCGCAGTCCCTCCGAACAAAAACCTCTTGTCGCTGTGAGAAGTGAATATGGAACCAGGCATCGCCCAAATATCAATACGCAAATCCCTCAACACTTCCACACAGCTAAAGAGAGTCGCTATGGCTGAACAACAGCTCAAACCTAAAAAAATTAGTTTTATAAAACAACTTATTACTAAAATTTTTAGTTACTTAGCATCATGGACCGGAGCATTATACACATGGATCTCGATGCCTTCTTCGTAGCGGTAGAATGCCAGAGAAACCCAAAATTAAAAGGACGACCGTTGATTATCGGAGGCAGTAGTCGCCGCGGCGTGGTAGCAGCGTGCAGCTACGAAGCCCGGAAATTCGGTGTGCATTCGGCCATGCCAATGTATCTGGCCTTGCAACTTTGCCCGGAGGCGAAAGTAATCTCCGGTGATATGGAGGCGTATAGTGTGGCATCTCATCTCGTGACGGATATCATTGCCGACTCGGCACCAATGTTTGAGAAATCATCCATCGATGAATTTTACATTGACGCCAGTGGAATGGATAAATTCTTTGGCGCATTCAAATGGGCGGTGGAGCTGAGGCAAAAAATCATCAAAGAGAGTGAACTTCCCATTTCGATGGGCTTGTCAGTGAACAAACTGGTATCGAAGGTCACTACGGCTGAGTTCAAGCCTAACGCTCAAAAACAAATTCCCGCCGGAACTGAGAAAGATTTTCTGGCTCCATTGGCTGTTGAGAAAATCCCCATGATTGGAAAGCAAACCGCATCATTTTTATATGATATGGGCGTCCGCACAGTCGCGACATTGCGAGAAATGCCACTGAATTTTCTTATCAGCGCGTTTGGCAAAAATGGAATTTCACTTTGGAACAAGGCCAATGGCATTGATGATTCACCCGTAGTGCCTTATAGCGAACAGAAATCCATTTCAACAGAATGCACCTTCGAGGAAGATACAATCGATGTGAAGCGACTAAAATCTGTGCTCATCGCTATGGTTGAAAAAATTGCTTTTCAACTTCGTGAACAGAAAAAACTTACGTCCTGTATCACGGTAAAAATCAGGTACGCCAACTTCGATACGGAAACGAAACAAATTCATATCCCTTACACGTCTTCGGACCACATTATTCTGCGCACAGTAACAGAGCTGTTCAATAAACTTTATAACAGGAGAATGTCGATTCGTCTGGTGGGCGTTCGACTGAGCAGTCTTGTGCACGGCAATCACCAGATTAGCCTGTTCGACGACACCGCCGAGACGATCAATTTGTATGAGGCCATTGATCGCATCAAAGACAAACATGGCGTGGAAAAATTAGTGCGGGCCACCACAATTGATGTGAGCAGAAGAGTAAGAATGGAGATGAATATGTTCAAAGGGAACCTGAGGTAGTAAAAATTAAAACAACACATATATGAAACTGTCATCAATCAACCTCCGCCAATCTGTAAAAGAACTTTTCTTTATCATCGCTCCTCCACCCCACATCATGAGCGACGTGTCTGTCCTTAAAGACGATGTGCAATACCTGATCGGCAAGAAATTTGACGATCGGTTTTCGAAAGCACATATCTCACTTTTCAAATATGACGATCGTCACATGGATGATCTTGTCAAATTCGTGGAATTGAAAGCAATGGACTTCAAGCCGTTCAATGTCTTTCTGAAGGACTTCGGTGTTTTTTATGCCGGATCAAAACGCTCTATATATATGGATATCGTCAACAAATATCCCATTCAGGAAATTTTTGAAAATACTGTGAAAGAAGATCCGGACTTCACTCCGCACCTCGCCATTGCCAGAAATCTTTCCGATGAGGAATTTTTAAAGTGCTGGCCTTATTTGAAAAGTTTGCACTACAGTCAACATTTCACGTGTGACAGAATTACTGTTCTTGCGAGATTTGATAAACGGTGGGTGCATTATAGGGATATTGAGTTTGGACAGTAATTAATCTATTTTTATCAAAAACTACTCAAATGATAAAGACAGATTATTGGAACATCAAACCTCACACCGAAAGAAAACTCTTAATATTACAAAAGTATCTTCATGCTTGGTCTGATATTATGCTTTCTTGGTATAAAAAGAAGGGTTGGGAATCTTGGAAAACACCGTATTATATTGATTGTTTTTCCGGTAGAGGAATGTATCACAAGGGGGACAAATTAGATAGCGTCAAAGGATCCCCTTTAATCGCTATGGATATCTTATTGGAAAAGAAAAAAATGTACGAAGAGAAATACAATATTAAAATAAATCCAAGATTCAGGTTTATCGAATACAAGGCTAAATGGGCCAACGAACTGAAAAAATTTGTGGAGCCATACAATGAAAAGTTAGATATTAAAGTATACCCATCCGATTTTAATGATGTTATTGCTGATATTATTAATGAAACTGGGTTCTCTCCAACCTTCTTCTTTGTAGATGCTGGTGGCATTAAAGAACTTCGTAAAGAATCGATTGAAAAAATTGTTACGAAACCAGGAGCAAGAGATATTTTACTTAACTACGTAGTAGATGGTCAAAAGAGAATAGGTGGATTAGCACAAAGTATCTTTGATGGCAGCTACAAAGGCAAGCAAATTGAAGGAGCCTTTAAAACTATTGAAAGGCTGGAAGATTTTACAGGTATGTCAATTTATCAGTTTCTTGAAGAAACCAATAATGATATTCGAGAAGCATTGTTGAGCTATGTTCAGAACGTCCTTCATGCCAATAATAATGTAAAAAGAGTAGAGGATAGACTTCACACTGTAGTTTACGACATGAAAGACCTTAAAAGACAAAAATTAATATACTATCTTTTATTTTCTTCACGCAAAACAGTCGCTACCGAAATAATGAAAAGTATTTTTAAAGAGTCTAAGAAGAATGAGGTAAGTCAACTATCAATGTTTGAATCTGATGTTTGGGAAATTAAACATTAAACAACATGGCTCAATCATCAATTGAATGGACTGAACTCACCTGGAATCCAACTACCGGCTGCAACAAAATATCAGCAGGCTGTAAATTTTGTTACGCTGAGGTTATGGCTAAAAGACTGAAAGCAATGGGCCTTGATAAATATAAAAATGGTTTTAAACTAGCCATCCACGAAGATGCTCTCAACATTCCTTATTCCTGGAGCGGATCGAAAATTGTATTTGTAAATTCCATGAGTGACCTTTTCCACAAAGACATTCCACTTGTGTTCATCAAGAAGGTTTTTAAAGTGATGAATGAAAATCCTCAGCACACTTTTCAGGTTCTTACAAAAAGGTCAGATATTCTTTTGAAATATGACAAGGAATTGAATTGGACACATAATATCTGGATGGGCATATCCATTGAAGATGAGAAATTCATCGATCGAATTGATGATCTTAGGAGAACATCAGCGTACATTAAGTTTTTGTCGTGCGAGCCTTTGCTCGGTCCATTGCCAAATTTGAATTTAAAAAACATTGATTGGGTAATTGTTGGCGGTGAGTCTGGCCGGAAACCACGAGCCATGCAAGCTGAATGGGTTGTCGATATCAAGAAACAATGTGCAAAAAGCAAAGTGGCTTTTTTCTTTAAACAATGGGGCGGTACAAACAAAAAGAAGACAGGACGGCTGTTAAAAGGAAAAACTTACGATCAAATGCCTAAGAAGTCACTTTACCATTCAACCGTTATCCGGCAAGTAGCTTGAAAATTTTAACCCTCTCATATGAACCCTCTACAAATCCTTCAAAAAAATTTTGGCTATTCCTCCTTTCGATTAGAGCAGGAACAAATTATTAACTCAGTCCTTCAAAAAAAAGATACCTTTGTACTCATGCCCACCGGTGGCGGGAAGTCGTTGTGCTACCAAATACCGGCATTGCTATTTGATGGACTTACATTGGTCATCTCGCCCCTTATCGCTTTGATGAAAGACCAGGTTGACGCATTGCGCGTAAATGGCATTGAAGCAGCTTACCTGAATTCAACGCAAACTTACCAGGAGCAGGAACACATTCTCAGCAAAGTCAGAAGCAAGGAATTAAAATTACTCTACCTGGCACCGGAAAGACTGCTTCGGTCCGGCAGTACTTTTTTTAAAACAATCACTTCGTTTGATATTAGTTTAATTGCCATCGACGAAGCCCATTGCATTTCGCACTGGGGTCATGATTTTCGACCGGAATATCTCATGCTGGCACAACTAAAGCGGACGTTTCCCGATGTCCCTGTGGTTGCATTGACCGCAACGGCCGATCATCTCACACGCAAAGACATCGTCGAGAAACTTGAATTGAAAGAGCCAGATATTTTCGTTGCCAGTTTCAATCGCCCGAACATTCGTTATACAGTGGAACAGAAAAAAAACGGTTTTAGCAAGCTGATCACTTTTCTGCAAAAGCGCAAAGATGAATCCGGTGTCGTTTACTGTTTGTCGAGAGCATCTACCGAAAGCCTTGCAAAAGACTTGAGTGATGCCGGCTTCCACGCTTTACCCTACCATGCGGGCATGGAAAAGGAACAGCGGGCCAGACACCAGGAAATGTTTCTCCGGGATGAAGTCAAAATTATTGTAGCCACCATTGCTTTCGGAATGGGTATCGACAAGTCGAACGTGCGTTATGTAGTTCACATGGATCTACCAAAAAATATTGAAAGCTATTACCAGGAAACCGGGAGAGCAGGAAGAGATGGATTGCCGAGCGAAGCCCTCCTCTTTTATTCGTTCAGTGACGTCATCAAAATGAAACGTTTCGTTGAAATCGAAGGGAATGTCGAACAAACCGAAATCTACCTGAAGAAATTGAATCAAATGGGTGCATATGGCGATCTGCCCACCTGTCGTAGAAAATATTTGTTAAACTATTTCGATGAAACCGCTCCCGACTACTGCGGCAATTGTGATGTATGCCTCACCAGACTTGAGCTTTTTGACGGTACCGTCATAGCGCAAAAGGCTTTGTCGGCCGTGGCGAGATTGAATGAACGCGTAGGCGCTGGTTATGTAATCGACGTTTTGCGTGGGTCGAACAGCACAAAGATTTCGGAAAGCCACAAACAACTTCCCACATATGGCATTGGCGTCGACTACGGAAAACAAGACTGGAAAAATTATATTGATGATCTCGTCAACCAGGGCTATCTCGAAAAAACTGATGGCATGTATCCTGTGTTAAAACTGACGGACAAGAGCAAACCCGTTCTCAACGGGGAGGTGAAGGTGATGCTCACTAAAACCAAAGAACGAATTGACGCTCAGGGACCAACTGGTCTCAGTTATGAAACAGACCTGCTTCAAAAACTAAAAGCTATACGTCGCGATCTGGCGAATCTTGAAAATGTACCCGCTTACATTGTGTTGTCGGATGCAAGCCTGGTGGAAGTCGCCACCTACTTACCTCACAATAAAGACGAATTCAGAAAAATATCAGGCTTCGGAGACGTGAAGATTGAAAAGTATGGGAAACATTTTTGGGACGTTGTTGCTGAATACTGCCGCGAACATGATTTAAAATCGCGCATTCATCTCAAAACTCCTAAAAGAGAACGTGCCGCCAGACCTGAACGCGAGAGTGATACCAAACGGCAAACCTTCGAAATGTTCAACCTGGGTCGTTCCATTAACGAGATCGCCGAACAAAGACGACTGGCAACCAGCACCATTGAAAACCATCTTGCCTATTATGTTTCAAATGGAAGATTGCCAGTTAAAAATATTCTCTCAGCGGAAAGGATAGCAGCCATCCACGATGCGATCGCCAAAACAAATTCCGTCGGCCTTGCCCCAATTAAAGATTTGCTAGGCAATGGATATAGTTATGGTGAAATACAGCTTGTGCTTGCCCATAAAAAGTTGATGGAAAAAGTCTTGCCTGATTCTTAAGCAAGAATTACGATGTTTCTCAATTGTCACACCGCTTTCAGCTTTAAATACGGAACGCTTTCGATCGAGCGACTCTTCCATGAAGCGCGGCGCTGCGGTGTGCATAAACTCGTACTGACCGAAATCAACAACACCTCATCATACATTGAGATGTTGAGGATTTGTGAGGAGAATGCCCCCGTACTCTGCAATCTTGATGATCCCAAGAAACAAGCGCTGACGAAGTATGAAAAAGAGTCTTATCAACTCGATATTGCGGTGGGCGTTGAATTCAGAAGGGAGAATGAATTGTTATACATCGCCATTGCGAGAAATAACACTGGATTCGAAAATATCAACCGGTTTTTGTCCCACGTGAATCTGAAAGGTGAAAAACCTCCCTTCCCCGCACCGGCTTTCGATGAAAATGTATTTATCATTTATCCTTTTGAAAAGATCGATCCTGAACGACTTCGCCATAATGAATACATCGGTGTACGCATTCAGCAGCTAAATATATTTTCAGTGTCAAAGTCAAGACACGGTTTCGAAAACAAATTTGTAATTCTACACCCGGTTACGATCGCCAACAAAATTGATCACAACGTTCATCGTCTACTGCGTGCAATTGATCTGAATACCTTACTCAGCAAACTACCCGAGCACCAGGAAGCTGCTAAGAATGAGATTATGATGCCCGAGCGTGAGTTGTTATCTTATTTCGAACAGTTTCCCCAACTCATTGAAAACACAAAATACATTCTCGACAATTCATCCATTGATATTTCCCTGGGAACGGACAAGAATAAGAAGCATGTCACCCGCAGTGAAAAAGATGACTGGGTTTTGCTCGTTGCAGAAGCGGAGAAAGGTTTGCAAAAACGCTACGGGCTCGACGACAAATCAATCCGCGAAAGATTCGACAAAGAACTGCGTATCATTCGTGAAAAGAATTTCTGTGCATATTTTCTAATCGCTTTTGATTTAATCCGTTTTGCAAAGTCCAAAGGATTTGATTTTGTTGGCCGTGGGAGTGGTGCGAATAGTGTCGTTGCTTATTGTTTAGGGATCACCAATGTAGATCCCATCGAACTTGATCTTTACTTTGAGCGATTTCTGAACCCCGAACGCACATCACCGCCGGATTTCGATCTTGATTTTTCATGGGACAACCGCGATGAAATTTATGAGTACCTCTTCAATAAATATGGGAAGGATCATGTTTGTCTCCTCGGAACCCACGTCACTTATCAAAAACGATCGGTACTGCGTGAGCTTGGAAAAGTATTCGGCTTGCCAAAGGATGAAATCGACGCCATCGTTGAAGAACCTGACAAAAACAAAAATCGCGATCACATTGTCGAGTTGATCTTTAAATATGCCGAACATATCAAAGACCTTCCCTCTAACATTTCTATCCATGCCGGTGGTGTGCTCATCACGGACAAACCAATTTATGCCTACACGGCCCTTGAACTTCCTCCAAAGGGTTATCCGGTTTCTCAATTTGAAATGCACAGCGCAGAAGACATGGGCATTTTCAAGTTTGATATTTTAAGTCAGCGCGGATTGGGTCATTTAAAGGAAACGATTAAGCATGTAAAGCGAAATAAAGGAATTGATATCGACATCCATCGTTTCACGGATTTCAAGAAGGATGAAACAATCAAAGAATTGCTGCGCAACAGCAAGACAATGGGTTGCTTTTACGTAGAGTCACCAGCGATGCGGATGCTGTTGGGAAAATTGAAATGCGAAGACTACCTCACACTCGTCGCGGCGAGCTCAATCATTCGTCCAGGCGTAGCGAGTTCCGGGATGATGCGCGCTTACATAGAACGATATCATGCTGTTAGAAATAATGGATCGTACGAGTCCATTCATCCCAGAATGGACGAGCTTATGAAAGAAACCTTTGGCGTGATGGTTTATCAGGAGGACGTAATCAAAGTAGCTCATTACTTTGCCGGACTTTCATTAACAGACGCTGACGTTCTGCGGAGAGGTATGTCGGGAAAATACCGGTCACGCCAGGAGTTCAAGCGAGTTGAACATCGCTTCTTTGAAAATTGTCAACAGCTTGGCTACGATTCTGCCGTTATCGATCGGGTGTGGTATGAAATTGAGAGTTTTGGGGGGTATTCATTTGCCAAAGGACATTCCGCCAGTTATGCCGTTGAAAGTTACCAGAGTCTTCACCTCAAAGCACATTATCCGCTCGAGTTCATGGTGGGTGTGATCAACAACTTCGGGGGATTTTATAAAACCGAATTCTATTTTCACGAAGCGCGCATGAATGGAGCAAAGATTGAAGCTCCCTGCGTGAACCAAAGCGAATACCTCACCACAATCTATGATCGTCAGATTTATATCGGATTCATCCACCTCAAAAGCCTTGAAACCAAAGTGGCTAAAAAGATTTCTATCGAACGTGAACAAAACGGACCTTTTAAAAGCCTTGATAATTTTCTTCGTCGTGTTGAACTTGGGTTAGAGCAAATTAGAATTCTCATCCGGATCGGATCACTTCGGTTTACCGGTAAATCAAAACAGCGATTACTTTGGGAAGCACTGCTCTATTTCAGTAACGCAAAGACGCGATCTCGCACTACAACCGACCTTTTCGACACCGAACCAAACGAATATCCCCTGCCAACGCTGCAACGCAATGCAGTTGAAGATGCGTTTGATGAAATTGAGTTACTCGGGTTTCCGCTCGGTGACCCTTTTGATTTAGTCGATACCAAAAATTACGGAGATACTTCAGCGAGAGAGCTACTTCAAAAGATCGGTCGACCCATCAGTATTCTCGGTTACATCGTCATAACAAAAGATACCCAAACAAAAAATGGACAACCTATGCATTTCGGAACATTTTATGATTGCCATGGTGAAATTTTTGACACCATACATTTTCCCGACGTAGCTCGAAAATTTCCACTGCGCGGAAGAGGCTTTTATTTCATCAAAGGAAAAGTCGTTGAAGATTTTGGCGTGAGTATGGTTGAAGTCGAGTGGATGGATAAAATACCTTTTGTGAATAAGAAGGATTTGCCAATGGAAGAGATGGTGGCAGAGAAGGTTAATTCCCGGCCACACAGGATTCAATAGAGGTCAAGGAGAGTGATTTGTCAGGCAATTGGAATATTTTTGCGCACTCACTCTCAACGCAACAGATCGGCCATAATTTTGTGAGGAAAAAAGGTGGCTGCGTTTTCAAGGTTCCTTCGGCAGTCACACGAGGTGATTGTAGCATATTAATTAATCCCAACCACCCTGATTTCAAAGAAATATCTATTAAGCAAGTTGATCCCTTTCGCTTGATAAGAGGATATTCGAATAAATAAATAACTACCTGTGAATTTCACTTCATCTCCTTCGCCAATCTACCTAAGGTTTTAATCGCTTCCTCCACCTTGTTGTTCCATGCCATTCCACAACTTAACCGAAAACAATTTTCAAATCTGCCTTGCGACGAAAATATCTGTCCTGGAGATATTCCAATGTTGTGCTTTAACGCTTTCTTGAAAAGCTTGTAGGCATTGATCTTTTTGTTCAATTCCACCCACAAGGTAAATCCTCCCTGCGGACGGGTCATCCTCGTGTCATCAGGGAAATATTCAGATATCGCTTGTGCATATCTGAGCGACTGTGTGTGCAGTTCCTTCCGGATATGTCTCAAATGCAATTCGTATCGTCCATTGCTAAGAAAACTGGCGAGCGCAACTTGAGCCAAGGTATTTGTTGCCGCTGTATTCATTCGCTTGAGACGAACAACCTGGTCTTTGTACTGACCAGGAATCGTCCAGCCGATGCGATAACCAGGTGCTAATGATTTCGAAAAAGATGAGCAATGCAGCACCATTCCTTTTTTGTCAAAACTTTTACAGGTGCGTGGTCTTGTTTTTCCAAAATACAATTCACCATAAATATCATCTTCTATCAACGGAATATCCTTTTCTGCCAGCATGTCGACTAGTTTCTTCTTGTTCTCGTCAGGTATGCATCCACCCATGGGGTTGTTGAAATTAGGCACAAACAGGCATGCTTTTATTTCAAAACGTTTTATCGCCTCTTCAAGATAATTCATATCGATACCAGTAAGTGGTGTCGACGGAATTTCCACCACCTTCAACCCCATACTCTCCATCACCTGGAAGAACGAAAAAAATGTGGGGCTTTCTATTGCCACAGCGTCACCCGCTTTGGTTACGGCCCGGAGGCAAAGTGAAATTGCCTCGAGGCATCCCGCCGTTACCACAATATCATCCTCTTTAAAGGTTCCACCCCAATTAAATGCCTGACGGGCTATCTGCTTCCTTAATTCCACATTCCCCTGGGCCGCCTCATAATGGAGGCAGCTGGTGTCCGAATTTCTGATGGCAGCTGTAATCGCTTTATTCAATTTTGCCGAGGGCAACAAATCAACGGGCGGAGCCGCCAGAGAAAAATTGATCACCGGCCTTGCATACAGCTCCTTGTAGACACTGGCTATCATCTCGTCAACGGTTACCGGCATAGCATCCTCCGGTGGATCACACACGGTAGGTAATTCCGGATAAAGCTTTGGCGTGAATTTTACGTAGTACCCGGATTGTGGTCGCGCTTCAATAAGTCCTTTGCTTTCCAGGAAGTAGTAGGCCTGAAATGCCGTACTCAGGCTAATCCCCTGTTCCTTACTCAAAGCCCTCACCGACAAAAGCTTATCACCAACCTTCATGACGCCATTCTCTATCAGTGTTTCAATCCGGTCGGCTACCTCCATGTACTTATGATCAGATTTTACCAGCGTCTTCATGCTTCAAAAATTGATATGGTCAAAAATACGAAAAATAAAACTGTTGTGTTACAACTCAAGATGCCACAGAGGCACTGAAACACAGTGAATATTTTTCAGTGCCTCTGTGCTTCAGCGGCAAAAATACTTGCCGTTAAGCTTGAAAATTTCTTTATTTACTTAACAAAATATAAGCATATATATGGCTAAAGAATATCTGGGAGAATTTGAAGAGCTTGTTTTAACACTGGTTGGAGTATTGCAAGAGGATGCCTATGGCGCTGCTATTGCCGAAGAAATTGAAACCCGAATGAAGCGAGATGTAAATCTTAGCGCTGTGCACGTAACGCTCTACCGACTTGAGGACAAGGGTCTCATCAAATCCAAACTGGGCGGCGCCACGAACGAGCGTGGCGGACGACGAAAAAGAATTTATACTATTACCAGTGCCGGGTTAGCCATGCTCCGGAACATGAAGGAAGCAAGAGTCGAATTGTGGAAGCTAATTCCGCAGTTGAAAATATCTGGCTTATGAATCGGGATGAAAGCCATATTCCGAAATGGGTGACCCGGTTTTTAAGGGCCATATGCCCTGAACATCTGCTTGAAGAAATTGAAGGCGACCTTTTGCAACGCTTTCATCGTGACACAAAGTCCCACGGCAAAAAAAAGGCAAAGCGAAGGCTCATCTGGAACGTCATCCGATTTATCAGGCCGGGAATTTTATTACGGCACAGTCCATCCATTAATCTAACCTTGCTTTATATGCTGACTAATTATTTCAAAATGTCCATTCGCGTGATTTTCCGTAATAAGACTTATTCAACTATAAACATTGCCGGACTTGCACTTGGCATTACTGCGGCTACGCTTCTTTGCCTCTGGATTGAAAAAGAATTCAGCGTTGATCAGTTTCATGCTAATAAAGATCAGATTTACATAGCCTGGAACCGGGAGTTGGTTGACGGTCAGTGGAACACCTGGAGCGTCACGCCACGGGTGCTTGGCCCCACGCTGAAACAAGACTACGTCAACATAGAAAGCGCTGTCAGCTATGCGCAATATTCCGATAGCTATTTGTTCTCCACCGGGGATAAACGAATCATGAGGGATCAAGTGCAATTTGTCGATCCCGAATTTCTGACAATGTTTTCGTTTCCCCTGATAAAAGGCGATGCCGCGAGTGCCATGGCTAATCCTAACTCTATCATCTTAACTGAACGCTTTGCGCGACAATTGTATGGCGACCGTGAACCATTCGGTGAGTCGTTAACCATTTCTCCATCCGGCACCGATATTCCATTTACCGTCACAGGGATCTTGAAAGACCTTCCTTCTAATACCGATTTCAAATTTGAGTTTCTCATTCCATGGCAATTTTTGGAAAGCGCGTATGGCAAAGAAGACAACTGGCACAATAACTCGGTTCTCACTCTTGTACAGCTCAAAGAAGGCACAGATCTAAGAACAGTTAATGCTCAAATCAAGGACATAAAGGAAAAGCATACATCTGGTTCTGATGACACCGAAGTTTTTCTCTATCCTTTCACAAAGAATCATCTTTATTCAGGATTTGAAAACGGTGTACCCTCCGGAGGCCGCATCAAAATTATCCGCATGCTGGGTGCACTTGGCATCTGTCTTATCCTTATTGCCTGTATTAACTTCATCAACCTGAGTACAGCAAGGGCACAGCGACGTTCAAAGGAAGTAGCTGTCCGCAAAGTGACCGGTGCTTATCGGCGTTCGCTGATATTTCAGTTTTTATGCGAATCTATTACCATAGCGCTGTGCGCCGGAGCTATTTCTTTGCTAATTGTTTATTTCACTCTTCCCGTTTTTAATACCCTTGTCGGACAGCAGCTCTCCCTTGATTTCAATAGTCCTACATTTTGGGCTTGTGGAATTGTATTAATTGCACTGGTGGGTCTGTTGGCTGGGAGCTATCCGGCCTTTTACTTGTCTTCACTCCGCCCGGTAGGCATTTTGAAGGGTACCCGAATTTCCTCGTCAGGAAAAAATACTTTACGCACACTGCTTGTCGTATTACAGTTTGGCTTCGCCATCACGATGATTGTATCAACCATTG
The DNA here is from genome assembly GCA_036273935.1 of Cyclobacteriaceae bacterium. Classification (GTDB taxonomy): domain Bacteria; phylum Bacteroidota; class Bacteroidia; order Cytophagales; family Cyclobacteriaceae; genus ZC4RG29. The sequence goes on along the minus strand of DASUGQ010000223.1, from coordinate 16,263 downwards.
TCGTGCGAAAACAAATCCATCACGTACAAGTGCGGGAGACCGGTTATGCCAAAGATAATCTCATCTACCATTCGCTTGTTGGGGATATTCCAAAAAAGTACGAGGCATATCGTAATGAGCTGATTCAATCCGGTGTTGCCGTATCAGTAACTAAAACGAGTTCACCCATCACGCAAAGGCTGAGCAATACAGGTGGAATTTACTGGAGGGGAAAAGATCCAAAAAATGAAGCGATCATTGAACGTTTTAATGTTGATGAACATATCACGACCACTGCCGGGTTAACCCTTCTGGAAGGGCGAGATATGGACTTGCAGAAATATCCCACAGATTGCTCTGCTGTAATTTTAAATGAAACAGCGGTTAAACTCATGGGGTTCAAAGATCCTATCGGTGAAATAATCGTAGACGATGATGTTAAATATCATGTGATAGGCGTTGTAAAAGACTTTATCCTGACTTCGCCGTACCAAAAAGTTGAACCGATGGTGCTGCTTGGATCGCGAAAGGAGTGGTCCTTTAATGTGATCCACATTAAGCTCAACCCAAACAACACTACACACGAAAACTTAAGGGGTGTTTCAAAAATATTCTCAAAATATAACCCTGAATATCCATTTGAATATCATTTCGTAGATGTCGAATACGAACGGAAATTCTCCGACATGAAATCAACACTCGCCATCACGACTTTATTTACTTCCATCGCCATTTTCATTGCCTGTCTTGGTCTGCTTGGCCTTTCAACCTACATGGCAGAATCAAGAATAAAGGAAATCGGAATCCGCAAAGTATTGGGAGGATCGGTTCTGAGTATAACCAAACTGTTAAGCGCGAGTTCAATTAAACCGATTCTTATTGCGATTGGGGTCTCCAGTCCGATGGCATGGTTCGCCATGAACTGGTGGTTAAATAATTATGCTTATCGCGTGTCCCTGGATCTCTGGATTTTTCTGGTTGCAGCCTTCTCGATCTTGTTTATCGCATTGGTAACGATAAGTGCACAAACCATTCGTGCCGCACGAACGAACCCGGTAAATAGTTTACGCAGCGAGTAAATGTATGGGTAACAGAATGTATTCATCTGTCTTTCGCTTTCTAAAATGGTTCTGCCCGGATCATTTGTATGAAGAAATTGAAGGTGATCTCATCCAAAGATTTAATTACGATGTAAATGTATTTGGCGAAAAGAAAGCGAAGCGAAGATTAATATGGAACACAGTGCGTTTTCTAAGACCCGGAATTATAATGCGGAGTAAACTTTCTCTTCAACTCCATCAGCTTTACCTGATAAAAACCTATATAACACTTGCTTTAAGAAATCTCGTGAAAAAGAGAGTTTTTTCTTTTATCAATGTCCTGGGCCTGACGGTAGCGATGACAGCGTGCATTCTTATTTTGTTTTTTGTGCGTTATGAACTTAGCTATGACAACTTACACCTCAATGCTTCAAATATTTATCGTGTAAGCACCCGTGTAACACTGCAAAATCAGACTATTACAAATAACGCCAATACCTATGAAGGGATATTAAGAGCATTGAATGAAGAATTCCCCGAAGTAAATGCAGCCACCAGAGTTGCTGGTTTCAATCCGGATAACACATTTGTTCGGATAGAGAACGAACAACATCAATTGCAGCCGGTTGAAGAATACAAGGGAATATCCACGGACGATTCATTCTTCTCGGTATTCTCATTCCCCCTGGCAGAAGGAGAACCCGACCTGGTGCTCGAAAATCCTCTCTCGGCTATAGTTTCCGAAACAATGGCCAATCAATATTTCAATGGCAATGCTATCGGAAAAATTCTTGAAACGAATGACCGTGAACGACACTACCGATACACCATTACAGGAGTAATTAAAGACGTACCCGGCAATTCTCACCTTAAATTCGACATACTCATTCACGAACCTTCTGGCGAAACTAATTTCTGGAATGGCCAAATCGGCTTTTGGGATTGGGCCGGCAAGGTATACATCCTTTTACAGGAAGGCACATCAACTTCCGTTTTAGAGAAAAAATTGAATGATCTCGCAAAAAGTAATAATGATCTAAAGATCAACAAGGAGGATTACGGACAGGTAAGCACATTTCACCTACAAAACCTTGAAGACATTCACTTACACTCTCATCTTTCTGATGAGCTAGAGATCAACGGAAGCAGTGTTTTGGTATATGCATTGACTATTCTCGCTGTACTTATCATTGTCATTGCGTGGTTCAATTACATCAACCTTTCTACATCCATATCAACTGAAAAAATAAAAGCGATTGGAGTAAGGAAAGTAGTTGGAGCTTCACGGCTCGCATTACTATTTCAGATTTTAACGGAATCTGCTCTGTTTAACTTGCTTTCTGCTGTAATCGCGTTCATGTTAGCGAATGTGTTATTTGTTCCATTCGCGAATTTCACGGGTCTGCCCGCTACTTACTCGATGGTACTCAATAAAGGGGTTATTACGTTTCTTACAGTCTTTTTCGTGATCAGCACCATAACGTCAGGAATTTACCCAGCGAAGGTGATCTCATCGTTTTATCCTATCCCTGCATTAAAAGGAAGAGGTGGATTCTTCAGTGCATCGTTGCTTAGACGAGGATTGGTCATATTTCAATTCACAGCGGCGATTGCTCTCGCGATAATAACCCTGATTGCTTACCGGCAACTTTCTTTCATGCGAAACAAAGAGTTAGGAATCAGCATTGACAACGTATTGATTGTAAAAGCTCAGAACTTCGACAAAGAGACCTGGTCAAATGCAGCAGGTGGCTTTATTGTCGATACGGCCTACACGAGCAAAGCCGTTCAGTTCAGGAATGATCTGCTTCACCATTCGGCTGTCTTAAATGCTACAACTCTTTCCCACCCCCCTGGCCAACTCCCTAACTGGGGAACAGAATTCCAGGTAAACGATACTCCCGGAAAGGCAGTGAGCTTAAAAGCAATTGGAATCGACTATGATTTTCTGAAAACATTTAACGCAAAATTATTAGCCGGTCGCAATTTCTCTACTGATTTTCCCACTGACCAGGGAAATGAAGGTAAGCGAGCTGTCCTGCTCAATGAGACAGCTGCGAAATCGTTAGGATTTAAAAATGCGGAAGAAGCTATTCATCAACACATTTCCACTTACTGGCGTGCCGACTATGAAGTAATTGGAGTGGTCAGTTCTTTTCACCAGCTTTCAGTAAAAGAAAATTTAACACCAATATATTTCATCCTTCAACCAAGGGCTTTGTCTTATCACGCGATAAGCTTCAAAGAAGAAAATGTCAATGACCTGCTCGGACAAGTGCGCTCATCGTGGAATAAATATTTTCCGGATCATCCTTTCAGCTACTTTTTTCTCGACGAATATTTTGAACAACAATATCAGTACGATCAAAAATTAGGAACATTGATGACTTTATTCACGGGGCTGGCAATTTTTATTGCCTGCATGGGACTGTTCGGGCTCACATCCCACGCGATCGTTCAGCGAACGAAGGAAATTGGAATCAGAAAAGTATTAGGCGCCACGGTGAGCAACATTATTGGTTTGTTTACAGCGGACTTCATGAAGCTTATTTTCGTTGCAAATGTTATTGCCTTTCCGTTGGTCTATTGGATCGCCTCACAATGGCTTGAGACTTATGCGTCACGGATACCGCTTGGGTGGTGGCTGTTTATTTTGCCATTCGCAATCATCTTGACAATTGCAGTAGTCACCGTGAGTTTGCAGTCAATTTCCATTGCCTTAAAAAACCCTGCTGAAAGTCTGAAGTATGAATGATAATACGACGCCGTATTTCACATGAGGGAATTTAAAACAAGGCATATGCATTTGTTTGCTTTTGCGGTTTTTTCCTGAACACCTTGTCACCTTCTCAACAGGGCATTCATCGTGGCAGCCAGGAGGTGAATCCAGTCAATGTGATAAAAACAGAATAAGCAAGAGGGACGATGAGTGCTATTGAAATGCTGAATTGTCTTTCCATATATCAGATAACGTCAAGGGCAACAGTTGCCACTGAAGCACTGAGACACTGAAAATTCTGTCTTGCTCAGTCTCGCTGGAAATTCCCTACCTCCCAAAATCATCCTGAACCCTAACAATATCATCTTCATCCGATGGTTGGTCGGGATTGGTGTGCTGCCATATCTCCGCGATGATCCCCCAACTATCCAGTCCGACCAGGCGATGACGTTGTCCTTGTTTTAACTCAATGACATTGTTAACGGCAAGTTTTTGGAGAAGGCCTTCTGCATCCGTTTCACTGGTCACCACCCCTGCGGTCCCGCCAATCACTTTCCATATCTCGGAACGGCGGAAATGATATTGCCACGAAAGTCTTTTGTTAGGTTGAACGATCAGGATCTTCGGACTGAGTTTTCGATTGAGTTGGATGGAAGAGAATTCGCGATCCGGGAAAAATATCGATGCAAATTCTTTCGCCTGTTTTTCATCGATGACAAAGAATCCTCCCCAGGGCCGCTCAAAATCTTTCGCCACCGGCGTTAAGTTTAATGAGGCTAAATATTTTTCAATGGCTTGAAAAACTTCTTGTTTACCGGTGGTGTCAGCAAAATTCAGGTTCATAATAATTTTGATAAGCCGCAATTTAAAAGTTTTCTGGAAACTGCGAAGATTTCGTGAGTTTTACCCGAAGAGAATCATGGGGTTCAAAGGAAGAACTGAAGATATGATTTACGAGAGTCGCTTATACAATTCCATCAATGCCCGTCCATTGTGATATGGACATTTCCACGGACCTGCCTTGTCTTCATTATAATTAACGACCCCCGACCGGTCAACCATCCAATGCCATTCACCGTTTTTGTGGTCTATAATATTTTTCTTTACAAACAACCACACGTCGTTGGCTTTCATGAGGTACCTTTCATCGCCTGTGATTTCCCACGCATTGACAAAACCGACCAGGGCTTCTGCCTGCGGCCACCAATGTTTATCGGAATCAAGAAATTTACCCGGCTCTATTTCATTCATCAATCCCCCATCATGATCCAATCCTTGAGAAATGGTCTGATCAACAGTCTTGATAGCCAACTGCTGTATTTCAGAGAGTAAGTTCCCGTCATTTAAAACTTTAGCAGCCTCGCACAGCAACCAGCTTCCTTCGATGTCGTGACCGTACGATGTTTTGGCGGACTGCACGTTCCAATGTTCATCAAAGAATAAATCGTACTGGAAATTTTTGTTAATGATTTTCTCCTTGAAGATCGAGATCAGATTGCGCAACTGCTGCTTCAGCAAATCATCTTTCCATGCGGCATAAAGAATTGTATAAGCCTCGAGAATATGGAGGTGCGTATTCATGGTCTTCTTTTCGTTGGCATCCTTTTCACTCAGACGAAGGTCGTCCAACAAATTCCACTTTTCATCAAAAGCTTCGAGATAACCATTTTCTTTTTTGTCAAAACTGTGTTGCTCCACCAACCGAAACAACTCGATGGCGCGAGTAAGGCTTTCTTGCTTTCCTGTTGCAAGGTAGTATTCCGTTAATGCATAGATCGCAAACGCCTGAGCATACACCTGCTTCTTTGTCTGATTCGGTTTACCATAACAATCGACCATCCAGAAAACGCCTCCGTTTACTTTATCGAAAAAATACTTTGTGATGTATTGATAAGCACGGTCCGCCATTTTTTCATATTCAAGCTCCTTGAAATTTTGGGTTGCATTCGAAAATGTCCAGAGGATGCGTGTGTTAAGAATTATTCCTTTCGGAAACTCTACATCGAGGATGTCGTGCCCATCCCTCCTTCCGTAAAATCCTCCACGCTCATCATCCACCATTTTATTGATCCAGTATGGAAAGATATTTTCCTTAAGCTCCTGAAGGAGCGCCGAAACTGGTAACAGTGAAGGATTGTGATTTGTCATAAATAAATATAGCTGCGAATTAGTGGTTATAGTTCCCCAAATTCCTTGCACCGATGCAATTAATTACAAAACATCTAGGCACTCAGATTCTCCTTCATCCATTTAAGGTTTCGGGCGATTAGTTGAGTGCGAACAGCCACGCTGGCAGCAGATCGAAAATCATCTTCAGGTGTGTTGATACAATAGTCCATAAGCTTATCCACAGTTGATGTGGCCACATGCATCCGGGTATCCGATGATCCGTAATAAATGAACACGTCACCATTACTTCTGGCTACCCAGCCGTTAGAAAACGTGACATTGGAAACATCCCCTACGCGTTCCTCACCTTCCGGCGCGATGAAATGTCCACCCGGACGGTGCGTAACATTTGAGGGATCACTCAGATCAGTCATGAACATATATAAAACATAACGAAGTCCAGCCGCCGTATTCCTCACGCCATGCGCAAGATGCAGCCAGCCTTTCGGTGTCTTTATCGGAGTGGGTCCCTGTCCGTTCTTGACTTCCTTGATCGTGTGATACATTTTGGGCTCAATGATCTTTTCATCATTGATTATTGCCCGTTCCATATTGTCGCACAAGCCCCAACCAATACCGCCACCCTTTCCGGCATCAATGAAACCGTCCTGCGGGCGAGTGTACATCGCATATTTACCATTGATAAATTCAGGATGCAGAACAACATTGCGCTGCTGACCTCCGCGCGTGATCAAATCAGGAAGGCGTTCCCAGTTAACCAAATCTTTTGTTCGGGCAATACCGCATTGAGCCGTCGCAGCCGATTGATCAGACTCCGGCGCATTGGGATCTCGTCGTTCGGTACAGAATAAACCATAAACCCAACCATCCTCATGCTGGGTAAAACGCATATCATATACGTTTGTATCAGGAATTGCTGTCTCCGGCATTGTAATGGGAAGATCCCAGAAACGAAAGTTATCAATGCCATTATCACTTTCGGCTATAGCAAAGAATGATTTTCGGTCGACACCCTCAGCCCGAACGGCCAGCACTATCTTTCCATTCCATTCCATCGCTCCTGAGTTAAAAGCTGCATTCATGCCAAGACGCTCCATTAAGAACGGATTTGTAGAAGGGTCAAGATCATAGCGCCAGAACACAGGCGTGTGAGCGGCCGTAAGAACGGGGTACTTGTAGCGTTGATAAACGCCATTGCTTTCGGAAAGGGGCCCATTTCTTCGCGTTAACAATTGTTCATGGTCTTTAATCAACTTCGTTACTTTTTCAACGTGGTGCATAATTGAATAAATGATTCCTCTAAATTAATTTTAATGTTACCTGAAAACAGAGACCATCGACATCATACTGTCTGAGTCTTTTCACGTAATTCCTTTGCCGGCGTTGTTTCATTTAACAAAACTGCGCCTTCATCTTCTTTTTTGAGATGATCGTACCAGTTCTTCTTCAGGATTAATGACGTAATAACCAGTATAACGACACTGGTCATCAAGGGAAGTTCTTCTTTAAGAATTATATAAATAGGAGTTACGGTGAGCGTAGTTTGCCATACAATGCCAATGGCCACATTGAACATGTCACGCTTAAAACTCTTGTTCTCCGTAAATGAAGGGTCTTCCGCCAGCACTTTGTCCCGCACGGGTTTCCAAAAGCCCCATGGGCGAACGGACTTATAAAATCTTTTCAAAACATGTTCATCAGTAGCCGGCGCTGCATAAGTGCCAGCTATGCACCCAAGAAATGAAACCAATAATGTGATTGGAAAATAATACAATGGCAATACATTGGTGAAAATCTGAGGAAAGATCATTGATGCAATAATGCCGGCCGCCATTCCCCAAAAATAGCCATGACCGTTGAATCGCCACCAATGCCACTTCAAAACGTTTGCTGCGATATAACCGCCGTATAAAGCCGACACAATCCATTGGATCACACTGTTTATATCCAACACCAACATCCCAATGACCGTGCTCACCACCACCACAAGAAGTGATATCATGTAGCTGTAATTGATAAGTCGTCTCCGATCGGCGTTCGGATTAATGTACTTGAGGTAGATGTCATTAATAAGATAAGCGGGCGCAGCATTAACCGTAGAAGCAAATGTTGACATAAACGCCGCGAGTAAACCGGCCAGGAACAAACCCATTAACCCGGTAGGTACAAATTCGTTGATAGCAAGCGGCAACACACGTTCAAAATCTACGCTCGAGCCCACTCCCGTAAACTGATCTTGCATGAACACAACCGCAAGAACGGTAAAACCAGTAATCATAAAATAGCGGGGAAAAAGTAATACCAGGGAAACAAACCCACTCATCTTTGCCGCCTCCGACGGGCTTTTCGTAGCGAGCACTTTCTGCATATCATAGTTTGGCGCGGGACCCGCCATACTGGCGAAGATCCCTTTGAAGAGCATCATCATAAAAAAAATGCCGAACAGTGAAAAACCGTCTGATGCGATCTTTTCGTTGACTGAAGGAAGGATATTCGACCAATCCAATCCAAGTTTCCAGCCAAAGAAAAGATTATTCCACCCGGCCGGAACCATTGTCTGCAAAACGTCCGGATCAACTTTGTTCATCGCAATGATTCCGATGATGAGACACGAAACAGTCATGATTGTAAATTGGAGAACATCGGTCCAGACTATAGACATCATTCCTCCCAGAATCACGTAGAGTGTTGCGATCGATGTTAAAACAATTCCGTAAAAATAGGGTACTTGTTCGGGTGAAAGGTGCATCGGGACATAAGGTGAAACCAGGGTCCAAGGAACGAACGCTTCAATAAATTTTCCAATTCCAATGAATCCATAACTCAGGAATCCGAGTGCGCTGAGAATTGCAAACGCCACTACGACAATGTGTGACATCGTTGATCCTCTTCCTTCCCCGAACCTGGTCTTGATCCATTCAGCACCAGTCAGCACATTAGATCTGCGTAGCCATGCCGAAAGGTAAATCATCAAAAAAATCTGATTAAAAACCGGCCACAGCCAGGGAACCCAAACGCTTTTCAATCCATAGACAAAAAACAGCGTCACCATCCACATGGTGCCGGAAATGTCAAACATACCGGATGCATTTGACAAACCAAGCATATACCAGGGAAGTGTATTGCTCCCTAAGAAATAACTTTTGATGTTTTTAGAAGCTCTCTTCTTCAATACAAACCCAATAACCACCGTTGCCAGTAAGTAAATCAGTATAATGGATACATCAAGTATTTTCATTTCCGTGTAAGCGGTTTATTGGATTGATAAAGATTTTGAACATCATCTTCAAACAAGGTTCTTTTGTCGTTATAAAAAATTATAAAGTCTTTTTCGCTGGAATGACCTTTATAAGGAGCGTAGTGATGGGTTTTGTTTGCATTGCGCCAAACAAGAAGGTAGGCGATCTTAATATCATTTTCTTTGATCGGCTTGAGAACAGCCTTTGAAAACCATTCAGCATTGGAGATCCCCTCCATTCCCGTTTCTGTCATCGCTGCAAGCTTAGCCTTTTCTGATGCGATGGTCGAGACGCCTTTAAGACTTTCCGCAAAATCGCGCTGCTGTTCCTCCAACGTTCGCTTATTCCACCTCGCGCCGACGTCCATATAATTATCCAATCCAAGAACGTCGACATAACCATCTCCCGGATAAGCATACAAATAAGAAGTGCGGAAATTCGAAAGGTCAGTACGACTGCGATCGGGCGACCACGCGTAGATCAAATGATGAAGTTGTTTTTTATCGCGCAAGTACTCGATGGTGAATCTCCATAACCTGACGTACTCATTTTCCGTGCAATTCCCTTTTCCCCACCAGAACCAATCACCGTTATGCTCATGCCAGGGTCTGAAGATGATGGGGATATAGGTAGACCCTGACTTGCACTTGCCGAGAAATCCAGCAAGAAGGTCGAGTTGTCTTAACAATTCTGCGTGTGCCTTTCCACCGGGCAAAATATCCTTAACGGCCGGCGTTTTATCCCAGGCATCTTTTTTTGTAACTGGATTATCAACATGCCATGAAACAGTATTAACGCCGCCCCGCAAATAGGTCTGCTTTATCCAGCCCAACATTTTGTCAAATGAAACGCTGTCGATGTTCATCGGGTTCGCCAGACTCTTTCCTACATCCCAACCATGCACAGCCGGGTATGATCCGCAAACTTCTTTTACATCCGATCTTGCTTCCTGGTGTCGCCAGCCAACGCCATAGGCATCTGTATCCTGATGGCCGAAGAGAAATCCCTGAGTCGAAATTCGTTTAAGGTTTGAGTATAAGGCCTGTGCTTCCTGGGTCGCTTTCTTGTCGATCAATTGTGCCCAGAGCACTGCGGGAGCCATGATCAGTAAGATTGAGAGCAGCCCAAATCTTGATAATTTATGAAGATAACACATTGTATTTTTATTGTTGGGTTACGAAAGGAATCTAACCTGAAAATATTGAATTAACTTATTATCCAGTCCTCAGCAGATAAGAATAATTTTTTAGTTCTGCACGAATCTGAATGTTGATCTTTTCAACAATAACCTGTCAATAATTCTGAATTACAATTTTTCTGACACAGGACAAGGAACCTCCCCTCAAATAGAGAAAATAGAGTCCTTGCTTCACGTTATATTTTTCAAGGTCCAAAACCCGTATGCCGTCATCAGTCGAATTGGTCAGTATGCTGCCTGCAATAATTTTTCTTCCACGAGCATCAAGCAGAGCAGCCTGAATCGGATAATTTACGTCGCCCACGTCGATCCAGATTTTCTTCGTTGCCGGGTTCGGATAAACTCTAATCGCATTCTTGAAATCTCGTTCCACCTCTGTGACCGGATCAGCCTCGGACAGATACTTTATTTTTAGTGCTATTGCTTTGGAGAAGGAAGGTAGTATCAACCTCGAGCCACCATAAATATTTTTCTCTTCAGTTGTTACCACTCCCGTTATCGTGTTGTAATAACTTATTGCATACTTTGCTGCGGGTAATTTCGAGACATCGCACTCTGCATTCATGATGTTATCGCCGTTTCCCGGATCGTAAACAACAGCGTAGAAATTCTTGTTACTGCTAAATCCTGCAGACGTCAAGTTCTTTGAACCAGTCTTCGCCGTGAACGACCAATCAGAAAGAACACCGTCCCCAACGAAGTCTTCATCTTTAACAAAATCTGCGGGAGTTTTAACAAGCTCTCCCCAGGCAGGATCATCATAATTATCCCATAGCCACATAAGGTGAGGTACCTGCGTCATGATACCCGTCCATACCGCCACGCGTTGCACGTCGAAGGGCACATCAGCATTTGTCGTTGTTCCGTACTCACCATTGACCAGGCCGGCCTTTGTCATCCCACTCAAAAGTGTTTTATCACGCGCAATCTGGGTGCTCAATAAATTTGCATCATATAAGTGATATTGGACGTTGTCCAGGCCCGGTAAATTATTCATGGTCACAATGCGGCCGTCATCGATACTTGTGGTGACCAGGTGATCAAATGCATCCAGTGATTTAATGTGTTGACCCATTTCATCATGCCATGTCGGAACAGCGGAACGCCACGTTGATGATTGATTGGGATGGTTCCCGGTAAACTGCACTTCATTAAACAACTCCCATGCAAACAAACTTGTAGAATAGCCCCACCGCGCGACGATGTAGCGAAGTAGCTTTTTTGTATATGCCTTTGCTTCATCATTATAAAAAAATTGTTCCGGCGTACTGAGCGGTCCGCCATTTGCTGTGTTGAGGGGATTGTCTCCCCAGTTGGAGTCTACATTCTGAGAAAACATGCCGTGCTGAAAGATGCACATCTGGAGGAACATACCGTTGGACTCACAAAACTTCAAAATAGAATCTTGTTCGGCGGCAGCTTCCGGGCTGTAAGCACCCAGCCCCTGGTAAAATCCACTGCCATTTTTCCATTCAAGTCCCTGCCGGTCAAAGGGGGCCTGCCAGTACCTTATCAGATTAGCGTGTCCATCGCGCAGGTTTGTCATTATAGTATGGTATCTTGTTGTTGTGCCCCACCCGATGTTAATTCCCAATGGATAATAGGGGTCGCCCGTTGAATGACGGTAGTACTGCTTGTTTTGCGGATCCATTTTGATGTATCCTTTTTGCTGACTGGCACTTATCTCGATGGATCCTTCTGATGAGATAGTGGTACCTTCAGCATCCGTAAGTTTGATTGCAATTTTATGGATCCCTGTTTGAGGTGAACTGAATCTGACCATCCAGTAACTTTCGTTCTCATCTCTTATCCATTTGTCTGTTTCAGCTATGTAATAACTCTTCTGATAATAGAAACAGGGAACAGTGATCTCGCTATTGTCGGGCATCGTAACGACAGCGTCGATGGAAACTTCATCTGGGTCATAAACATTGGAATAACTCCCTTTCACGGCAAATGCTGCCTCCACTTTCCCAAAAGTGACAGGATCACTGGTTAGAAACAGGAGTTCACTTATTTTTCCGCCTGATGGCAAAACGTAAATCAGAAATATCTTAACGCTGGACTTACTGTCATTGTCTTCAATTTTCAACGACGCCTGATAAATGCCTCTTGACGAATAGACATGACTGACTGTGGGAGCCGTTGAAATATCTCCATCACCGAAGTTCCAGGTGAGGGATGTAATGCCGCCATCTGCATCATAGGATGTCGAGGCATCAAAATTAACGGCATCGCCTTCTGCAATTGTGTTCGAAGACAAACTTGCCTCAATGATCGGCTCTCCATTCGGGGAAAAAGAGTTGGTGAGTTTAAAATCATCCAGGTAAACAGTAGCCGCTGCTGAATTATTCACTGAAGCGTTAACCTGAAGCTGGTCAAATTGCTGATCCTCCAGAGATGAAAGGTCCATGGTACATTCCGTCCACTTGCCAGCCGAAGGCATAAAATTGTATTCGGGAGCCCAGTTTTCAAGGATCACTGTCGATCCATTCACAACCTTAACATAGACCCGCCCAAGGGAACTGCTTCTCAGTTTAAAAGTTAAACGATCGTTCTTGCCAATATTTATTTTCGATGAGAATGTGAAGTACACTGCCTGCCAGTCCTGAGAAGGTTTATTAAAGAGAACTACATTCTCACTTGTATTCCCTTCCTGGTCAGGGTTAGGTACAGCAATGACACCTGTTGGCGACAACGCCGGCGTTTGGGCGGGTGACTCAAAGTCTGCGATTACCTGTCCATTAATAATTCCTGTGGTGGCACAAAAGACAATCGTAAGTATCACTTTTATCATACTCCCAGTCAAAACCATTAACGATGGGCTGCAAAATGGAAAATAACCTTAATAGCAGAGTACACTTTAATTTTCCAATGAGGGGGTCAAATGTTAACAATAGCCAGGTTCTTTTCGTCAATTGTGAAACAAAGCCCGGGAATGATCGTAAGTACTGGTTGATTCTTGCGTATGACCACATCAAATGAGGCTTATCAGCGGGTAAGGGAATACTTTAACAGCATTGTGCCCTTCACAAAAGAAGAATTCGACAAGGTAACGTCCCTGGCAAAACCATTTCGGCTTAAGAAAGGTGAACTCATCTACGAACAGGGGAACGTACCGGAATATGGGGGATTTATTCTGCAAGGTTGCATGCGCAACTTTTTTACCAGCGACGATGGACAGGAAGATACTACGGTAGGATTTAAATTTGAGAACACTTGTTTCGCCGATCTTCGAAGTATCTTCTACGAGGAACCGGCGATAACTTCACTCCAGGCGCTTGAAGACACCCTGATTGTCAGGTTCGAGAAAGCGGACTACCTTCACTTGTTTGACACGTGCAATTCCTTTGCAAAACTTATGCTCCTTGTCATGGAGCACCGGTACAACGAACTGATCAATGAAACTATAAAAAGGAAAAACGAGCAGGCCGAAGAGCGATACCTCAAGATGCTTGAAGATTTTCCCCGCATTCTGCAGCGTGTTCCCCAACGTTACGTCGCGTCCTACCTCGGAATAAAACCACAATCCCTGAGCCGTATCCGGAAAAATATTATGATGCAGGAGCGGACAACCTCCATTCATCGGGCTGCGTAAATGGCCCGGCACTCCGCCTAGCTTAAAAATTCTGAGTCTAAAACCTATTTGGCCGCCATTCAGGGCATTCACGGAATGTCGGCTCCTTAATTAAAGCCTTTTCCCATCAATTCCTGCAAACCATCTTTTAGCTAAAATCCTGCCTTTATACTACCTTTGAGCCCATTTTTAAAAAAATTGCTATGCCGGGAACCGAATTATTTGGAGCCGAGGAAAAAAAAGAAATCAATGATGTGCTCGAAACGGGCATTTTCTTCCGCTATAACCATGATGCGCAGCGCAAAGACATCTGGAAAGCGCGCGATTTCGAAAATGAAGTAAAGAAAATCACAGGGGCAAAATACGCCCATGCCGTTTCGAGCGGATCGACGGCGGTTTCCTGCGCCCTTGCCGCTGCCGGAGTCGGGGCCGGAGATGAAGTAATCGTACCCCCTTTCACCTACATCGCCTCAGTCGAGGCCGTTTTATTCTGCGGTGCACTACCTGTCTTCGCCGAAATAGATGAAACGCTTTGCCTGAGCCCGGAGGGGATCAAAGCTGCCATTACCACGAAAACAAAGGCTGTTCTCCTTGTGCACATGTGCGGTGGTATGGCCCGCATGGATGAGATAATTGCAATTTGTAATGAACGTAAACTCACGTTGGTGGAAGATGCCGGCCAGGCTTTTGGCGCCTCGTATAAAGGAACTTCGGTCGGACTGTTCGGAAAAACCGGCTCTTACTCGTTCGACTTTTTCAAGATTGCCACTGCAGGCGAGGGCGGAATTTTCGTAACAAATGACGAACAGTGTTACAAGTTTGCCGATAGCTATTCTGACCATGGCCATGATCATATCGGAACAAACCGGGGAATGGAGAATCACCCGATCCTCGGGTTTAATTATCGCATCAGTGAACTGCATGCAGCGATCGGCGTAGCACAGACTCGCAAAGTCCCTTTCATTCGCGAACAAAATAGAAAGCATAAGAAATTCCTCATGGACAAATTGGGAACAATACCCGGTGTCGAATTCTCTGCCCTGGTTGATCCGGCCGGCGACTCGGCTACGTTCCTGAATATCCTTTTGCCGGATACCGAAACTGCAAAGCGGGTCGTTGATGAATTCAATAAGAATGGTGTCGGCGGATTCAATTATTGGTACACCAATATGTATCATTTTATCAACCAGTGGACACACCTGAAAGAATTGAGGGCTGCCGCCAAATTGCCTATTCATCATTTTGGCGCTCCCCAGGATTACCATAACTTGAACCTCCCAAAATCACAGGAAGTAGTAGGACGTCTCATCTCATTCGGCATACGGGTTACCTGGACCGAAGACGATCTGAAGAATCTGTCCGAAAAAATTTCCGCTTGTATCCAAAAAGCATTAGCCACCATTCATGCATAAAAATTTTAAAGGCATTGAAAAAACTGTCTTCGGAAGAGGCAGTTTTGATCAGCTGGGTTCGATATTGGATGAAAGGCGCCAGGACAATGGTGAGTTCATGCTTTTCATTGTTGACCATTACTTTAAAGGCAAACCGCTGGAGAAACGTATTCCATTAAAGAAGGAAGATGTCATTTTATTTATCGATGTTGATTCGCACGAACCCACGACTGAACAAATTGATAACATCCGCGACAGTGTCCTTTCATCTAATGGGCTACCGGCAGGAGTTGTAGGTATTGGCGGTGGAAGCATTATGGACATCGCGAAAGCCTCCTCATTAATGTTTACGAACGAAGGTTCATCTACTTTGTACCAGGGCTTGAACCTTATCAAGAACCCCGGCATCTATCACCTCGGAGTTCCGACCATTTCTGGAACTGGTGCAGAAGTCTCAATGACTGCAGTTTTAACAGGACCTGAAAAGAAGTTAGGGTTGAAGTGTGAGTGGACGGTTTTCAACCAGGTGGTTCTTGACCCTGAATTGATCGCATCAGTTCCCCGCAATTGGTGGTTCTACACGGGGATGGATACCTATATTCATTGCATAGAATCAGAAAACGGAATTTACAATAACGCATACAGTCACGCCTATGCCGAGCAGTCATTAAAATTGTGTCGTGAAATCTTTCTTGGCGAAAAGAGTGGGCAGACTCCTGAGAATGATGACAAACTTATGGTAGCATCGCTGATGGGTGGATTAAGCCTTACCTATTCTGAAGTAGGTGTTTGTCATGCGTTATCGTATGGTCTTTCAAAAATCTTAGGTATGCGCCACTGTTATGCAAACTGTGTTGCCTTCAATCACCTTGGCGACTACTACGCAGACGGTGTTAAAGAATTCAAGGAGATGGTCGGGAAACATAAAATTGATCTGCCACAGAACCTGTCAAAACACTGGACTGATGATCAAATCACCGCCATGGCCAG
>DASUGQ010000222.1:0-4634 GCA_036273935.1 Cyclobacteriaceae bacterium | reverse complement strand
AAAATGATCATGATTTGATTTTTTAAGGATGTGGCCTTGGGTTACCTGGGCGACCTTTCTGTATGAAGGGGTAATTTTTAAACCTTAATATATTAAATTATGAAAAGTAACATCAAATTGGCTCTTGCTGCATTAGTACTGGCCCTTGCATCATGCACTTCAAAACCTGCAGAAAATACCGCTACCGAGTCTACCGACAGCGTGGCAACTGAGACTCCTGCACCTGTTGAAGCCGCTCCTGATACAACCGCCACTCCTGCTGATTCAGCTGCAGCACAATAATTAAGGCAACAAAAAACCAAGGGAGTAGGAGGCGCATGAGCCTGCCTCCTTTGGTTAATTATTTTTTAGATGGGAAGTGAGAATCCTTGGACCTTCCGCTCCGAAAGGTCAATGCTTATTATCAGCTTTGTCCTTTTTCGGAATAAACTCTTCGCTTTGTTTTTCATTTAAAACTTCCGATTCCCCTACTTCAGCTCGCTGGGGAATGAATGCCGGATCTGCATCACGAACAGCAATCGCCAACTTTTCAAGCTTCATATAACACAATGCTGCCTTATCGGCAACAAGAGGGTCATCAATTCCCTCCACGGTGACGTTGACGAGCTCATTCTGTGTATTGAAGTGATGCTGTATTGTTAATGCAGGATAGGACTGGTAGAGGGCGTATAATTGCTCGGCCAGCGTGTCCACTAATCGTTCGGCCTTAATGTAATCATCCTTTGATTGAATTCGATATTCTGATTCATTGTTCGCCTGGATGATCTGGGCGCTACCTTTCACAGTCATGAAAGATGTAACGGCAAGAACACAACAACCGATGAAAATAAGTTTCTGGAGACTCTCCGTCATTCGCATAAGCACACCTGTAAACGGAACCCTTTTTAAAATAATTATGCCAATTTACTGAAATCGCCTGAAAGAGAAATCAAAGGAAGATATTTGTTAAAGGTGGGGGCAAATTCAACAGCTTGCCCGGGGCAAAGCGTGTCCCGTCATTCCTTCGTAACTGGTATTACGGCGTCCTCACAAATGTAGTTTGGTATTATTCCCGTCGACCGGATCAGGTAATGAACCTGATCGGGAAGCGTGTTCCCCGAAAGGACCAATATGGTATCAATACCAAATTTGTTGCCACCGAGAATATCGGTCTTCAGCGTATCCCCGACCATCACTATTTTTTCTTTCCCAATTTGTTTCTTTTCCTGTATCCGTTCATAAGCGAACATGAACATCTGCGAGTCAGGTTTACCAAACTTGATGAACCGCCTCCCCACGATGGTCTCGATCATATCAGATAGCCCGCCGATGGCAATCGACACTTCATCTTCCGTTACCGGGTAAGCAAAATCTGTGTTTGCAACAATCACGGGTATGTTGCGCTTTCGCAGGAGATTGATCACCTTATTGATATCCCGCTTCCAGTCAAAGCCTTCATCATCAAGAAGCACAAGGACGTTAACATCATCAATCTTATCGAGATCAAGCTGGCGAATAGACAAGGTGTTCAACCCTTGCGTTTCGATGTAGTGAGCGGATTTCGATGTGCCGAGATAAGCAGCGGTCCCTTTCTTCACCTTGTATCGGAGGTATTCCCTCGCCAGCATCCCGGAAGAAATAATTTTATCGGCTGTGATTTCTTTTATACCAAGCGTTTGATAGGAAGCAGCCAGGTCATCGGGACTCCGCGAGGCATCATTTGTAAGAACATAAAAATCAATATTTTCTTCGATGAGAAAACGTATGGTATTTTCAATTCCCGGAATGAGGCCGTTGTAATTTTTCAGCACACCATAGGCGTCGAAGAAAACCACGTCGTATTTGCCAATGATGCTTTTGAAATCCCGTACCTTGGACATTACCTATAGCTTAAGTGTTCTCAAAATGTTTTCGACATTGATGTTGCTATCAATGGATGGAAAGTATATCTGAAAAGCCTCACGCAGAAGCCGGGTCGCATAAACCTGGTGAAAGAAATATCGGCCATACTTCACCACATAATTCAAAATAAAGAACCGATAGGCTTCCGTCAGAAACCTCACCTCATTTTCTGTCAGGGGAAATTCTTTGTGGTACTCTTCCAAAAACAAGAGAAAGCGGGTCTCCATAAGAGGATCAACAAGGTAGCTAAAAACGGTCCGATCGCCAATGGAGGAAGAAACCCGGCTGAAGAAATAAAAATCCATCATCCTCGAACTCATCCGAAACCAGTCATAGTCCCATCGTGAAAAGAATTCAATGTCTTTCGTGACCGAAAAATTTCCAAGGTTCCAATCCACAAAAACTGGTATCGACGGAAAGGTTGTGTAACCTAGACGCTCGAGGTTCTTAAGAAAAATGTCGCATTGTTTTTTAATTGCATCGATGTGGAGGCGATGCTCAAATTTACCTTGTTCGGTCTCCAGTGTACTCAGCAAATGCTGAACATCGATTTCAAGGGTTTTGGACGACGGAGGTAAACCGGGCGAAACGGCAGTACAGGCCTTGTGAAATTTGGCTAACTGATTTCCCAATTTTCTAATATGATTTTCTTCCAACTGGCGTGGCAGGCGCTGATCAATCTGAATGGGATTGTAGAACACAACCCATGCATCCATGATTCCCTGTTTGTACTTATACGTGTAGACCTCTCCGTTCTTTATCAAGGACCTGGCCAGAAAATTCTCAAACGGAGGCGGAAGGCTGTTTCCAAGAACGCTGATGATGGTATGGTCCTCTTTGAAATGCTCGAACTTTCCGAAATAGGAACATTTGGCAATAACAAAATCATCGTCTTCAAATTTTACCCTGAAAACATGATTGGTTGACACCATGGCGCTGATATCAATGACATAACGCACTTTTCGCGAGGGATCATATTGATCCCAGGCGTCTTTGATGAGGTTTGTAAAATCAAGGGGTGTAAACATGAAGCAAATCAGATGACTTCAAAATATTGCTTCAACTCCCAATTGGTGAAATGTCCGGAAAATTGTCTCCACCCCCACTCTCGCGTGCTTGTAAAGTGACCGACAAAAGCTTCACCAAAAAGCTTTATTACTTCTTCGTTAGTCATTTTAATTCTTATTGAAAAACGGGTTAAGGTAACAATTTTACTTCAAAATCATGAGCGCGCTCAGCTGACAACATTTTGAGGATGACCTTCAAGGAACGCCTTGAGATTGTTGATAGCGACATTCATCAACCGGCTCCTGGAGGCCTGTGCAGCCCAGGCCTGATGTGGTGTGATGATGCAATTCTTCGCACCCAGCAGCGGGTTGTTGAACGGAGGTGGTTCGACAGAAAGAACATCCAGGCCAGCGCCGGCAATTACATTATCATTAAGGGCTCCTGCAAGATCATTCTCATTTACTAATCCACCCCGGCTGACATTCAGAAAAAAAGACGTCGGCTTCATCACGGCAAGCAGGTCGCGATTTACGAATGCTTTGTTGTCGTCATTCAGAGGGCAATGCAACGAAACAACGTCCGCCTCCCTGAATAACGTATCGATATCCGTGAACGAAACGCCATCCATTCTATCACGTTCGGGATGTTTATGAACGGCTAACACATGCATACCGAAACCAAGCGCAATGCGAGCAACCGCCTTACCTATTTTTCCAAGTCCCACGATGCCAAACGTCTTACCATGTAATTCAACAAGAGGTTTTTTCCAGTAACAAAAATCCCCCTGAGAAGACCATCCTCCCTGTCGAACGTCCATTGCATGGAGGCCAACATGAGATGCCAGTTCCAGCAACAAGGCAAAAGCATGCTGTGCAACAGAGGCTGTGCCATAAGCTGGAACATTCGTTACAATAATCTTCCTTTCTTTCGCGGCCTTCACATCAACAATATTATAGCCGGTTGCCGTAACACCGATGTATTGCAAGAAAGGCGCGTGCATAATTGCGTCTCTTGAAAGACTCACCTTATTCGTAAGTACAACTTCCGCGTCGGAAATCCTTTTCAGAATTTGTTCAGGATCGGTGCGGTCATAAATTGTCGCCTCGCCAAACTCTTCAACCATACCCCAACTCAGATCGCCGGGGTTGAGTGTATAGCCGTCAAGGATTACTATTCTCGGTGAACCTTCCATAATAGATATAAAACTATAAATGTAAAAGGCCAATTTAAAAATACATATTCATATTGCAGTAAACATGCGCATATGCGAAATTTGCTTTGTCATAAAGATCATGGACAAGCCCGCCAATTCTTCAACGATTATTGCTGATCCGCCCCTCATTGCAAAACCGCAGGTTGACCTGGATACCTTAACACTTATTGATTCGGATACGCTCGAAGATTCCTATGTTTATGTCCATTGCCATTTTCAAAACCGATGGCGCAATATGCTCATCAGGATTTGGCGCACAACCTACCTTATTGATAAATCGTCATCATCCCGGTCAAAACTCATTCACGCCGAGAACATCACCTACGCACCGCAGTGGACGCTTATTCCTGACGGGATCGATTACACGTTCCTGTTGATCTTTTCCGGTTTACCAAAATCGTGTACCCGCTTTGATTTGCTGGAAGAAATAGCACAGCCCGGTGGATTTTTCATCCCTGATATTTCAAGGAATGATCAGGATGTTTATCACATCAATGTAGAATGATTGAGTGCAGGCTTGATGGGTGTCCGC
>DASUGQ010000221.1:0-3230 GCA_036273935.1 Cyclobacteriaceae bacterium | reverse complement strand
CTCATCAAATAAAATATGTGTGTATTATCAAAGCAATCGTTTGAAATCTCCGTACTTTACTTCGTTACAAAAATACTCTGAAACGATTTGTGCAACTCGCTTCAATTTGGACTATTATTATATAGAAATCACTAATTACTGCTACACAGTATTTAGCCGATTGACAATTGACTAATTAGTTTACTATGTCTATAAAGGTTGCCATTCGTCATAAAACCTCCTACCACTACGACCGTGCAGTAAATTTATCGCCCCACGTTTTCCGGTTGCGTCCAGCGCCGCATTGTCGCACACCTATCCTTTCGTACTCATTCAAGGTTGAACCCGGAAAACATTTTATCAACTGGCAACAGGATCCCTTTGGCAATTACCAGGCAAGATTGGTGTTTCAAGAAATGACAACCTCACTAACGTTTGAAGTTGAAGTGATCGCGGAGATCATTGTGATCAACCCGTTTGATTTCTTTATTGAAAAGACCGCTGAAGAATTTCCTTTTCGGTATGCCCGGCAGTTGCAGAAAGAACTCCATCCTTACTTTGAAATAAATGAAAATGGAACGCTACTAAATGAGTTCCTCAAAGAAATAAATATCTCTCAAAAGAAAAACACAATTGATTTTCTTGTCGAACTAAATCAGAAAGTCTGGAAAGCTGTAAAATACACCGTGCGGCTCGAACCGGGTGTTCAAACCTGCGAGGAAACGCTGGGCCTTAAAAGCGGATCGTGCCGGGATTCCGGTTGGCTGCTCGTGCAACTATGCCGTCACCTCGGTCTTGCTGCACGATTCGTCTCCGGTTATCTCATTCAACTTAAAGCAGACACCAAAGCGCTCGACGGACCATCAGGTCCTGAGCAGGATTTCACTGATCTCCACGCATGGACAGAAGTTTACATTCCAGGTGCAGGTTGGGTTGGCCTCGACCCAACGTCAGGGCTGTTGGCGGGTGAAGGCCACATTCCCCTTTGCTGCACTCCCGACCCGATAAGTGCAGCACCTGTAACCGGTATGACCGATGTTTGTGAAGTGACATTCAACTATAAGAATGAGGTATTCAGAATTCATGAAGATCCGCGCGTCACCAAACCTTACACGGAAGAACAATGGGCGACAATTATCGGTCTTGGAAACAAAGTTGATGAAGATCTCCTTAACAACGACGTGCGTCTCACGATGGGTGGTGAACCGACTTTTGTATCTGTTGATGATATGGAGGCAAAAGAGTGGAATACCACAGCAGATGGACCGCAAAAGAAAATACTAGGAGCCCAACTGATCAAGCGACTTAAAAATTCGTTCGGTCCTGGAGGCCTCATTCACAAAGGCCATGGGAAGTGGTATCCGGGTGAACCCCTTCCACGATGGCAGTATACCTCCTTCTGGAGAAACGACAACAAGCCGATCTGGCGAGACGATAACCTTCTTGATCTGGATGATTCGAATTCAAATTACTTACTGAGTGATGCAGAACGCTTCATCACCGAGTTGACGAGATATCTCAATATCCCGACGGACCACATTCACCCCGCTTTAGAGGACGCATTTTATTTTTTATGGGAAGAAGGAAAAGTGCCGGCCAATCTTGATCCCTATAAATCAAACCTGGACGATCCGTTGGAACGTAAAAAACTCACCGAATTACTAGCAAAGGGTTTAGGAAATCCAGTTGGCTTTGCCATCCCATTGGAATGGAATTTCTGGAATAACCGGTGGGTGAGTTGCAAATGGCAGTTTCGCCATGACCGGCTCATACTTATTCCAGGTAATTCATCCATCGGCTACCGGCTCCCGCTTAAGTCTCTTCCGTTCATGAGTCAGTCGAAAATGCAACGCCCTGTTGAACGGAGCACATTTGACGAACTACCGGACTTTGAAAATTATTATCAGAAGGCTGCTGATCGCTATGATCATCCCGTAACCCAACAAATGCTTCCTAAGGAGTATTTACAGCCAGCCTATGCTTTAGATGAAGATGACAATGGTGCCAGGGAAAGAAAAAAGCCAACGTCAAAAAAAAAGAAAGACACGGAGCCCCAGCCAACTTTTGACATCTTTACTATAAAGACCGCGTTATGCGTTGAAGTAAGAAACGGCAAGCTCTGCCTTTTCATGCCTCCTTTAAAGTACGCAGAACATTACCTTGATCTGATTGCCTCCATTGAAACAACCGCAGAGAAACTCAATCTAAAAATTCTTATCGAAGGGTACGAGCCCCCTGCCGATCATCGTCTCACTAAACTATCACTTGCACCAGATCCCGGAGTCCTGGAGGTCAACATTCATCCGGCGAAAACCTGGACCCAGTTGGTCAACAATTATGACATCCTGTTTGAACAAGCACGACTGAGTCGCCTTGGTACTGAAAAGTTCAATCTTGATGGTAAACACACGGGCACGGGTGGTGGAAACCATATTACCATCGGCGGGACAACACCAGCGGATAGTCCATTGTTAAGAAGGCCAGACCTGCTTCGGAGCCTGATCACCTATTGGCAACATCATCCTGGTCTCTCCTATTTATTTTCCACGCAATTTATCGGGCCGACGAGCCAGGCACCGCGGGTTGATGAAGGAAGACAAGAGATGTTATACGAACTTGAAATTGCTTTTGACCAGATCCCCGATCATGGACAGGTACCGCATTGGCTTGTTGACAGGCTATTCAGAAATTTACTGGTAGACATCACCGGCAACACACACAGGGCGGAGTTCTGCATTGATAAATTGTATTCGCCTGACAGTGCGAGTGGCAGGCTTGGCCTGTTGGAGTTCCGTGCATTTGATATGCCGCCGAATAAACAAATGTGTATCGTCCAACTTCTCCTGATCCGGTGCCTCATATCCTGGTTTTGGCAAAAACCTTATAAGCACAAGCTAATCCGCTGGGGAACGGAGTTGTATGACAAGTTCATGCTGCCTCATTATGTTCAACAAGATATTGCGACTGTGATCAACGAACTTAATGAGGCAGGCTATCCTTTTCAACAGGAATGGCTGGATACCTTTTTTGAGTTTCGCTTTCCTCTTTATGGAAAGGTGACTGCACAGGAGATGGAGTTGCAGCTCCGGTTTGGCATTGAGCCCTGGCACGTGCTGGGAGAAGAAACTACCCGGGGAGGTACAGCGCGCTTTGTTGATTCGTCCGTTGAGCGAGTTGAAGTAAAAGTGAGGAATTTCAACCCCGCAAGATTTGCAGTAACCTGTCACGGAATTTCTATACCCTTGAGTGAA
>DASUGQ010000220.1:0-4043 GCA_036273935.1 Cyclobacteriaceae bacterium | reverse complement strand
TTTTGGAAATGAGCGGCTCTGTTTGTAGTTATCTTTTGAAGCCCAATCCATAATATGAGCCGCTACCTTATTGCCATAATCAATTGATCGCTCAAAAATTTCGTTTGGCATTCCCGTCTCCCTGAACTCCTTCATGATTTGGTCATAGAAGGCGTCCAATTTATCCTCGGAAAAGATTAGCGCCTTTCCCACCATCAAAGTTGCCTGGACGGATGCCAGTGACAAGCAATATTCTTTTCCTTCTTCCGGTGTAGGAACAGGTTCGAGACCATGAACCTGACCCGCAAGGGAAACAAATTTAGGATTGCCCTGGATGGCCGTTTCGTATGCTGCGATACTGGCATACGCATAAATTCGGCTGGCAACGGGAGGCGAAAAAATATCGTGAACAATGATGTCGGTTACTGTCTTGATGGAACGATGCAGGAATTCTGGGTTATTGGCTGCGGCTTTCCATTCCTTGTCAGGAGTCCCGTTACAAGAAGCAAGTAAAATTGTTAAAGCGACAACCTTTCCAATTGATCTGTACATGATTAATAGAGCTTTCGTCTTTCAAAATTAATAAGTTCAGTGTAAAATATACATACGATTGCAGAAACTATTGGAGAATCGGAAGGGGCGTGTTAACCTGAAATATCAGCAAAGTGTTGTTATTTCGGGCGACTAACAAAAAAGGCCTTCCATTGAGATCAATTGAAACAATATCCCTCACTTCACCGTCAATCTTCAATCCTGACTGATTTTGCGGAATATATTTAAAATCGCCCCGTCCATTCCCGCTAAACAACTGACCATGACTCGCGTCATAACGACCAATCTCCGGTTTTGCTCCGTAAAGGTTGCCACCCAGAAAAATGTCCACATTGCCGTCGGTATCCAAATCCTGAAGTAATATGCCAAACACAGGCGAAAATTGAGCCTCAATCGGCAGGGCTCTTATTTTGAAATTTCCCTTTCCATCATTGATCAATATTGATGTCTGAAGTTGATACACGTCTGACTGCGTCGCTTTTCTTAATTGATCATTTGAAAAAATATCACCGATGGTTTCATTCTTATAGTCCTCATACCTGAGATATTTCTTCTTCAGCCCCTGAAGTTGTTTTACCAGGTCATGCCTTAAAACAAGTGGATATGATGTGTCACCGTAATACATACAAATAATTTGCTCCACATCACCGCTCTCGTCAAAGTCACCGGTGTACATTTGCAAAGGTTTTTCAACACTGCTTTTCAATTTTGAATTGAGTCCGTGGTTGCCAACAACAAAATCGATATCACCATCGTGGTCAACATCTGCCCCGGCAATGCGGTTCCATAAACCATTACTTTTATCGAGACCTGAGGTTGCAGTTACATTTGCAAATTTTCCATTGTCTTGCTTGAAGATGGTGATGGGCATCCATTCGCCGACCACAACAAGATCCGAATCTTTATCACCATCAATGTCCGACCATGTCGCACTCGTAATCAAGCCGATATGATGAAGGCCGGGAGCAATTTCACCCGTAACATCTGTGAAGTGACCGGTCCCATCGTTATTCAGTATGAATCC
Source organism: Cyclobacteriaceae bacterium (assembly GCA_036273935.1). Classification (GTDB taxonomy): domain Bacteria; phylum Bacteroidota; class Bacteroidia; order Cytophagales; family Cyclobacteriaceae; genus ZC4RG29. The sequence continues at coordinate 2,488 of DASUGQ010000220.1, read as the reverse complement.
ATTCACCGGCATGCCATAGAATCGTGGCTTCACACGGGTGCCAATGAAAAGATCAAGATCGCCATCGCGATCATAATCGGCAGGGACGACACAGGATGTCACTGCTGTTACGACATCAGGAAGTCTGCCTTCCCCTTTTGAAAAGTTACCCAATCCATCATTGATATAAAGTCTGTCCTGTAACTGCCTTGACTCAGCATCGAATTCATTTCCTCCACTGCAAACATATAAGTCCAGATCACCGTCATGCTCGACGTCCAGAAAAACGCAATCTGTGTCTTCAAACACTTTGTCCTTCTCAAATGTCTGTTGATTGATCCTCTGAAAGCCACCCCGTCCATTCTGAATGTACATGGCACCCTCGGAGTCCTTTGCCCCGCCAATGTAAAAATCCTCAAGTCCGTCACCGTTAACATCACCCTTGGCAATATGAGGACCTTCTGTGCTAAGCATGTGAAAGATCAAATGATCATGATCGAAATCAACAAATTCATTCTCCTTGTGACGGTAATCGATTCCGATTGTGTGTGAAACATCTTTAAGCATCGGATCGATCTTGTCATTCCCGTCTTTCAGTTGATTAACGCTTGCCTCTGCTTCATTAAGCACAAGGGTTTGGTTTGCGCGCACGTCCTTCAGTTCAGTAATTTTACCGGAAGGCCAAACAACGACAACTTTGTCAACAACATCTATTGATCCCAGACCAAAATTTGGACGTGGATCGACACTTGACTGGAATCCCCGCATCGGCATTTGTTCTCCGAAGAGTTGAAGTGAATCGGCATTAATTGTTATCGAAGCGCCAATGGCATTTGTGTTCCGACCTTCGCCTCTGAGAATAAATTTTAAGAAATTGTTTTTTGTCATTTCATTTGCGCGATTCTTAAGGACAAACGCCGGCATATTCACATTATTGACAATTAAATCAAGATCGCCGTCATTATCGAAGTCACCATATGCAGATCCGTTCGAAAAGCTTGGCATTCCCAATCCCCATTCCTTCGCGCGATCGACAAAAGTTAAATTGCCCATATTCTGAAATGCACTGTTTGGAATTTTGTTCGAGGGGATTGCTTCAATCATTTGCTGATAGTCGATGTCCTCCTGTGTAAAAAATGTCTTGACGACCTCGGTGTTTGCGATGTACTGGAGATAATCCTGGTTGGTCAGATCCTTATAAATTCCATTCGCGACAAAAATGTCTCTTCTGCCGTCGTTATTCATATCGAACATCAAGGCACCCCAGCTCCAATCTGTTGCCTGTACGCCAAGTAAACGACCTATCTCTGAGAATGTGGTGTCGCCATCATTAAGTTGAAAACAGTTTCTCACGAATTGGTGATGATACCCGTTTTCCACATTATATTTATATATATCCCAATTTTGAAACGTCGTAACAGATTTAATCCGATCATTGGTTGCAGGTAGCATATCCGTGACAAATATGTCAGGCCATGTGTCATTGTTGATGTCCGCAAGATCAGCGCCCATGGATGACATACTGATGCTTTTGATTGACCGTGTAAGCTGTTCCTTAAATGTACCATTGCGTTGATTGATGTACAGGTAGTCACGCTCAAAGAAATCGTTCGATACATATACGTCGAGCCAGCCGTCTTTATTAACGTCACCAACTGTTACACCTAATCCAAAACCAATAATGCTACCGTAAATACCAGCCTCGGCGCTCACATCGACAAATTTCCCGTTGTCGTTTCGTAGCAGCTTATCCCCACCGTGTGGATCCCTTCGTGGCCTTTCAACTTTCATCAGATTAAATTCACCCACCGAAACGTAAGAATTATTTAGTATGTAGAGGTCAAGATCACCGTCATGGTCATAGTCAAAAAATGCCGCGTGCGTTGTAAGTCCTGTATTGTCCACGCCAAACTCCTGACCTTTCTCGGCAAACGTGAGATTGCCGTTATTGATAAAAAGTTCGTTCTGTCGGTTATCACCCTTAACACCGCCTGAGTTACAGACATAAATATCAAGCCAGCCATCACCATTGACATCAGCCATACTCACCCCCGTTGACCACGTGTGTGTACCACCCACGCCGGCTTTTTCAGTTATATCTTCAAACTGAAAGTTCCCTTTATTTAGATACAATCGATTGATTTTCTGATTCGATGTGAAATAAATGTCCAGGAGGCCGTCATTGTTAATATCTCCCAGCGCTACTCCACCGCCGTTATAGAAATTCCTGTAGGTATAAATATTGAATTCATCATCATATGCCAGCGAATTGACAAAATCAATTCCTGTAGCAGACGAAGGCAAGCTGATAAAAAGAGTGTCCTTTGAGGAATGACTACACTGAGTTGAAATGAATAAACAGACGAGCGAAAAAACAACCGTACAATTTAAAGGCTTTATCATTAATATCGTTCAAAGTTATTCGTGCAGTGGGCTAAATTCGAAGCAATTTTTTACAAAAAGATTAAAATACCTTTATACTTAGTTTCATTTTGAGTTAATTGATTAT
>DASUGQ010000219.1:0-4200 GCA_036273935.1 Cyclobacteriaceae bacterium | reverse complement strand
CTCCGTTCATCAGAATGGCACATTCGGCAAGTCCAGTCTTCGCAAGGTTACTCATCCATTATCAGGTGATCGGTTATTGAAGAACGAGAACGGAAGATTCATTGATGTCACACCAACGTCGGGAATTTATAGCAGTGCCCTGGGGTACGGTTTAGGAATTGTTGTCAGCGATGTCAATCTGGATGGATGGCCTGATATCTACATCGGCAATGACTTCCATGAAAATGATTATTTATATATCAATCAGAAAGACGGGACGTTCAAGGAGATGCTCGAAGAGTGCATGACGCATACCAGTCGCTATACCATGGGAATTGATTTTGCTGATATCAATAATGACGCATTTCCTGATTTGATATCTGCCGACATGCTTCCGGAAGATCCTGTTATACTCAAAGCTTCGGGTGCAGAAGATGCGTATGATGTATATAATTTCAAGATAGGCTATGGATACAATCATCAGCTGGCGCGGAACACATTGCAATTCAACAATCAGAACGGTACGTTTAGTGAAATTGCTTTGCTGGCAGGTGTTGCTTCAACGGATTGGAGTTGGTCCGCCCTTCTTGCGGACTTCGACCTCGACGGAAGGAAGGATATTTACATTTCAAATGGAATTTACAGGCGTTCGAATGACCTTGATTACATCAATTTCATTTCGACGGATACCATCCAAATGAAAATGGAATATGACATGAGCGAGAAGGAACTTGCCTACACAAAGAAGATGCCCCAGATAAAGCTCCCCAACTATCTGTTCATCAATAAGGGTGACTCAACTTTTACCAATGAAGCGCTTGCATGGGGGATGGATCTTCCTTCTTATTCAAATGGGACAGCTTATGCAGATCTTGACAACGACGGCGATCTTGATCTTGTCGTTAATAATGTCGAAGATGAGGCATTCTTGTACAAGAATAATGTGATCAATAAGAACCAGTCAAACTTGTCGAACCATTTTTTGCAGATTTCATTAAAAGGTCCGGCTTCTAACTATTACGGGATAGGTGCAAAAGTATTTCTCTATGATAGCGGAAAGGTTCAGACGCAAGAATGTATGCCGACGCGGGGATTTCAAAGTTCCGTGGACTATCGCCTCACGTTTGGAACGGGCCCTGAACAAGAAATTGATTCGTTGCTAGTGGTTTGGCCAGACGATACCTTCGAGAAAATTAAGCAGGTAAAAACGAATCAGCATCTTGAATTGGATTATCAAAATGCAAACGGAAAGTTTAACTATGACTCCTTTCATACGAGTCATCCCATCTTTATCAATGTATCTGATCGCTATCAACTTCCCTATAAGCATCGCGAAAACAAGTTTGTTGAATTTAACCGCGAAGGACTCATTCCGCATATGATGTCCTCGGAGGGCCCGGCATGTGCCGTTGGCGATATCAATGGTGATGGTCTCGAAGATATTTTTGCTGGCGGTGCCAAATGGCAGACTGGGAAGATTTTCCTTCAAAACAAGGATGGACATTTCATAGAGCGAATCCAGCCAGCACTTCATAGCGACAGCACTGCAGAGGATGTTAGTGCAGTTTTTTTCGACGCTGATGGTGATGAGGATAATGATTTGTTCGTCGTCAGTGGTGGTAACGAGTTCTCCGGAGACTCCAGGAACCGGCTGTCACGGCTTTACCTCAATGATGGAGCAGGAAACTTCTCCAGGTCAAATGGAGTGCCGGATATTTTTATTACCGGTGCCTGTGCAAGCATATCGGACATCGACAATGACGGAGACCAGGATATTTTTCTTGGAGCAAGGACAACCCCATGGCGATATGGTGTCAGGCCCGATTCATATATTCTCCTGAACGACGGAAAGGGAAATTTCTCGGATGCAACTGGCGATGTCGCGCCGGCACTTAAGCAGTTTGGCTTTGTTAAGCAAAGTGACTGGGCTGATATGGATGGAGATGGAATCGAAGATCTGGTCATCATGGCCGAGTGGAAACCAATCACAATCTTCCAGAACAAGGGAGGTAAATTGTCTTTAATGCCCATCGAAGGATCAGGCCTCGACCATACCAACGGTTGGTGGAATGTCGTTGTTCCTGTGGATATTGATGGCGATGGCGACCTCGATCTGGTTGCCGGAAATCTGGGTCTCAATTCCCGGCTAAAGGCATCGGTTGAAGAACCGATCCGGTTGTATGTGAAGGATTTCGATCACAACGACAGCACGGACCAGGTACTTACTCATTACATTCATCATGTTGAATATCCCTTCTACACAAGGGATGAGATGACAAAGCAGATGCCTTATTTAAAAAAACGCTACCTGTCATATCGCAAGTTTGCAGAAGCTGATTTTAAAACCATGTTCCCTGCAGATCAATTGACGGAAAGCGAAAGGTATGAGGCGGATCTCCTGGAAACAGTTATTGCTGAGAATCTTGGCGGTGGAAAATTCAAAGTAACGCCGCTCCCTAAGGCAGCGCAATTCTCCACGGTGAATGCAATTCTTGCCGACGATTTTGATAAAGACAATAAGGTGGACTTACTCCTGGCCGGAAATTTTTATCCCATCAATATCCAGATGGGAAGAAACGATGAGAGTTGCGGACTGTTCCTTAAAAATAACGGTTGGGGTAAATTTATTGCCAAGCCATCGGTTGAGTCCGGGCTCTTTGTGGCAGGCGAAACAAGAAACCTTAAGAAGATCATGATTGGTGATAAAGCTCATTACCTGGCTTTCCGCAATAACGATACGATCGAATTTTTTACCCTAAAGGAGTGATGATGAGAAAACTGATCATTTTTTTCTTTGTTCCCTGCAGTTGGGCATACGCACAGTCAGATCCGGCGTGGCAGGTTGAAGCCAATCAAATTGATCCAAACAATTATTATGGGGTGACAGTGGCGAATGGCATGATTGGGTTAGTTTCTTCTTCTCAGCCCCTTCACGTTAAAGATGTAGTACTTAATGGTGTTTACGATTATTATCAGCGAGGAAGAGTTTCCAATATTCTGAAAACGTTCAACTATTTAAATATCGATCTCGACCTGAACGGACATCGGATCGGCCCTTCAGACATTTCAAATTTCAGGCAGGTTCTTGACATGAAGACGGCAACGCTGATCACCACGTTCACCGTCGGCGACGCCCTCGTGGTAAAGCATTCCACCATGGCCCTGCGCCATCTGCCTTTTACGGCTATGGCAATAGTGGAGATCGAAGCAAAGAAAGCATCGACCATCACGGTCATGAACAGCATCGAAGCACCTGATCATCTGACAGAGGTGCACAATACCTACAGTGAGATCGACCGGCCTCATGTAACGATACCATTAATGACTTCAATTGCAAAGAGTCCCTCAGGAAAACATTTGGTAGCGGTGAGCAATAGTTTTGTCTTGCCCGAGCGTCACGGCGAAGAGCCCGACCTTATTCATGAGGACTGGAATTATAATATGCACCTGATGAAATTCACCAGGAGCCTGAAAGGTGGTGAAACCTATCGGTTTGCCGTGATTGGATCGGCGACGTCGACTGCTCATTATGAAGATCCATTGAATGAAGCAGAACGGCTTACGATTTTTGGCCGGCTCGAAGGCATTGACCGGTTGTTAACCAATCACACGCATGCCTGGCAGGAACTTTGGAAAAGTGATATTCAAATCGATGGAGACACTCAGACACAGCGGGACATAAGATTTGCCTTATACCATCTGTATTCATTTGCACGGGAAGGTACTGCCTATAGTCTTTCGCCTATGGGATTATCAGGACTCGGCTACAATGGTCATGTGTTTTGGGACACCGAGTTATGGATGTATCCGCCATTACTTGTCCTGCATCCGGAGATAGCCAGGTCGTTGCTTGAATATCGGTTCGAGCGGCTCGAGGCAGCAAAGCAAAACGCTTTTGCCCATGGGTATAAGGGCGCTATGTTTCCCTGGGAGTCATCCGACAAAGGAAACGAAGATACGCCAGTCTGGGCTTTGACGGGACCATTCCAGCACCACATCACCGGATGTGTTGGATGGGCATTCTGGAAGTATTACCAGGTTACAAAGGATAAAACGTTTCTGCGTGAGCGCGCCTATCCGGTGCTAAAAGAGGTCGCAGATTTTTGGGCCAGCAGGGTAGAGCGGAAAGGTCCGGGGCGTTATGAAATCAATAATGTTATTGGCGCGAATGAATGGCAGGAAAATATTGACAATAATGCGTTCACCAACGGTATGGCAATC